>DATHFE010000266.1:0-2545 GCA_035318245.1 Sphingomicrobium sp. | reverse complement strand
TGCAGGATAATTTCCTGAATCACGTGCGCCGGGCGAAGACTCCGGTGACGATTTTCCTTGTGAAAGGCGTTAAGCTCCAGGGGATTATCACCTGGTTCGACAGCTTCTCCCTGCTGCTTCGTCGCGATGGCAGCGCACAATTGGTCTACAAGCATTCGATCTCGACAATCATGCCGGCGCAGGTGCCCGATGGCTTTGTCGCACCCGAAACGATCGTGCAGGCGGGGGAGGGCCGTCGCGCCCCGCTGCAGGACCTGTTCCTCGCGGCGTCGGCACGCCAGCATGAGGCAATGACGGTGTTCCTGGTCAATGGCGTGATGCTGACCGGCGAGGTCGCGAGCTTTGACCAATTTTGCGTGCTGCTCGAACGCGGCGGTCTTGTGCAGCTGGTTTACAAACATGCAATCTCGACGCTGCAGCCGGCGCATTCGCTGACGCTCGACCCGGAACCCGACGCGGAGGAGAGCGATTGAGCGTCTTCAACCGCGACGACGACAGCGGTTTTGCCCGCGGCGAGCGCGCGTTGCTGGTGCTTCCCGATCGGGGCGGCAATAGCGGCGGGCTACGCTCGACCGAAGCCCGTCTGGATGAGGCCGAGGGCCTGGCCGAGGCGATCGGGATCGACGTCGTCGCGCGACGCGCGTTCAAGCTGCGCAACGTTCGGCCGGCGAGCCTGTTCGGCAAAGGGCAGATCGAGGAAATCGCCGAAATCGCCAGCGAGAATGACGCGGGCCTGCTGATCGTCGACGCCGGACTGACGCCGGTGCAGCAAAAGTCATTGGAGGAGGGCGCCAAGACCAAGGTGATCGACCGCACCGGGCTGATTTTGGAGATTTTCGGGGAACGCGCTGCGACCGCGGAAGGGCGCTTGCAGGTCGAACTGGCGCATCTCGATTATCAGGCCGGGCGCCTTGTACGCAGCTGGACCCATCTCGAGCGCCAGCGCGGCGGCTTCGGCTTCCTCGGCGGCCCGGGCGAAACCCAGATTGAGGCTGACCGGCGGCTGATCCGCGACCGAATGGCGCGAATTCGCCGTGAGCTCGACCAGGTCAAGCGCACGCGCGGGCTGCAC
Source organism: Sphingomicrobium sp. (assembly GCA_035318245.1). GTDB lineage: Bacteria > Pseudomonadota > Alphaproteobacteria > Sphingomonadales > Sphingomonadaceae > Sphingomicrobium. Next base: position 1,473 of record DATHFE010000266.1, on the reverse strand, counting down.
CGTGATCGCCGCCAGCGCGCGCCGTGGCCGGTGATCGCGCTGGTCGGCTACACCAATGCCGGCAAGTCGACCCTGTTCAACCGCATGACCAACGCCGATGTGCGGGCCGAGGATCTGCTGTTCGCAACGCTCGACCCGACGATGCGGGCGTTCAAGCTGCCCGGGTTCGACAAGGCGATCTTGTCCGACACGGTCGGATTCGTGTCGGACTTGCCGACCGAATTGGTCGCGGCGTTCCGCGCGACGCTGGAAGAAGTCGAATCCGCGGATCTCATCCTCCACGTCCGCGACATTGCGCATCCTGACAGCGACGCGCAGTCTGCCGACGTCGCGCAAGTGCTGACGACTTTGGGATTGGATGAGGCCGGATCGCCGCCCCGGATCGAGGTTTGGAACAAGCTCGACCTGCTCGGTGGCGATGACCGCGCGGCTTTGCTCGCTGAAGCGGCGCGACGCGAGGATGTCTATCCAGTCTCCGCGTTGAGCGGAGAGGGGGTCGACAAGCTAAGCGAGGCAATCGCGGCACGGCTTCACCAGCGCGCCGAGGTCCATCGGCTGAAGCTGTCCGCCGGCGACGGCAACCGGATCGCCTGGCTGCACGCCCATGGCGAAATGCTCGACCAGCGAATGGACGACGAGACGGTCCATGTCGCGGTGCGGCTGTCGGCCGACAATTGGGCGCGCTTTCAGTCGCTCTGAGCGAGTTTCGCCGCTTGCCAGAGAGCTTCCTTGGCGTCGAGATCGCCAGCGAAAGCAGGATCAACCTCGATCGCGCGGAAGCGGCGTTCGAACTTTCGGTTAGCTTCGCGAAGGGCAGCTTCCGGATCGACGTTGAGATGGCGTGCGAGGTTGACCACGGCGAACAGCAAGTCGCCTAGCTCGTCGACTCGCTCGGCCTGGGTCTCCGCAATTTCGAGTTCCTGCAACTCCTCGACGATTTTGGCGCGCGGGCCTTCGACATCGGGCCAATCGAAGCCGGTCCGAGCGGCGCGGCGCTGCAATTTGACCGCACGTTCGAGTGCCGGAAGCGCGTTCGCGACGCCGGCAAGCGCGCTTTTGTCCTCGGAAGTGCTGCGTTCGGCCGCCTTGAGCGCTTCCCAGCCGGGCGTGGACGCAGCGTCGCCGAAGATATGCGGATGGCGGCGCTCCAATTTGTCGCAAATGCGGTCAAGGACGTCGTCGACGGTGAAATGGCCGGCTTCAGCTGCCATTTGGGAGTGAAAGACGACCTGGAGCTGAAGATCGCCAAGCTCATCTGCTAGCGATTCCATGTCGTTGCGGGCGATTGCATCGGCGACTTCATAAGCTTCTTCGATCGTATAAGGGGCGATCGAGTTGAAATCCTGGACGCGATCCCATTCGCAGCCGTTCACGGGATCGCGCAGGCGCCGCATGATGGTCGTCAGTCGCTCAAGGGTCATTTTGCGTCCTTGGGGGACTTTCCCCTCTGAAATCAAAGTATGATAATAAGCA
>DATHFE010000265.1:0-6397 GCA_035318245.1 Sphingomicrobium sp. | reverse complement strand
GCTTTGACATCAATTACCGCTGGAACAGGCTCGGTCACATTCCGGCTCTCGTCGGCGAAAGGGGTAGCGTAAGGGAGCTGGTTTCGCTCGCCAACGACCACGGTTTCTACTGGGGCGGTCATTGGCAGGGCCGAAAAGACGGGATGCACTTCGAGCTTGCATACGTGCAAGCTGGCTGATCGATTTCGAATTGTAGCAGCGGGGGCGATTGCGATGGCCTATGGCGCACTCAAGGCGAAGGTAAAGAACCGCGGCAGGGCTCCCGACTCCTTTCTCGATGAGCTGATCGCGTGGGGCGCGGATGCACCGGACGATCTCTTCGCGCCAAACGATGCGCATGACATTTTCGCGTCAGTGCGCCCGGCGCTAGGACCCTGGCGTGGCGATCTTCATCGGCGAGCGGTAATGCTCGAGGCGATGCGCGTCCTTGCCGCTTTCGAGTCCTCTTGGGATTGGACTGAAGGGCGGGATGTTACCAACCCGACCTCGGACACTTCAACGACGACCGAGGCAGGAGCTTGGCAGGTTAGCGCAAACTCGATGAACTTCGGGCCCGAATTGAGAGCCTTGATAATCGACCGCGTGGGTTCTGCCGACGGCGAGGCATTTCAGGCAGCGATGAAGTCCGATCATCGGCTCGCCATGGAATATGTCGCGCGTCTGTTGCGCCGCACCGTCAATCACCACGGTCCGGTGAAACGGCACGAGATCGATCCGTGGTTGAGCAAGCTGGCAGTCGAGGAAATCATCGGCCTTCTGACTCGCTGACTTAAACCTGTTCTTTGCGCGAGCCGGCCTAATCAAGCTGCGCCCCCCAACGGGGCTCGGACCGTGGGTAGGCCGTAACGGAACCCAGGAAGTCGCTGGCTAGCAATTGACTTGCACTTCTTTGACGGGTCTTCTCCCTGGGCTCGGCATCTAAGCGAATGCTTGAGGGCGGGGGTTCGAATGGCCACGCAAGCTGAAGAAACGCGCACGATCAAGGTCTTGGTCGAAAACGAGGAGGGGCTCCCCCTTATCGGCGCACGAGTTGAAATCTTCGTCGACCGCGAGCCGTTCGGAGAACTGAGCACCGGCGGGGAAAGCTCGATTGAGATCGACACTCGCTTGACGGTTGAGCTGCGCGCGTCAGCAGGACGGTTTGTGACCTCCGCCAGTGTCGAGCCGAACGCCACCTTCCAACGGCTGATCATCCCGACTCGCATGGGGATCGAACTTGCGGCGATACCCACCGCGCGGTGCCCTGACGGCAAGGCCGGCCAGCCTTGCGTCACCTGCGACGTGCGGGGACGCAGAATCCGGATTTGCGCATGAGCGACGTGGGCGATGCGCGTCGGATAAACGTCACCGCGCGTGATCAGGCGGGCCAATTGCTCCCCGGCACCAGCTTCACGTTCGAAGTTGACGGCGAGCCTCACGGCAGTGTGACTGACTCCGACGGGCGCGGCGACATCACTTTGCCGGCTGACGAAACCGGGGCATTGAAGGTCACGGCGAGCTACAAGGGCCAAACCAAGTCCGAGGTCCTGGATCTCTCGCAGTCGGCATTCACTTTCATCTTCAAAGGGAGTGCGGCGGTGCCTCAGATATCCCGAAGAACCGTCATGATATTGACGTTCCTGTTTGCGATCATCCTCGTCGGGCTGATCGTCATGTATGCGTTTCGGCCAAACCAGCCCTCAAGCGAGACAGAGCGCGCCGCATCGGAGATCGCCCGCAATTGCGCGGGCGGCCGACAGATCGTCAACGAGGAGAAGATCACGGCGGGACTGAGCAGCTATCTCACCCGGGTTTCGACTGAAGGCAGCGTCAAGTCGAGCGACGTTGGTACCGTGACCATGAGGATCACGTCCGATGAGACGGGCTTGAAGTTTTACCAAGCGTATACGCGGTGCCTCAAAGATCAGACCCAGAGCTGGCTGCAGCTTCGGGGCATCAAGGTCGAAACGAGCGGCGACGACCCCAGTCAACCGGCCGGCGCCCCGCTAACCAGTCTAGGGGAAGGGCAGGGCACAGTCGCCGCCGGCGGTCTGTCGGGATGGAGTTACTATGAGGAGTATGACGGCAAACCGACCGAAGACGGCGTGCTGATGCCGCCGGGCGCCGACAGGCTGTTACGCTATGGTGAACTGAAAAAAGGCACGGTCCTCAAATCGCTTCACGGCTTCAAGATCAGGAAACGTCCGACAGGGAGTTCGGAAGTCATTGAGAATGCAGGTGCCGCCGAGTGCGTAAAGATGCTCTCGCCTCCAGCACATCCGGTGCAGGTCTCCAAAGCGACCAGCGGGGGCTATCTGGAAGTCGCGATCGTGCCCTGCCGCGCGTGACGCGGAGCGTGTCGCTGTGGGTCGTCGGGGGCGACAGCACGATATTGAGCCGATGGCGACAATTTGATACACACTGGGATAACGATGCCACCGGCCCAACAACACTCGAACCATTCCTACGATCGCGGTGGCGGGCCACAAAACGGGCCACCGAAAAAGTCACTCAAGGTATTGAATTTAATATCAAAATCTTAGCAGGAGAGTGTGGGTCCTCTCCTGGCACCATTTCCTCCGGCGCGATCGAGAGGTGGCATGCCGCGCAACCGCGTCCGACCGCAAACGAAGATCGAGCCGGCGCCGGTCGATCGAAAAAGCGCGCGCGACACGAGCAAAAACGGTTTGCGGAAGCCGCCGCGGGGCGAGTCCCGGAAAGAGCATCTCGATCGGTTGCTGGATGAGGCGCTGGCGGAGACCTTCCCGGCGAGCGATCCGCCCTCGGTGAGTTAATCATCCGTTACTGGTTTCATGGCGCGCGATGCGATAGTTCGGCGCCATGACTCATGTCCGGGTATGGCGATTCAAGCCGCCGGCCGACCGCGAGGCCACGTTTCTGGATGCCTATGGCCCGACCGGCCGCTGGGCCCGGCTGTTCGCCGCCTCGCCCGATTTCATCGGCACGCATTTGCTCGGGCCCGAGAAAAAGGGTGGCTTCTGGCTGACGATCGACCGCTGGGCATCGCGCGAAGCGTTCGAGCGTTTTCAGAAAAGCCACGGCAAGACCTATCGCCGGATCGACGCGGAAATGCAGGCAATCGCCGGCGAAGAAGAGTTTATCGGCACGTTCGAGGAGCCTTGATGCTTTACGCGCTGGGCGAGCTGAAGCCGACCTTGGAAGAAGGCGCCTGGACGGCGCCATCGGCGGACTTGATCGGCGATGTCCGGTTGGGGAAGCGAGCGAGCGTCTGGTTTGGCGCGGTAATCCGCGCCGACAACACCCCGATCCTGATCGGCCAGGAAAGCAACATCCAGGACGGCGCGGTCGGCCATTCCGATCCCGACGCGCCTTTGGTCATCGGTGATCGAGTGACCGTCGGCCACCAGGCGATCCTCCACGGCTGCACGATCGGCGACGGGTGCCTGATCGGGATGGGCGCGCGGGTGCTTAACGGTGTCGTGCTGGGGACGAACTGCCTAGTCGGGGCAGGGGCGTTAGTGACCGAGGGCAAAATCTTTGAGCCCGGAATGCTGATCGTCGGAACGCCGGCGCGGGCGATCCGGGCGCTCAACGAACAACAGATTGCGCTGTTGGCAATGTCGGCGGCGCATTATGCCGACAAGGCGGCGGCCTACGCGGCGCAATTGAAGGAAATCTAACGGAGGCGCGGTCACATTGCTGACACTTGAAACAGCCCCGGCCGTCGTCCCATCTGCCGGCTCATGATCAATATCAGACCCTTTGCTTCGCTCGGCCACGCCGACCACGGCTGGCTCGACGCCCGCCACCATTTTTCTTTCGCCAATTATTACGAGCCCGATCGAATGGGCTGGGGGCGCATCCGCGTGTGGAACGACGATCGCATCGCCGCCAAGTCCGGCTTTCCGCCGCATCCCCACAGCGACATGGAAATCATCACCTACGTCAGGTCGGGGGCGATCACCCATAAGGATTCGCTCGGCAACCAGGGACGCACCGTCGCCGGCGATGTCCAGGTGATGAGCGCCGGGACCGGGGTCACGCACTCCGAGTTCAACCTCGAGGATGAAGACACGACTTTGTTCCAGATCTGGATCGAGACGGACAAGCCGAATGCCGCTCCCGGCTGGGGCGCCAAGCCATTCCCCAAAGACGCGCGTGACGGGCAGTTCCAATTGCTTGCCAGCGGAGCATCCGGTGACGGCGCCTTGAGCATTAATGCCGATGCGCGCATACTTGGAGCCACCTTGCGCGGCGGTGAGCAGCTCACCTATGCCGCCGACCCAACGCGGCACCTCTATCTGGTCCCTAGCGGGCCGGTTAGGGTCAACGGAATCGCCGCGGCCAAGGGTGACGGCATTGCGATTACTGGGGAAGATTCGCTGACGATTGAGGCTGCCGGCGACGCCGAACTGGTCCTGGTCGACGCCCGCTAGGCGCGAACCCGCTTGAAGCCGACGGGGATGGCGGGCATGGAGCGCGCCATTCATCGCCCGTTCGGCGCGGTGCGCCCAGATGGCGGGCGATTCATTGGGATCCTGGGGTGTGATGCGGGTGTGTGGGCGATTGACGATGTGGGGCTGCGGCGCTGCGCTGGCGCTGGCGCTGGCCAGCCTCGCCACGCCGCCGCTCCTGGCGCAGGAAACCGCCACCAATTCAGCTGCCCCAGCACCTGCGACAACGCCCGCGCCCGGCACGGTTGGGCCGGAGCAATTGCGCGATTTCACGCTGCCCGGGACCGTCACGCGGCGGACCGAATCGCCGGCCGCCAATACGCCCAACGCAAGTTCCACCGCGCACCAGCCGGACGCTCAGCCATCGAATGCGCCGTCGTTGGCGGTCCGCACACGGCCGGTGCCTTCGACGGTGCCATCTCGCTCGGTGACGGTGGCGCTGCCGCCGGCGGATCCGCTGTCGCGGGAACCGACCCTCGCGCCGCCGGTCAACGAACCCTCGAACGCAATCGCTCCCCAAGCGGACTTGAACGAGCCCGTTGCTCCGTCTCCCACGCGCATTCCGGCCACCGACAGTGGCGGGTCGTGGATGCCGTGGCTGCTGGCCTTGCTGCTGGTCGCGGCCGGCGGCGTGTTCCTGATGTGGCGCCAGCGCAGCGCGGCACGGCCGGCCTATGCAGGCGGCGAGGGCATTGAAGACCTGGTCGGGATTGCCCCCGAGGTATCTACGGCGCCTGTCGCGACCCGCGTCGCACAACCGGCGAGTGCACCGGTACAAGCGCCCGCACCCAGATCCACCGGTCCGAAATCGGACGGGATCATTTCGACCGGCCTGCGGCCATGGCTCGAGATCGAATTCGACGCCACGCGAGCGGTCGTCACCGACGACGCAGCGACGATTCACTTCGATGTCGTCCTTTTTAACAGCGGCAGCGCCATCGCCCGTGACGTGCGGGTCGAAGGGCGGATGTTCAACGCGGGGCCCGATCAAGATAACGAACTGGGTGCCTTCTTCGAGCGTCCCGCGGTTGAGATTGAACCCATTCCCGAGATTGCGCCGCTGACGAAGGTCGAGATGAGGAGCGCCGTGGCGCTTCCGCGCGCTAACGTCAGGGAATATGAAGTCGACGGGCGCAAATTGTTCGTACCGATCCTCGGCTTCAACGCGCATTACCGTTTCGGCCGCAGCGAGGGCCAGACCTCGGCCAGCTTTATCGTGGGGCGCGGCGGCGATGACGGCGGCAAGATGGCGCCGATCCGGCTCGACCTCGGCCCGCGCATTTTCCGAGGACTGAGCCAACGCCTGCACAGCGTCGGGGTGCGGGCTTAAAGCGCCGTCCCAGCGGAGTTGTAACTATGCCAGGCGAGAATGGCGGCAGCGCCGCGGTGGGGGCGCCAGGCTTCCCCAAGTTCGCGCAATTGCTTTTCCGAGGGGCGGTCCTTGAGGCCCATCAAGCGGCCGATTTCGATCTGTACGGCGAGGTCGCCGGCTGGCCATACGTCAGGGCGGCCTTCGGAAAACAGCAGATAGATTTCCGCCGACCAGCGGCCAATGCCTTTGATTTTGGTCAGCAGCGCGATGGCTTCCTCGTCATCCTCGGGCAGGTGGGCGAGGTCGAGCTCGCCCGACAGGACCAGCCCGGCGAGGCTGCGCGCATAGCCGGCTTTCTGCCGCGACAGTCCGGCGGCGCGAAGTTCTTCATCGGTGGAATTGAGCAGGACTTTCAAGTCGGGCGGCGAGCCGACGAGCGCTTCCAATTTATTCCACATCGACCGCGCCGCGGCGACGCTGACCTGCTGGCCGACAATCGTGCGGAGCAGGGTCGTGACCCCCGGCGGGCTGACGCGCGGTTCGGGGCGGCCGTGGGTCTTTAGGACCTTTGCGAAGCGCTTGTCGGCCTTGGCTAAAGCGTCCAGGCTGGCACCGAGGTTGGCGGCGGTGTGGACCATCAGGCGACCGCCGAAGCATAGAGCGCGACCGC
>DATHFE010000264.1:0-13181 GCA_035318245.1 Sphingomicrobium sp. | reverse complement strand
CGCGGAGGCGCGACGCCAATTCACCAGGCCGACGCCCCTTCCGGGCCCGACCGGCGAGCAGAATGAGCTGCGGCTCCACGGCCGCGGGGTGTTCGCCAGCATATCGCCGTGGAATTTTCCGCTGGCGATCTTCACGGGCCTGACGTCCGCGCCCCTCGCGGCAGGCAATGCGGTGATTGCCAAGCCGGCTGGGCAAACGCCGCTGATCGGCGCGCTCGCAGTCGAACTGATGCACCAGGCGGGCATCCCCAAGGATGTCGTTCAACTGGCGCCCGGACAAGGCAGTGTCGTCGGCGGAACGCTGACCGCGCATCCGCTGCTCGCGGGAGTCGTTTTCACCGGCTCGACCGATACCGCGCGCATGATCAACCGCACGCTCGCCGAGCGTGACGGGCCGATCATCCCCTTGATCGCCGAGACCGGTGGCCAGAATGCGATGATTGTCGACAGCTCGGCGCTGCCAGAGCAGGTCACTCGTGACGTCATGGCGTCATCGTTCCAGTCGGCCGGCCAGCGCTGCTCAGCGCTGCGCGTGTTGTTCGTCCAGGACGATGTCGCCGACAGCATGCTGACGATGATCGCGGGGGCAATGCAAACGCTGAGGATCGGCGATCCGCGCCAGCTCGATGTCGATGTCGGTCCGGTGATAGATGCCGGAGCCAAGGCCGCGCTTGACGAGCATCTCGCAGAGCTGGAACGCAGCGGTAAGGTCCTCGCCCGCATCGACCTTCCGCCAGAGACCCAACATGGCACTTTCGTCACTCCGGCGATGGTCGAAATCAAGTCACTTGCCGACGTCGACCGCGAGCATTTCGGGCCGATCCTCCACGTTGTCAGGTTCGGCTCAGGCGAACTCGGCAAGGTGATCGATGACATCAACGCCACCGGCTATGGCCTGACGCTCGGCCTGCAGAGCCGGATCGACACCACCCGCAAATTCGTCGAGCGGCGCGCCCGCGTCGGCAACCTCTACGTCAACCGCAACCAGAGCGGCGCGGTGGTCGAAAGCCAGCCGTTCGGCGGAGAGGGGCTCTCCGGGACCGGGCCCAAGGCAGGCGGACCGCATTATGTCGCGCGCTTCGCGACCGAGCGGGTGACCTGCATCGACACCACCGCCGCGGGCGGCAATGCCAGCCTGATGGCCGCGATGGAAGGCTGAGTTAGAAGGAATGGCTCCCCGGGCCTGATTCGAACAGGCGACCATTCGATTAACAGTCGAACGCTCTACCGCTGAGCTACCGGGGAACACCTCTCGAGGAAGCGAACGGGCCTATAAACGAGCCTTACCCAAAAACAACCCTGTCAGGTGGCGAATTGCTCCATCGCGATGCGCTCGTCGAGGGCGTGTTCGGGATCGAACAGCAAGGTCAGTGAACGGTCGCGGTCGAGCGATACATCGACCCTCGCCACCTCGCGCACCTCATATTGGTCGGCGACCGCCGAAACCGGGCGAATTTCGGGCTCGAGCACCCGGAAACAGATTTGCGTATCGTCCGGCAGGATCGCGCCGTGCCATCGCCGAGGACGGAACGGGCTGATCGGGGTCAGCGCCAGCATCTTTGCGGCGAGCGGCAGGATCGGCCCGCGTGCGGAGAGGTTGTAGGCCGTCGAACCCGCCGGGGTCGCCACCAGCACGCCATCGCAGACCAGTTCGGGCATCGCCACACGCTGGTTGACCGAAACCTCGATCTTGGCGGTCTGGCGAGTTTCGCGCAGCAGCGAGACCTCGTTGATCGCTGCATGGGTCATTACTTTGCCGCTTGTCGTCGTCGCCTTCATGGTCAGCGGCGCGACCTTGATCGCCTTTGCGCCGGCGATGCGCTCTGCGAGCCGGTCGAGGCGCCAGTCGTTCATCAGGAAGCCGACCGTGCCGCGATTCATCCCGAACACCGGCCGCATTATGCTGCCCTCGAGCATCTCATGCAGCGTTTGAAGTAGGAAGCCGTCTCCGCCGATCGCGACCAGCATCTCCGCTTCATCCGCCGCGGCCCATTTGTAGCGCTTGCGGAGCATCGCCTCGGCGGCTTTGCTCGCTTCTGTGTTCGACACGAGCAGACCAATGCCCGCCGCGGCAAGGTCGCGGTCGGCGTGGATGGCGGACTTGGCCGTGGCTTGGGCGGTCACAGCCGCTCCTTTTGACTGTGGTGGCCGGGCAAACATAGGGATTTTGCGCAGCCGCGCCACTGTCCCGTTGTGGGGCGCATGCCAACCGCCTCCTTTCACCGCAATCGAGCGCCGCCTAGGCAGGGCTATGAAGTTTGCGTGGTTTCGAACTCCCAGGGGGGGGAAGCGGGCGTCGGATCAGCTTGGTCCGGCGCCCGCCAAACCGCGCCGCGACCGCGCGCTCGAGACTGCTATCGCCCGCAATCGGATTCAGGTCCATTTCCAGCCGCAGATCGAACTGGCCACCGGCCATGTTAGCGGAGTCGAGGCACTGGCCCGCTGGGATGGTGCCAATTCACCCGAGGAACTATTCGCCCGCGCTGCCGCTACAGGCCAGTCCGAGCGGCTTTCGCGGCTGATCCAACGCAAGGCGTTGCGCATGGTGGGCCAATGGACCGGGCCGCTCGCTGAGCTTCGTATCTCAATAAACCTTCTAGCCGAAGATCTTACTCGGCCCGGCTATGAGCGCTGGCTGCTCGACGAGATTGCCGCCGCCGGATTAAAGCCAGAGCGCGTCACCGCCGAAATCACCGAAAATGGCCTGCTCGCCGACCAGCCCGCCGCCGCCGCGCGCCTCGCCATGCTGCGCGCCGCCGGGGTGCGCATCGCGGTCGACGATTTCGGCACCGGCTATTGCAGCCTGGCCTATCTCACCAGCCTGCCGCTCGACACGCTCAAGATCGATCGCGGCTTGATTGCGGACATCGTGGGCGGATCGCGCGACCGGATCGTGGTCAAGGCGATGATCCGCCTCGCCCGCGAACTCGAACTGTCGGTGATCGTCGAAGGCGTCGAAAGCACCGCCCAGCTGACCTTGCTGTCTGAATGGGGTTGCGACCTTTATCAGGGTTTCCTCGGCGCGGGCGCGCTCGACGAAGCCGCGCTCACCCGTTTCGTCGCCAGCACACAGGCAGCGGCGGCTTAGCCGGCCGCGGCGATCACCCGCGCCAGGCCGCGCGACAATTGCATCGCGCCGTTGAGGCGCTCTTCGGCCGTTGGCCAGGACCGCGATACCGCCAATTTGCTGTCGGGCCGGAGCTTCGCGGCACCTTTCAGCCGCGCGACATAGGCCAGGAGCCCCGCCAGATCGGGGAAACCGTCTTCGACAAAGGTCACCAATGCGCCCTTGGCGCCGACATCGAGCTTGGCGATGCATGCCGCGCGGCAGTTGATCTTGGTCTCGACGATTTGCAGCAAATTGGCGGTCTCGGAGGGGATCGCGCCGAACCGGTCGATCATTTCGGCGGCGAAGCTGTCAATCGCCGCTCGGTCCTCAAGCTCGCCCAGGCGGCGGTACAGCCCCATGCGCAAATCGAGATCGGGGACATAGGCTTCGGGGATGAGGATCGGCGCCTCGACGCTGATCTGCGGCGCAAATTCCTCGCGGCGGATTGCTCCGCCCGCTTTCTGCTCGAGGATCGCGTCCTCGAGCATCGACTGATAGAGTTCGAACCCGACTTCCTTGATGTGCCCCGACTGCTCGTCGCCGAGCAGATTGCCGGCGCCGCGGATGTCGAGGTCGTGGCTGGCAAGCTGAAACCCCGCACCGAGGCTGTCGAGATTGACCAGCACCTGCAGTCGTTTGGTAGCGCCTTCGGTCATGATGCGGTCGGGCGTCGTCAGATAAGCATAAGCGCGTGTCTTCGACCGGCCAACGCGCCCGCGCAGCTGGTACAATTGGGCCAGGCCGAAGCGATCGGCCCGATGCACGATCAAAGTATTTGCGCTGGGGATGTCGAGACCACTTTCGACGATGCTGGTCGACAAGAGCACGTCATATTTGCGGTCGTAGAAGGCGCTCATCCGTTCCTCGACCTGGGTCGGGCTCATTTGCCCGTGCGCGACGACCATTTTCACCTCGGGCACTTCGTCGCGGAGATAATCCTCGATGGCGGCGATGTCGGCGATGCGCGGCACGACGAAGAAGCTTTGCCCCCCGCGATAATGCTCGCGCAGCAGCGCTTCCCGCACCACCACCGGATCCCATGGCGTGACGTAGGTGCGGATCGCCAGCCGATCGACCGGGGGAGTCTGGATCACCGATAATTCGCGCAGGCCCGACATCGCCATTTGCAGCGTCCGCGGGATCGGCGTCGCGGTCAGGGTCAGCACATGGACGTCGCTCTTGAGCGCTTTCAGCCGCTCCTTGTGGGTGACGCCGAAATGCTGCTCCTCGTCGACAATGACCAGCCCCAGCTTCTTGAAACTGACCGATTTCCCAAGGATTGCGTGGGTTCCGATGACGATGTCGGTGGTGCCGTGTTCCAGGCCGTCGCGCGTCGCCTTGGCTTCGGCCGCGGGAACCAGCCGCGACAGGCGCCCGATGTTGATCGGAAAGCCGTGAAACCGTTCGACGAAATTGGTGTAATGCTGGCGGGCGAGCAGGGTCGTCGGCCCGACCAATGCGACCTGCATCCCCGACATGGCGGTCACGAACGCCGCGCGCATCGCCACTTCGGTTTTGCCGAAGCCGACGTCGCCGCACACCAGGCGGTCCATCGGCCGCCCCGCCGCCAGATCGTCGATCACCTCGTCGATCGCGCGGTCCTGGTCGTCGGTTTCGTCATAGGGGAAGCGGTCGACGAACGCCGGATAGCTGCTGTCGGCCTCGACCAAGGCGCCCGGCCGGGTGGCGCGGATCGCGGCGGTCTTGATCAGCTCGCCTGCGATCTCGCGGATCCGCTCCTTCATTCGGCTCTTGCGCCGTTGCCAGGCTTCGCCACCTAGCCTGTCGAGCGGGACGCCGTCGCTTTCGCTGCCGTAGCGGGTCAGGACGTCGATATTCTCGACCGGGACGTAGAGCTTGCTCGACCCAGCATATTCGAGCGCGACGCAATCGTGCGGCGCATTGCCGACCTTGATCGAGGTCAATCCCACATAGCGCCCGATGCCATGCTCAGCATGGACCACCAGGTCGCCAGGGCTGAGCGTCGCCAACTCGCTTAGGAAAGCGTCCGCGCCCTTGCGCCGCCGTCGCCGCCGCACCAGCCGATCGCCGAGCATGTCCTGCTCGGTCAGCACCGCGACATCGGCGGCGCTGAAACCGTGATCGAGCGGCAGGACGATCAGCGCGGCGTCGGCCTTTACCCCAAGCGCGTCCTGCCAGCTGCCGGCCAGCGCCAGGGACTTCAGCCCATGATCGGCGAGTAGCCCGGCCAGCCGCTCGCGCGCGCCAATCGTGTAGCTCGCCAGCACTACGCGCTTCTTGGCCCGCGTGAGCTTGCGCACCTCGACCGCGACCGCTTCATAGACATTGACGTTCTGGGCTCGCTCGGGGGCGAAATCACGCGGCGCCTCGACCGCGAAGTCGATTACCCGCTCGCCTGGTGGCTCGCTAAATGGTGAGGCAAGGTGGACCGGCATCCCGGCAGCCGCCGCATCCCATTCGCGCCGCTCCAGATACAGATCTTCGGGCGGCAAGGGGCGATAGCTGCCCGGCTGTGCGACCATGGCCTTGGTGCGATTTTCGAAATAGTCGGCAATCGAATCGTAACGCGCGTCGATCGCGCCATCGGTCCCGGCATCGCGCAGCCAGACGTCATTCTCACTCAAGTGCTCGAACAGGGTAGCCAGCGACTCCTCGAACAAAGGCAGCCAATGTTCCATGCCGGCGAGCCGGCGCCCTTCGGACACCGCCTGGTAGAGCGGGTCGCCTGTGGCGTTGGCGCCGAACGTCTCGCGATAGCGCGCGCGGAACCGCTTGACCGTCGCCTCGTCGAGCAAGGCTTCCGAAGCCGGCATCAAGGTGAACGCATCTGCCGGACCGATGGTGCGCTGGTCGGTCGGGTCGAACCGCCGCACGCTCTCGATCTCGTCGCCGAAGAAATCGAGCCTGAGCGCGGTCGGCTCGCCCGCAGGAAACAGGTCGATCAGCGATCCGCGGACGGCATATTCGCCCGCGTCGGCGACCGCGTCGGTGCGCTGGTAGCCGTTGGCGCCGAGCAAGGCGATCAACGCCTCACGGTCGATCCGCTCGCCCGGCGCAAGCCGCCGCGTCAGTTGGCGGATGCGGAACGGCGTCGGCACCCGCTGGGTCGCAGCATTGGCGGTGACGATCAGCAATTGCGGGCCTTTGCGCGCCACCTGCAGCGCGTGGAGCGTCGCCAGCCGCTCGGCCATCACCCGCAAGGCCGGCGAACTGCGGTCGTAAGGCAGGCAATCCCATGCCGGGAGCTGCAGCATCTCCACGTCGGGCGCAAACACCGGGACAGTGTCGGCCAGCGCACGCATCGCCAGCTCGTCGGCAACGACCACCACCGCGCGCCCGCTGTTGGTGCCGCCTTTGCCATGGGCTGCGCGCGCCAAATCACCTGCCAGCCACGGCAGGAAGCCGGCGGGCACTCCGGCGAGGGTTAGGGGGCCTGTCGCGCCAAGAATGCGCTGCAAGGGCTCGCTCACTTGGCGACCTTCAGATAATCGAGGCGCTGCATGGCCTGCATCATCGGACCCGCGAACCGCTCGGGAACCGCCTGCACGCCGATCGCCCACGCCATGATGTCGACGTCTGTCTCATTCAGCAGCGCGGCGAACAGATCGCACGTAGCCTCGTCCCACGAAGCATAATGCGCATCGAAAAACCCGCCGATCATCATGTCGGCCTCGCGCGTCCCGCGATGCCACGCGCGATAGCGCAGCGCTTTCAAATCATCGTCGCCGGGAGCCATGGCGGCCATCTAGGGTGCCACCCCTCGACTGTCACCCCAGCGGCGCTAAGACACGTCCATGCGCCCCGAGCTTCTCAACCCGCTGTTCACCGAAGTCGAAGCGCTAAAGGGCGTCGGGCCGGGTCTCGCAAAGGCACTGAAGCGGCTCGACCTGACCCGTGCGGTCGATCTCATCTATCATCTGCCAACCGGGTCGATCGATCGGGTTCACGCGGCGGAAGCGAGCCACGCGCTCGTCGGACGGATCGTCGTCCTCGAGGTCACACCGTTCGAAATGCGGGCGTCGGCGGGCAGGGGGCCGTTCCGCGTCTACGCCTCGGATAAGGCCGGCAATACGATCACGCTGACCTATTTCAACAACCCCGGATGGGCGAAGAAGTCGCTTCCGCTCGGCGAGCCCAAGCTCGTCTCGGGTAAGCTCGATGCCTATGGGCAAGACTTGCAGATCGTCCATCCCGAGGTGCTTGGGCTCGACAAAGCGGCGGATTTGCCCCTGCGCGAGCCGGTTTATGGGTTGAGCGAAGGCATCACCAACCGCCGCATGCGCGAGCTCGCCATGGCGGCGCTCGAACGCGCACCGGAGCTGCCCGAATGGATCGAGCCGTCGCTTGCCGCGCGCGAAGGCTGGCGGCCGTGGCGCGCGGCGCTGGCCGAAGCTCATGCCGATCCCAACATGACCGCCTCACGCCGCCGTCTCGCTTATGACGAGATCTTCGCCAATCAGCTCGCGCTTCTCCTCCTCCGCGCTTATTCGCGCCGCCGCCGCTCGGTCCCGCTCCAGGGCGACGGACGCCTGATCGACAGGCTGCGGCTGCCCTACACGCTCACCGCCGCGCAGGTTCGAGTCACCGAGGAAATCCGCGGCGATATGGCCCAGGCCGCGCCGATGTTGCGGCTGCTCCAGGGCGATGTCGGGTCGGGCAAAACCCTCGTGGCGCTGCTGGCAATGCTCACCGCAGTCGAATCGGGCGCCCAGGCGGCCTTGCTCGCACCGACCGAAATCCTTGCGCGCCAACATCATGCGACGCTTGTCTCGCAACTCGACGCACTTGGCGTGCGGACCGCGATCCTGACCGGGCGCGAGAAAGGCCGCGCAAGAGAAGCCGTGCTGATGGGCCTCGCCGACGGGTCGATCGACATTCTCGTCGGCACCCACGCGATTTTCCAGGAAAAGGTCACTTACAAATCGCTGGGGCTCGCCGTGATCGACGAGCAGCATCGCTTCGGCGTGTCGCAGCGGCTGTTGCTCTCGGCCAAGGCGACCCGCCCGCCGCATCTGCTGGTGATGACCGCGACCCCGATCCCGCGCACGCTGGCCCTGACACAATATGGTGAGATGGACGTCAGCCGCATCGACGAGATGCCGCCGGGCCGGACTCCGATCGAAACGCGGGTCATCAGCGACGAGAAAATCCCCGATGTGATCGACGGCCTCGGCCGGCATGTCGCAAGCGGCGGGCAGGCCTATTGGGTGTGCCCCCTGGTCGAGGAAAGCGAGAAGAGCGACAGCGCCGCCGCGGAGCAACGCGCCGCTCTGCTTCGCCTTCGCTTCGGCACGAAGGTCGGCCTGGTCCACGGGCGGATGAAGGGTCCGGAGAAAGATGCGGTCATGGCGGCGTTCGTCAGCGGCCAACTGGCGGTGCTCGTCGCCACCACGGTGATCGAGGTCGGGGTCGATGTCGCCAATGCGACGCTGATGGTCGTCGAGGGTGCCGAGCGCTTCGGCCTTGCCCAGCTTCATCAATTGCGCGGCAGGGTCGGGCGCGGGGCTGGGCACAGCACATGCCTGCTGATTCGCGGCCAGACCTTGAGCGAAACCGCCCGCGCGCGCCTTGCCCTGATGCGCGAGACCAACGACGGCTTCCGCATCGCGGAGGAAGACTTGCGGCTGCGTGGTCCGGGAGAAATCCTTGGCACCCGCCAATCAGGCGAGGCGCAATTCCGCGTCGCCACGCCCGAGGATTTGGCAGAGCTTGCACCGATCGCTCAGGGCGATGCGCAACTGCTCCTCGACCGCGACGGCGGGCTCGACGGGCCGCGCGGGCAGGCGGCGAGGACCGCGCTCTATCTGTTCGAACGCGATTCGGCGGTGGGGCTCATTCGCTCGGGTTGAGCAGACCGTGCTTCTTTTTGCCCAGGCTCAGCTTGACCGGCTCCTCCGCCAAGGTTGCGACAAATGCGGGGTCGTCGACTACCTCGCCGTTCACGCGCACAGCACCTTCGGCGATCTTGCGCCGGGCTTCGCCGTTGGACGCGGCAAACCCCAGTCCGACTAGCGCCGCGACGATCCCGATCCGTCCTTCCGGGACGCGCAAGGAAGGCAAGTCTTCGCCAGCGCCGCCCTGCTCGAAAGTCTGCCTGGCTGTGTCCGAAGCGTGAGCGGCAGCATCCTCGCCATGCGCCATCGCCGTCGCCGCGTCGGCCAGAACCTTCTTGGCGTCGTTGATTTCTGCGCCGCCGAGCGACTCCAGCCGCGAGACCTCGTCGAGCGGCAAGTCGGTGAACAGCTTGAGGAAACGCCCGACATCGCCGTCCTGGGTGTTCCGCCAGAATTGCCAGTAGTCATATGGGCTCAGCGCATTCTCGTTGAGCCAAACCGCACCGCTAGCGGTCTTGCCCATCTTGGCGCCGTCGGCGGTAGTGATCAGCGGGGTCGTCAGCCCAAACAGCTCGGCGCCGTCGATCCGCCGGGCAAGATCGATGCCGTTGACGATATTGCCCCATTGATCCGACCCGCCCATCTGCAGCCGGCAGCCGCTGCGCCGCGAAAGCTCAAGAAAATCATAGGCTTGCAAGATCATGTAGTTGAACTCGAGAAAGGTCAGCGGCTGTTCGCGGTCGAGCCGCAATTTGACCGAATCGAAGGTCAGCATGCGGTTGATGGTGAAGTGCCGGCCAACCTCGCGCAGGAACGGGACATATTCGAGCTTGGCGAGCCAATCGTCATTGTCGGCCATCACCGCGTCGGTCGGGCCGTCGCCAAAGGTCAGGAACCGTTCGAACACCTTGCGGATCGAGGCGATATTGCCCTGGATATCTTCGTGCGACAGGAGGACGCGACTTTCCTCCTTGCCCGACGGGTCGCCAACCTTGGTCGTGCCCCCGCCCATCAGCACGATCGGCTTGTGCCCGGCCTGCTGCAGCCGCCGCAGCATCATGATCTGCACCAGGCTGCCGACGTGCAGGCTAGGCGCGGTCGCGTCGAAGCCGATGTAGGCCGGGATGATCTGACGCTCCGCCAGCGCATCGAGCGCGGCGGCGTCGGTCGCCTGGTGAATGTATCCGCGCTCATCGAGCAGGCGAAGCAGGGTGGAGCGGTAGCTGGTCATGCAGCCTCCTACTGTCATGCTGAACGGGTTTCAGCATCCATTTTCGTGACAGCGGCCCATTTCCGACTTTAAGGTGCGTTTCGTGCAGCTCATCTCCCATCCAGCGCATTCGCCCGGCGCGATCACTTCGGTCGATGCGTATGTGACGCGTGCGCCCAGTGGGCTAATGCTCAGCTACACGGTCACCGGCGATATCGATGAACTCGTCCTGCCGGCGCAAAGCGAGCCCGGGCGTGCCGACGACCTCTGGCAAACGACCTGCTTCGAACTTTTCTTGCGCGGCGATGGCGGTGCCTATCGCGAGTATAATTTCAGCCCCTCGGGCGAGTGGGCGGCTTATGCCTTCGATTCGTATCGCGAAGGCAGGCGCGAGATCCCGGCAACAATCGCTATCGCCACCGATGGCGACGCGGATACTCTCAACCTCACCGCCAGTCTCGCTACCGATCTCGACGATGTCGCCAGTCTCGCGCCGACCGCGGTGATCGAGGATCGATCGGGGCACAAAAGCTATTGGGCGATCGCTCACCACGCGGGGCCGCCCGATTTCCACCATGATGCTTGCTTCGCCTTGCGCCTCGCGGACATAGGGGCGGCATGACCCTGTTCGGTATCGACCGCCTCCTCGCCGACCCCACGCTCCGTGCACCGCTCGAAGGGAAACGCGTCGCACTGGTCGCGCATCCCGCCTCGGTCACCCGCGACCTGGTCCACAGCCTCGATGCGCTCGCACAATGTCCCGGCATCCGCCTGTCCGCCGCGTTTGGCCCGCAGCACGGCCTCAAGGGCGACAAGCAGGATAATATGGTCGAGAGCCCGGATTTCACCGACCCACAGCTCGGTATCCCGGTGTTCAGCCTCTACGGCGAGGTTCGCCGCCCGAGCGGGCAGATGATGTCGAGCTTCGACACCGTGCTGATCGACCTGCAGGATCTCGGCTGCCGGATCTACACCTTCATCACGACCTTGCTCTACATGCTCGAAGCCGCCGCCGAGCATGGCAAGTCGGTGTGGGTGCTCGACCGGCCAAATCCGGCGGGCCGCCCGGTCGAAGGGCTAACGCTGCTGCCTGGGTGGGAAAGCTTTGTCGGCGCCGGACCGATCCCGATGCGCCACGGGCTGACACTCGGCGAGCTTGGCCACTGGTTCATCGACCACTTCAAACTAGACGTCGACTATCGCGTGATCGCGATGGAGGGGTGGGATCCCAGCGCCGCGCCGGGCTTCGGCTGGCCCGATGACCGGATCTGGATCAACCCGAGCCCCAATGCCCCCAACATCAGCATGGCGCGCGATTATGCCGGCACGGTCATGCTTGAGGGCGCGACCTTGAGCGAGGGCAGGGGAACGACGCGCCCGCTTGAAATCTTCGGAGCGCCCGACATCGACGCCCGGGCGGTGCTGGCCGAAATGGATGACCTTGCACCGCAATGGCTAGCCGGCTGCTCCTTGCGCGAAATCTGGTTCGAGCCGACCTTCCACAAGCACGCGCACCAGTTGTGCCACGGCATCCACATCCACGCCGAGGGCCGCGGCTATGACCATGACGCGTTCAAGCCGTGGCGGCTGCAGGCGCTCGCCTTCAAGGCCATCCGGCGCCTATATCCAGATTACGAGCTGTGGCGCGACTTCCCATACGAATATGCCTTCGGCAAGTTGCCGATCGACGTCATCAATGGCGGGCCGGGCTTGAGGGAATGGGTCGACGATTTGGCAAGCCTGCCGGGCGACCTCGATGCGCTCGCGCTGCCCGATGAAGCCGGGTGGTTGGCCGAACGGAATTCATTCCAACTCTATTGATTTGATGTTAAATCGTTGCGGGAGCATTTGAAGGAGACGGTCGATGAAAGCGATTGGTGTCCTAGGGTTGGCCTTGGCCGTAGCGGCGACCGCCCAAGCTGAAACGCCCGCCGAGCAGTCTGCCAGACTGGCACAGAATTTCGACACCCTGATGCGCTATTATCCGGCTCGTGCGCTTACCGCGGGCGAGCAGGGCCTAGTCGCGTTTAACGTCCGGCTCGATAAAGACGGGCAGCCCACGAATTGCGAAGTCACGCACAGCAGCGGGCACCGCCTGCTTGACGAGGAAACATGTCAGCTCGTCCTGATCCATGCCGTGTTCCAACCGGTCAAGGACAGCGAGGGGAACAAGACCAACTACATCGCCGAGGGCGTTGTGAACTGGAAGATTCCGGGTGCGGCCGGACCGGCCATTCCGCTCCCGCCGGTTGCCGTGGCAGCGGCCAATGCGCCAGAAAAAATGATCTGCAAGCGCACGCTCAGGATGGGAACGCTGGCCGGCTATGAGCGGACCTGCATGACCCAGACCCAATGGCGAAGTCAGACCGACGAGATGAAGCAACCCTATGACGACATACAGGGCAAAAAGGGAATGGCGACCTGTATCTCGATGGGCGGAGGCCCGTGCACCGGAGGCTGAACTGGCCGGGCTTTAAGTCTATTATATTTAATGGTAATTCTTTGCATTGGGTAGATGGGGAGTGGGTTTGATGAAGGCGATTGCTGTCCTGGGGTTGGTCTTGCTGGCTTCAGTTGCCGCGCAGGCGGAAACGCCAGCCGAAAAGTCCCTTCGCGAGGCGAAGAATTACGACACGCTGATGGCTTATTATCCCAAGCGCGCGCTGGTGGCAGGGGAGCAGGGCCTGGTAGGATTCACCATCCGGCTCGATAAGGCAGCCCAGCCAACCAATTGCGAAGTCACGCACAGCAGCGGACATGCCCTGCTCGATAATGAAACGTGCGAGCTGGTCCTGATCCACGCGGTGTTCCAGCCGGTTAAGGATGGCGATGGGAATAAGGTCAATCAAGTGACCGAAGGCGTGATCAACTGGAAGATCCCGGGCGCTGCGGCCAATACGGTTGCGCCGGTCAAGGTGACCCAAGCCAATGCGCCTGAGAAGATGATCTGCAAACGCGAACTAAGGCAGGGTACGCTGGTGGGCTATGAACGGACCTGCATGACCAAGCGCGATTGGCAGCGCCTTTCCGACCAGATGAAAGAGCC
>DATHFE010000263.1:0-6798 GCA_035318245.1 Sphingomicrobium sp. | reverse complement strand
GGACCACTAAACTTGAACCGACCGGAACGGGAGCTCGACCGAAGGTCAACCCGCTCCCTCCATTCCGGTCCCTACAGAGTGAGACATCATGGCTAAAAAAATCACCGGCTATATCAAGCTGCAGGTGCCGGCCGGCGCCGCTAATCCGTCGCCGCCGATCGGCCCGGCATTGGGTCAGCGCGGCGTCAACATCATGGAATTCTGCAAGGCGTTCAATGCCGCCACGCAGGAGCTTGAAAAGGGCATGCCGATCCCGACGATCATCACCGTGTTCGCCGACCGCAGCTTCTCCTTCGCGACCAAAACCCCGCCGGCGAGCTTCCTTCTGAAGAAGGCGGCGAAGATCAAGTCCGGCTCGAAGGAGCCGGGCAAGGAAAGCGCGGGGACGATCCATCGCTCGAAGGTCATGGAAATCGCCGAGATGAAGATGAAGGATTTGAACGCCAACGATATCGAGGCGGCGACGAAGATCATCGAAGGCACGGCCCGCGCGATGGGCCTCCAGGTTGTGGGGGGCTAAAGCGATGACCAGGCTGACCAAGAAAATCAAAGCCCAGGGCGACAAGGTCGACCGTGAGAAGCTTTACGCCGCCGACGAAGCCATCGGCCTCGTCAAGAGCCTCGCCACCGCCAAGTTCGACGAGACGATCGAACTGGCGATGAATTTGGGCGTCGACCCGCGCCACGCCGACCAGATGGTCCGCGGCGTGGTCAACCTGCCCAAGGGCACCGGCAAGCATGTCCGCGTCGCGGTGTTCGCCCGCGGCGACAAGGCCGAGGAAGCCACCAAGGCCGGCGCCGAGATCGTCGGCGCCGAAGATCTGATGGAAGCCATCCAGAACGGCCAGTCGGACTTCGACCGCGTCATCGCCACCCCGGACATGATGGGTGTCGTCGGACGCCTCGGCAAGGTGCTCGGCCCCAAGGGACTGATGCCCAACCCGAAGCTCGGCACCGTCACGCCCAACATCGCCGAAGCGGTCAAGGCGGCCAAGTCGGGTCAGGTCGAATTCCGCGTCGAGAAAGCCGGGATCATCCAGGCCGGGATCGGCAAGGCGAGCTTTCCTGAAGCGGATTTGAAGGCCAATTTCGACGCCTTCATCGACGCGATCCTGAAAGCCAAGCCGACCGGCGCCAAGGGCAAGTACGTCAAGAAGGTCACGCTGAGCTCTTCGATGGGCCCGGGCGTCAAGGTCGACAGCGCCGAACTCGGCGCCTGACACGAAACCGGCGCGGCCGCTGGACTTCCCCACCGGGGTAAGCTAGTGGCCGCGCCGTCGTTCCTCCGACGCTTCGGCTTTTGAGGAGCATCCGTCCGAGACAGTTGCTGCCCCAGAATCAATCTGCGGCTTAATTTGCAGCCAAGACGGGGACATGAATCTTTCGGGATTTGGGGTGCGGTTCCCTTTCCCGGTCGTGCTTCGCTTTTTGCGGCGCCGACGATCCAGCCCCCTAGGACATCATCGCTTTGCTGTGGTTCGCCGCGGCAGGGCATTTTGAGTCCCGGTCGAAGCAACTGCTTTGACCGGATATGTTTGGAGTATGGCATGGATCGTTCGCAAAAAGCCGATCTGGTCACCGAGCTGAAGCAAGTCTTTGCCGAGACGAGCGTGGTGGTCATCACCCGCAATCTCGGGCTGAGCGTGGCCCAGTCCACGGATCTCAGGCTGAAGATGCGCGACGCCGGCGCCCAGTTCAAAGTTGCGAAGAACCGGCTGGCCCTGATTGCGCTTGAAGGAACGCGCTACGGATCGATCGGCGATATGCTGACCGGCCCGACCGCGCTCGCCACATCGATCGACCCCGTGGCCGCCGCCAAGGTGGCCGTGGAGTTCGCCAAGACCAACGATCGCCTGGAGATCGTTGGTGGCGCGATGGGCGACACCCTGCTCGACGTCGCTGGGGTCAAGGCGCTCGCCGCATTGCCGTCCTTGGACGAAATGCGCGGGACGCTGATCGGGCTCATTCAAGCGCCCGCAACCAAGATCGCGCGGACCGTCGCGGAACCGGGTGCCCAGCTGGCACGCGTTTTCGGGGCCTACGCCGCTCAGGCAGCCTGATTTTTCGCTGATTTCACAACGCACGACAATCTGGGGCAAGTCCCCGCAAGGAGTTTAAAATGGCAGACATCAACAAGATCGTCGACACGCTGTCGGCATTGACCATCCTCGAAGCCGCGGACCTCGCCAAGGCTCTCGAAGAGAAATGGGGCGTTTCGGCCGCTGCCGCGGTTGCGGCTCCCGCCGCTGCTGCCGTTGCCGGCCCGGCCGCTGAAGAGCAGACCGAATTCGACGTGATCCTTACCGGCGACGGTGGCAAGAAGATCAACGTCATCAAGGAAGTCCGCGCGATCACCCAGCTCGGCCTGGGCGAAGCCAAGGCGCTCGTCGAAGGCGCGCCGAAGCCGATCAAGGAAGGCGTCAACAAGGCGGAAGCCGAGAAGATCAAGGCCCAGATCGAAGCTGCCGGCGGCACCGTCGAGCTCAAGTAAGCTTTACAATTTCGCGGGTGTCTTGAAGCGCCCGTGATTGGAAGGGGCGGCTCCGCAAGGGGTCGCCCCTTTTCGCTTGGGGCGCGCGCCAAAGAAAAAGGGAGCGCGAATCACTTCGCGCTCCCTGGCCCGGGGACGGACCATGGGGTGCGTTTTATCAGGCGATGACCTGCCTCCGTAGTTATCGAAAGATAGGGTGACCGGACGCACTGTGCGGCCTTCCGATCATGCTATATGCATTCCCGCGTGGGGAAGGGACTTCAGCATCCGTCAGGGCGTGTCATCGCGCTTGGCCGTCTCATGCTGGCGACTTTGTTCCTGCTGGCCATTCTGGTCGATGCCACCCAGCCTACACATGCTCCGGCCACGACCTTTGCGCTTCTCACCGGCTACATCGTCTTTGCCGCGGCGGTCGTCGCCGCCACCTGGAGCAATTGGTGGCTCGACGCCAGGCTGGCGGGGCCCGCGCATGCGGTCGATATCATCCTATTTACCGCGTTGGTTCTGCTGACCGAGGGCTACACGAGCCCATTCTTCCCCTTCTTCATGTTCCTGTTGATGTCTGCGGCGATCCGCTGGGGCTGGCACGCAACGGCACTGACGGCGATGCTGCTGACTTTGCTCTATTTAATTGCCGGCATGATCGTGATGACGTCCGGCGCGCCGTTCGAGCCGCAGCGCTTCGCGGTCCGGACGGGCCAGCTCGTCATTTTGTCGCTGATTCTGATCTGGTTCGGCGCCAACCAGTGGCGCACGCGCTTTTACTTGCGTGACGAAGACCTGCTCGCCCGGCCGTCGCTGGATGAATCGCCCTTGGAAACCGGCCTGCGCGCGGCGATGAACGGCCTGCGCGCGTCGGTCGGCGTACTAGTCTGGCGTGAGCATGGGCAGGGCGAACTGATCGGCATCGCGATGCGCGGGGGCGAAATCGCGGTGGTCAATATGCCGGGACGGGCGCTGGCCGACGCGCTCGCGACGACCCCGTTTCTCTTCGACCTCGGCAAGAACCGCGCATTAAAAAAGGATCGTGATCGCAATCTGACAGCCTTTGCGCCGCGCGACGTAATCTCGGCGCAGGCCGCATTGGCCCTGGATCTAGGCGAAGGACTTGCCGTCCCGGTCCGAACCGACGGCGGCGAGGGAGAGCTGTTTTTCGAGTCCGTCCCAAGCCTGTCGACAGACCACATCGACCTCGGGGAGCAGATCGCCGCGGATGTAGCAGCGCATATCCAGAGGCACGCCCTGCTCAAGGCCGCGGAGGAAAGCGCCGAAGCTGGCTCCAGGCTGACGCTTGCCCGCGACCTTCACGACAGCGTCGTGCAATTCCTTGCCGGCGCGGCCTTCCGGCTCGAGGCGATTAAGCGATCGAAGGCGTCGGGCCGCGAGATCGAGCCCGAACTCAACGAGCTGAAGCAACTAATGCTACAGGAACAGCGCGAGCTGCGCTCATTCATCACGGCGCTGCGTAGCGGACCTTTGGTCGCGCTCAACGACCTCGCCAAAGATTTGCAGGGCCTCGCCGAGCGATTGTCGCGGCAATGGGACGTCCGCTGTGTATTTTCAGCGCGGCCAGCTGAATTGATGATCCCCACCCGACTCCGGCTCGACGCACATCACCTGATGCGCGAGGCGGTGGCTAATGCGGTCCGCCACGCAGAGGCTAAGTCGGTGACAATCCAGCTTGCGGCGGTGGGAGACAAGCTGCTCCTCGAATTCGTCAATGACGGGTCCGATTTTCCGCTAAGCGGAGAGCGGCTGGAACTGCCGATCACGCTGAAGGAGCGGGTGGAGAAAGCGCGCGGTGCGATCGACTTGGCCCGCGGCATGGGCGTGACAAAAATGTCGATCGCGCTCCCAATAGGCGAGAAACTGCGTTGAGCCGGATCCTGCTGGCCGACGATCACCCGATGATCCGAACCGCGCTCGAGGTGCTATTGCGCGACACTGAGTTCGAGATCGTCGGGACGGCCGGCACCGGCGCGACCACCTTGGCCGAGATCGAGCGGCTCGAGCCCGACATTCTCCTGCTCGACCTGCAGATGCCGGGCGGCAACGGCATGGACGTACTGCGCCGCATCCGTGCCGCGAAAACTCCATTGCGGGTCATCTTGCTGACGGCAGCAATCGACGATGCCTCGCTGCTCGAAGCCAGATCGCTGAAGGTCCAGGGTATCGTGCTCAAGAATTCGGACCCCGCTTATCTGCTCGATTGCCTCGACCGCGTCCGTCACGGCCGCAGCTGGATCGATCCCGAACTCGCCGAGCGCGCAAGGCACCTTGCCAAGACCCGGAGTGCCGGCAACCGCGCGGCGCTAGCTCCGCGGGAACGGCAGCTGATCGGCTTCGTCCGTACTGGCCTCCGCAACCGCGAGATCGCCGCGCAGCTCGGCGTGACGGAAGGGACGGTGAAGGTTTATCTCCACGCCATCTTTGAGAAATTGGCGGTAAGCACGCGAACGGAGCTGGCGATCAGGGCGGATGAGTTCTTGAGCGAAGGCTGATTGTCCGCATACCCCTTGCAACGGACAAAAAAAGTCGTATATCCGCTCTATCCAAAACATACCGGCTCCGCCGCACGGTGACGTGCGCCCGGGGCTTTTCCTGCCTTTCCCGGGACAGGGCCTGAAATCGCGCACAGGCCGCACGCATTGGGAAGGACGAACAGGACAAGCGCTTCGTCTTTTTCTCCGGCACGAGCCGGAATCCGTCCGGACCCAGCCTTTGCCGGGACGACGGAACAGCGCAGGGACTATCATGGCGACTAAAGCGAAAGACTCCGCGGCTCCTGTTCGCGGCCGGACCACTACCTCGCGGCGCATCCGCAAGATCTTCGGAAACATCCACGAAATCTCGGAGATGCCGAACCTCATCGAGGTCCAGCGCGAGAGCTACGAGCAGTTCCTACGCTCGGACCCGTCGACTGGTTATGTCTCGGGCCTCGAAAAGACGTTGCGCTCGGTCTTCCCGATCCAGGATTTCGCCGGCACCGCGCATCTCGACTTCGATCGCTATGAACTCGAGCACCCCAAATATGACACCGACGAGTGCCGCCAGCGCGGGCTGACCTATGCCGCGCCGATGCGCGTCACGCTGCGCCTGACCAGCTTCGAGATCGATCCCGACACCGAGACAAAGTCGGTCATCGATATCAAGGAGCAGGACGTTTACATGGGCGACATGCCGCTCATGACGATGAACGGCACTTTCATCATCAACGGCACCGAGCGCGTCATCGTTTCGCAGATGCACCGCAGCCCGGGCGTTCTGTTCGACCACGACCGCGGAAAGACCCATTCGTCGGGCAAATATCTGTTCGCCGCGCGCGTCATCCCTTATCGCGGCAGCTGGCTCGATTTCGAGTTCGACGCCAAGGACATCGTCAACGTCCGCATCGACCGCAAGCGCAAGCTTCCGGTTACCGCTTTGCTGCACGCGCTCGGCTTGTCGAGTGAGGAAATCCTCGCCCATTTCTACAACAACGTCACGTACACCCGCGGGCCCAACGGCTGGCAGATCCCGTACGCGCCGGAGCAATGGCGCGGTCAGAAGCCTACCCACGACGTGGTCAACGCCGACACCGGCGAAGTCGTCTTCAAGCAGGGCGAGAAGATCACCCCGCGCAAGGCCAACCAGGCGGGCAAGGACGGCCTCAAGCAGCTGATCATCCCGACCGAGGAAATTTATGGACGCTTCTCCGCGTTCGACCTGATCAACGCAAAGACCGGCGAGATTTATGTCGAGGCGGGCGACGAGATTTCGGCCGAAAACCTCGAACTGCTCGACAAGGCCAAGATCGACAAGCTCGAGCTGCTCGACATCGACTACATCAACACCGGCCCGTGGATGCGCAATACGCTGAAGGCCGACAAGGCCGAGGACGCCGATCAGGCGCTTTCGGACATTTACCGCGTCATGCGCCCCGGCGAGCCGCCGACGCGCGAGACCGCGGACGCCTTGTTCTACGGCCTGTTCTTCGATTCCGAGCGCTACGACCTCTCCGCGGTCGGCCGCGTGAAGCTCAACATGCGCCTCGACCTCGACGCGCCCGACACGATGACGACGCTGCGCCGCGAGGACATCCTCGCGGTCGTCAAGACGCTTGTCGACCTGAAGGACGGCAAAGGCGAGATCGACGACATCGACAATCTCGCCAACCGCCGCGTGCGGTCGGTCGGCGAACTGCTTGAGAACCAGTATCGCGTCGGGCTTCTGCGCATGGAGCGCGCGGTCAAGGAGCGGATGTCGAGCGTCGACGTCTCGACCGTGATGCCCAATGATCTGATCAACGCCAAGCCGGCGGTGGCCGC
>DATHFE010000262.1:0-2011 GCA_035318245.1 Sphingomicrobium sp. | reverse complement strand
CGCAGACAAGCCGCACCGCCTCAACGGACGAATGCGCGCAGCGATTTTGTGCGATCTTGCCTCCGGTTACCGCACTCGCGGTTGGGCTACCCGCGCAGCGGGCTATCGCGCAGCGATTTCGTGCCTTGGCACGAAACGGACCTGAGCGGTCGGCGTACCGATGTCTGCTGTCGGGGGTAGAACGGACATGCCGCGTCGGCCGAGGCACTTCCGGTTTTGACCCATCTGCGACATTGGCCGGATCGAAATTCCGCAGTGCAGCAGTCTCGTACGCCACCGTGGTGTGTGCTATTTTCGACACCGGCAGTACATGGGCCAGCAGCGCCTCTGTCGATTCAGAACAATTCAGGTCTATCCCAAGGACTTGCTGGTCGCTCTGCCGCAGGTTCAGCGTGCGGCAAGCCGACCAACGGCGCCAAGGCGAGAGGAACGCCCGATGTTTGGCATAAGGCGGCGCGAGTTCATATCGCTTATCGGGGGTGCGGCGACAGCTTGGCCGCTCGCGGCCCGCGCGCAGCGGCGCGCAAAGCCGGCGCGGATTGGATATCTGTCATCCAGCTCCCCGCCCGACATCTTTCTTGAGAGCTTCATTAGGGGAATGGGTGTTGTCGGCTATGGCGAGGGCCGCGACTTCGTCATCGAGGTTCGCTACGCTGGGCGGGATTACAACAAATTCCCCGCGTTGGCCGACGAATTGCTGCGTGCGCAAGTCGACGTCATCGTCGCTGGCGGCCCCGCTTTCCGGACTTGGCGACCGGGTGCCGTACCGGTTCCGGTGGTGTTCCTGTTCAGCGGCGATCCGGTGGACGCCGGCATCGTCGCGAGCTTCGCGCGGCCGGGCGGCAACGTCACAGGCGTTTCACTCCTCTCGCTCGACCTTTCGATGAAGCGCGTCGACCTCCTAAAGGAAGCCATGCCGACCATGACTCGCGTGGCGGTTCTCTCCAATCTCTCGCATCCCGGCGAGGCGTCGGAACTGAGAGCAACGCGTGAGGCGGCGCGCGCTCTCGGGCTTGCCATCGAGCATTTCGAGGTCGGGAGCGATGACGACTTCGAGCCGGCATTCGCCGCGATCGCGCAGGGCAAGTGTGACGGGCTAATCGCGTTTCCCGACGCGCTCAAGAATTTCAACCGCGAAAAGATCGTTGGGTTTGCATTACGGCGCCGCCTCCCGTCGATCTATGGCTGGAAGATGTACGCGGAAGCGGGCGGGCTGATGAGCTACGGACCCGTCCTGGATGATGTCTCTGTGCGGGTTGCGGTTTATGTGGACAAGATCCTGAAGGGGGTGAAGCCGGCAGACCTGCCGGTCGAGCAGCCAACCAAGCTAGAGATGGTCGTCAACCTCAAAACGGCCAAGGCGCTCGGGCTCGAAATACCGCCCGGAATGATCCTGGGCGCCGACGCGTTGCTCGAATGAAGCACCAAGAATTCAAGCAGACCTGCCGCCGTTAGTCCCGCATGTCCGCTGTCAGAGGATGAACGGACCAATCCCGGACGCGGCCCAAGATCTCAATTTGACCCGAATGTATGGTCCGGCCGCGCGTTGCAAGAGGTTTTCGTCGATCTGGTGGTTAAGCGGTCTTGCATCAATGTATCCGGTCTCTAGTTGGAGCTGTTTTGCTCCGGACCATCATGGATATCAGCGCGCATGCGTTCTCATTAGCCGACAGGCCTCGACGGGGCCATTTGGGTCACCAGTGTTCGCATGCGCCGGGAAGACCGATCCTCCATCTCTTCTTATTCCTCTCGCAGACCTCGGCTGGAAACTGTTGATAGCGTTACGTCATCGCTTGCTCCTCATATCGCCCAGTTCCTTTGTTCGAGCCAATGGCCGTTCCTTCGTCCCGGCCTGCAGACGTCGATCGCGTCGCGCGCAGGGGCGGTCAAGGCCGGCCGTCGCGCTTGGCTTGCGGCTGGCTCCGGCGTGCTAGGCTGCGCCCTGACCGCGCCGAGCACGGCGTGAGGATCAAGCGGGTCGGACGATGCCTGCATCGTCGGTCCTCGTCAG
>DATHFE010000261.1:0-3796 GCA_035318245.1 Sphingomicrobium sp. | reverse complement strand
GTACCAGTTGAACATCGCGGTCATCGCGCCGGGCCTGCTCCAATCGCCGACATAGCGCGCCCGCTCCTCCGCCGGAATGGCAGCGAGTTCGACATGCGTCGTGAAACTCTTGGCGAAGAATTTGTTGTAGCCCATCGTTTCGATGGATCGCTCGAAGCCCGGAATGCGGAAGGCGTTGATATATTGCGAGGCGGCGCGCTGTTCGGCGTCTTCGATCAGCGACCGCTGGAAGACCAAAGGGTGCGGCGAGTTGATGATTGCCAGCCGCTCGACGCGCGGGCTACCGCGGATCGCTGCCGCCCATGCGGTCGCGCCGCCCCAGTCGTGGCCGACCAAAGCGAACCGGTCGACCGCCACCGCATCGGCCAACGCGAAGATGTCGGCGACCAATTTGTCGGTGGCGTAGGATTCAAGGTCCTGCGGCTGGTCCGAAGCCCCGAACCCTCGAAGGTCGGGCATAACGAGCCTGAACCTGTCTTCGAGCATAGGCACGACGCCGCGCCAGGTCCGGTACGATTCAGGAAAGCCGTGGAGCAGGATCACCGGTGGCGCATCCTCGCGGCCCGCCAGCGCCACGTTGAGAGTAACTCCCGTCGACAGCGCGATGCGGCGAGTCTCGGTCAAGGATAACTGACCGTCTTGGGGATTGCCGGATAGGGAATATACTCCTCGTCGTCGCCTGGGATCAGCGGGAAGCGGCGCGCAATCCAATCCTGCTTGGCCTGCTCCAGCCGGTCGCGCGATGACGACACGAAGTTCCACATCACATGACGCGGGCTGCTGAACGCTCCGCCGCCAAGCAGCATCGCCCGCGCGTTCGAAGTTGCAGTGAGCTGCGCGGGGTGGCCGGGCGTCAGGACGTAAAGTGCGAAGGGCTCGAGCGGCTGGCCATCGAGGTTCGCATCGCCTTCGACCAGCATCACCGCGCGCTCGTCGGCTTCGGCGTCGATCGGCACGCTCGCCCCGGCTTCGAGCGCGATATCGGCGTAAATCGTCGGCGAATGGCAGGTCGTGGCTGCAGTCTTCCCCCACAGGCTCCCCATCAGCACCCGCGCGCTGACCCCATCTGCCTCGACTAGGGGAAGCTCGGTCCCAGGCACATGTTCGAACTCGGGGTCCACCTCTTCCTTGCCGTCGGGCAGCGCCAGCCAGGTCTGCATGCCGTAGAAACTCGGGCCTTCGGCCCGCGCATCGGCCGGCGAGCGCTCGCTGTGGACGATGCCCTTGCCGGCGGTCATCAGATTGATCGCGCCGGGCTCGATCACCTTGCGGCTGCCGATCGAATCGCGGTGCTCGATCTTGCCCTCGAACAGATATGTGACCGTGGCGAGGTTGATGTGCGGGTGCGGGCGCACGTCCATGCCTTCACCCGGTCCGAGCCGCGCCGGGCCGAACTGGTCGACGAAGATGAACGGCCCGACCATCGTCCGCTCGCGCGCCGGAAGTGCGCGCCGCACCTTGAACGCACCGAGGTCGTGGGTGACCGGGGTGATGGTCTGGATGATCATTCTTTGGGACTCTGGTCGGATCGGCCACGCCAGGCGCGCCTTACCGGATCTAACAGTCGTGATCGCCAGCCGAAGGCGATCAGAAGCACCAACACCAGCCATGGAAGGACAATCGCCAATGCCTTGAGAACAAATCCGACCAGTGTCGCCGCGCTGTCGACGAACAAATACCAAGCTTCGGTCGCGGGATTTTCGCCCGCAAAGCCGCGGCTGGCGGCGCCGCCGCGATACGCAAAGGTCATTGGGGTCCGCTGGATCTTCGCCTCGCTTTCCGCCGATGAACTCTGAGCCGACTGAATGTCCGCGCGAAGCTGGCGGATTTGCTCGCGCAGCTGAACGCGCTCATTCTCGTCCTTCGCCTTGGTCAGGTCGGCCTCGAGCTGGGCGATTGTGCGATTGGCGTTGCCTTCGCGGCGCGCCGCTTCGTCGAGCAATGGGTTCTGGTCTTCGCCGGTGATCCGCGCATAGCGCAGCTTGCCTTCATGTTTTTCGACGATTGCAATGGCGTCGCGGCCAAATCCGCGCGCGAGCAAGGGATCGATCGCGATCTCCAGCGTGCCATCGACGCGGTCGCGATCGTCCAGTTCGTAGGTCATGCCGGTGATCCGGCACTTGGCGAGCCCCAACTTCTCGCATGCCGCCGCATGGGCTTCCTGGGCGGCGCTGATTGCCGCATCCGGCATCCGGAAGCCGTAGTGATAGGCGAAGGCCACGCCAGGCGCGGCGGTGGGCACGATTCCGGGGGCAGCGCGCTCGGCGGCCGCGTCCTGCAGTTCCGGCCTCGCGCCTTGCGCGTCACGGCCACTGAATTCATCCGATGCCCGCTCATCCGAACGCGAACAGGCCGCAGCGGACAGCAACGCAAGCGTTACGACCGTGGCTCCAAGCAATTTTCGCATGCATTCCCTCCCACTGCGAATGGTGATGATCAACTTGCGCCCGGCGGTCGAGCAGTGATGGACAAAGCATGCACCCGATCCTTGAGCAAGTCGCCCAAGGCCGCATAGACCATCCGCTGCCGCTCGACGCGCGACTTGCCGGCGAAAGCGGCGCTTTCGATCACCAACCGGAAATGCGATTCGCCGCGCTCGTCGTGTCCGGCGTGGCCGCGGTGCGCTTCGCTGTCGTCGATCAGCTCGATCGCGGTGGGAGCCAGCGCCGCTTTCAAACGCTTGGTCATCTCGGCAGCCACCGGGGCTGTGGAAGTGTCGGTCATCGCCATTATATAGACGGGTTGAACGAGCGAGGAAGCGGTGGCGTCAAGAAGCACGAGAATGCACGGAAGGATCGAAGGCGCGGCGTCGCATTGCGCGGTGCCTGGTTGCGGCGAGCCTGGGGAATTCCGCGCGCCGCTTACCCCGGGCGACTTCGACGGACCGGGAGCCTGCCGCTGGATGTGCCTCGACCATGTCCGCGCGCATAACGCCGCCTATAATTACTTCAATGGCATGAGCCCCGATGAGATCGCCGCCGAACAAAGCCCTTACGCCGGTTGGGCGCGTTCGACCCGAGCCTTCAGCATGGCCGGGGCCGACCCGGCACCGGCGTGGAGCGATTTCACCGATCCGCTGGACGCCATTGGGGCGCGCTATCGCCCGGGATGGACGCGCGGGCGCGTCGACCGGTTCAGCGCGGGCGAAAGGCACGCACTGGGAGTTCTCGGCCTGCCCGACGACGCTGACCGCACCGCGCTTCGGCAGCGCTATTCGAAGCTGGTGCGAAAATTCCACCCCGACCGCAACGGCGGCGACCGCAGCTACGAAAAGCAGCTCGGCGAGGTGATCGCCGCGTACCAGATTTTGAAGGGCGCCGCGGCCTTCGCTTAGTCGCGGTCGGGCGCGCCCAAGGGGAAGTAAGCGCGGTATGGGCGGCCTTCATCGACCGCGCGGGCGACGATCGGATGGGCAAGCAACCGCGTGCGGTATGCGGCAAGACGGGGCCGCTCGGGACCGATCTCCTCGATCCAATCAGCGTAGAAGAGTGACGGCGCCGCGGCGCAATCGGCGAGCGTGAACGTGTCGCCTGCCGCCCACGGCCCTTCGCCGAGGTTCGCTTCCAGCCAGTCGTACGCCACGTGCAGATTGTCGCGGCCCTGCTGGGCTCCGTAGGGGTCGCGCGAGCCTTCGGGGCGCAAGATGTCGTTCCCGGCCGCTTGCATGTTGTTCATCACATAATTGTCGAAGAAGCGGTCGAGAAAGCGGACTCTGAGGCCGAGGTCGCCGTCCGGGACCCATGTGTTTGGTCCCGGGTGATGCGCTTGGAGATAGTCGACGATCGGCGTCGTCTCG
>DATHFE010000260.1:0-5218 GCA_035318245.1 Sphingomicrobium sp. | reverse complement strand
TAATTTCTGGGCGATGGGCGCGGATGGGCCGAGTGGGCCCTGTTCGGAAATTTTCTACGACCACGGCGACCACATTCCCGGCGGCCCGCCCGGAAGCCCGGACGAGGATGGCGACCGCTTCGTCGAGATCTGGAACCTCGTTTTCATGCAATTCCTGCAGGAAAATGACGAGATCGTCGCCGAACTGCCCATACCGCAGATCGACACCGGCATGGGCCTGGAGCGGATCGCCGCAGTGATGCAGGGTGTCCACGACAATTACGACACCGACACCTTCAAGGCGCTGATCCACGCGTCCGAGGAGCTGACCCGCACCAAGGCGGAAGGCGAGCAGCAGGCCAGCCACCGCGTGATCGCCGATCATCTGCGTGCGTCGGGCTTCCTCGTCGCCGACGGCGTGCTGCCCGCCAACGAGGGCCGCGGCTATGTCCTCAGGCGGATCATGCGCCGCGCGATGCGCCACGCGCACATCCTCGGCGCCAAGGACCCTCTGATGTGGCGCCTGGTGCCGGCGCTGGTTTCCGAAATGGGGGCGGCGTATCCCGAGCTGGTCCGCGCCCAGCCGTTGATCGAGGCGACGCTGCAGCAAGAGGAGACCCGCTTCCGCCAGACGCTGACCAACGGCCTCAAATTGCTCGACGAAGCCACCGCCGACCTTGCGGCGGGCGCGACGCTGGCAGGCGAGACGGCGTTCAAGCTCTACGACACCTTCGGCTTCCCCTACGACCTGACCGAAGACGCCCTGCGCGCCCGCGGGCTCGGGGTCGACCGTGCCGGCTTTGACGCCGCGATGGAGGAGCAGAGAGCCGCCGCCCGCGCCGCCTGGAAGGGCTCGGGCGACAAGGGCTCGGACGAATTGTGGTTCGACCTTGCCGAGGAGCATGGATCGACCGAATTCACCGGCTACTCGGGCCATGAAGGCGAGGGCATGGTCCTCGCCATCGTCAAGGACGGCGCGCGCGTCGATAGCGCCGACAAGGGCGACAAGGTCCAGCTGATCCTCAACCAGACGCCTTTCTATGGCGAAAGCGGCGGGCAGGTTGGCGACGCAGGAAAACTCACCAACCTCAACGGCTTCGAAGGCGAGGTTGAGGACACGTCGAAACCGCTCGGTCGCCTCCACGCGCTCTCCACCCGCGTTGCCAAGGGCAGCGTCAAGCTCGGCGACACCCTCCACCAGATCGTCGACGCCGAGCGCCGCTCCGCGATCCGCGCCAACCACAGCGCGACCCATCTGCTCCACGCCGCGTTGCGCCACCGCTTGGGCGACCACGTCACCCAGAAGGGCAGCCTGGTCGCGCCCGACCGCCTGCGCTTCGATTATTCGCACCCCAAGGGCCTGAGCGCGGCCGAAATCGCGCAGATCGAAGCCGACGTGAACGCCGAAATCCGGGCCAATGAGATTGTCGGTACCAGATTGATGACTCCCGACGACGCCGTGGCCGCTGGCGCGCTGGCGCTGTTCGGCGAGAAATATGGAGACGAGGTTCGCGTGCTCAGCATGGGGCGGCACACGAATCAGCATTATTCAGTGGAGCTGTGCGGCGGCACCCATGTTGCCGCTACCGGCGACATCGCCATCTTCAAGATTACCAGCGAAAGCGCGGTATCCTCAGGTGTTCGCCGCATCGAGGCGCTGACCGGCGAGGCAGCGCGGCTGTGGCTCAACGCCCGCGACGAGCGCCTCCGCGAAGCCGCCGCGACTCTCAAAGCCTCGCCCGAGGAAGTCCCCGCGCGCGTCGCCGCTCTGGTCGAGGAGCGCCGCAAGCTCGAGCGCGAGCTCGCCGACGCCAAGAAGGCCCTCGCGATGGGCGGCGGTAGCAGCGCGGCCGAAATCGCCGGGCCCGAGCAAATCGCCGGCCACGCCTTCCTCGGCCAGGTGGTCGACGGCCTCGACCCCAAGAACCTGCGCGGCGAAGTCGATGCAATGAAGCAGCGCCTCGGCAGCGGCGTCGCCGCGCTCGTCGCGATCAACGAAGGTCGCGCCAGCGTCGCCGTCGGCGTCACTGATGACCTGGTGGGCACGCTTTCGGCCGTAGAGTTGGTCAAGACCGCCGTTGCCGCACTGGGCGGGCAGGGCGGCGGAGGCCGCCCCGACATGGCGCAGGGCGGCGGGCCCGACGGTACGAAGGCTGAAGGAGCGCTCGCCGCCGTCCGCGAGGCGCTTCAGAGCGTCTCAGTGTGATCGACACGCAATCGAGCGATCCCATCACCTTGAACGGGTCCTGCCACTGCGGGGCCATACGCTTCACGGTTGAGCTTCCCTGTGGCCTGTCCTC
Organism: Sphingomicrobium sp.; assembly: GCA_035318245.1. Classification (GTDB taxonomy): domain Bacteria; phylum Pseudomonadota; class Alphaproteobacteria; order Sphingomonadales; family Sphingomonadaceae; genus Sphingomicrobium. The sequence continues at coordinate 2,939 of DATHFE010000260.1, read as the reverse complement.
GGCGCGCCGTTGCACCTGCAGCATTTGCCGAATGCGCGGGGCGGTCGCCGTCACCGCGACGCTCGATGGTCTGAGATTGCTGTCGGGGTCCGACAAACTTGCGACCTACCGTTTCAACACCAGGGTCGCCGAGCACCATTTTTGCGGCGAATGCGGGATTTACACCCACCATCGCCGCCGGTCGAACCCCGATCAACTCGGCGTCAACGTCGCCTGCCTCGAAGGCATCTCGCCGTTCGATTTCCCGGATGTGGTCGTCTACGACGGCACTCGCCATCCGCGCGATACCGGCGGCCAAACCCTCATCGCCGGCCACTTGAAGTTCGAACCTAGCCCGGCGGAATCGAGCCCCCAGTAGGCCGATATCGTGTCACTCGGCTGCACGCCCGATACGTTCAGCGTGAACAGGCTAGCCATATCTCTTCCGGACAAATCATTGCGGCCATGGTGCGCTCGCGATTGCATGTGAGCGTTCAGTGACGGGGGGCCATGATGACCTTCGGAATCCGTGTCTATGGCCTGGGTGCGGTTGCGCTTGGCCTTGTCGGTCTGGCGTGGGGTGATTTCGCCCTGCAATGGCAGCCGGTGCCCGACGGCGTCCCAGGCCGCACAGTGCTGGCCTATGCCACCGGCGCGGCACTCATGCTGGCGGGCGCGGTCCTCTTTTGGCGCCGGACGACCGCTTTTGGCGCCGCGGCGCTGACCGCCCTTTACGCGGCGGGAGTCGTCCTGCTTCATGGGCCGCGCGTGGCCGCTCACCCTTTGGCCCTTGCAGAATGGTCCGGCGCTGCCGAGCAGCTCGTGCTCGTGGCGGGCGGGCTGATCGCTTACGCGTCCTGGGGCAAGATCGACCCGGCGCTGGCGGCCCGTCTTTCCCGTCTCGCCCGGCTGGGGTTCGGCGCATGCCTTTTGGTGTTCGGCGCGGCCCATTTTCTCTATCTGGAATTCACCGCCGCCATGGTCCCCAAATGGATCCCGCCCGGGCAAATGTTCTGGGCCTGTGCGACGGGGGCAGCCCATATCGCGGCGGGCCTCGCCATCCTTTCGGGCGTGCAGGCTCGCCTCGCCGCGATGCTGATCACCGCGATGTTTGCCGGGTTCAGCATATTGCTCCACATCCCCAACCTCCTCGCCGACCCCGCGAGCCATCTGAACTGGGTGATCAACGCCATCAACCTCGCCTTGACCGGCGCAGCCTGGGTTGTCGCGGACTCGCTCGCCTCTGAAACTGAACCCGTCGCCGTCCCGGTTCTAAGAGCAATTTAGCCCGCGTTGCCCGGCACCGAATCCCGCGCCCGCCGCCGCCCCAGCGTCGGTTCCCGCGCCAACTCGCCTTCGGCCATGATCTCGGCGCGCATTTCGCTGCGCTTTTCGTGGATCGAGGCGATTACCGGACCCATTGCCAGCCCTAGGTCAATCAGCACCGCTTCGGACAATTGCAGCGAGCTTTCGAGCGTTTCGGGCACAGCATCGGTCACTCCGGCGCGGTAAAGTGTCGCCGCGTGGCTGGTGTCGCGGGCGCGGGCGACAATCGTCAGTTCGGGGTGCATTCCGCGCACCCGCCGCGCCAGCTTCACCGTCAGCACCGGATCATCCATCGTCAGCACCAGCGCCGCGGCCCGGCCGAGATGCAGGCGCTCGACCAATTCGCCCCGTGCGACGTCGCCGAACAGCACCTCATAGCCCGCCTCGCGGGCGGCCAGGACCGCGTCGATGTCACTCTCGACCGCGAGATAAGGCCGTTTATGCTCGGTCAGCATGTCGGCGACCATTTTGCCGATCCGCCCGAAGCCGAAGATGATTGTCCGCTCCGATGCATCCACGGCGCTCGGCACCTCGGCCGCGCCCCGATCGACCCGCCGGGCTACCCAGCGCCCGACATTGCCGAGCAATGGCGTCAGCGTCAGTCCGAGCGCGGTGACCGTCTGCCAGAATGCCGCGCTCCTCGGATCGATGGTGCCCACCGCCACAGCCGCGCCGAGCAGGATCAGGGTCGTCTCGGACGGCGAGGCCATCAGCCAGGCGGTCTCTGCCGCAACCGCCGGCCGCGATCCGGCGAGACGCAGCAACAAGCCGGTGACGGCGACCTTTGTTACCAGAACAAGTATCAGTGCACCAAGCAGTTGCGGCCATATTCTAAGAATCTCCCGAAAGTCGATGCTCATCCCGACCGTGATCAGGAACACCCCCAGCGCCAGCCCGCGCAACGGGGCCATCACCATCTCGACTTCACTGACATAATCCGTCTCGGCGATCAGCACGCCGGCGATCAGCGCGCCGATGATCGGCGACAGTCCGACCGAGGCCGTCGCCAGGCTGGCGAGCAACACCACCAGCAGGCTGACCGAAAAGAACAGTTCGGGGCTCTTGGTCCGCGCGGCCTGGGCAAACAAATGCGGCAGGACGATCCGTCCGACGATCCACATGGCCGCGATCACGGCTACGCCCTTGACCGCGACGCCGGCGAGCGCGGCCAGCGCGCCCGCCCCGAACACGAACAGCAAGGGTACCAGTGCCAGATCCTCGAACAGCAGCATGGCGAAGGCAGCGCGCCCGACCGGGCTGCTGGTCCCGGCGATCGGCAGCACCAGCGCGGTCGACGACATCGCCAGCGCCAGCCCCAGCGCGACCGCGCTTCCCGGCGCCGTGCCCGCGATCCACAGCCCGCCGCCGATCAGAAGGGCGGAAACCAGCAATTCCGCCGCGCCGATTCCAAACACCATCTTGCGCATCGAGATCAGCCGCCTGACGCTCAATTCGAGCCCGATGGCGAACAGCAGAAGCACGATGCCAAGGTCGGCGAACGGCTTGATCCCTTCGGGGTCGGTGATGCTGAAGGCTTCGAGCCACCGATGATCATGCGCCATCGCGCCGAGCGCGAACGGTCCGACGATCATCCCGACCAGGATGAAGCCGATGACCGGGCTGATGCGGATTCG
>DATHFE010000259.1:0-3258 GCA_035318245.1 Sphingomicrobium sp. | reverse complement strand
GAAAATGGCCGAGCGCAACTACGATTATCGGGGGATGTGGACATGACCATCGTCGCCATCATTGTCGCGGTGATCGCCGCGTTCCTGGTGTTCCGCTTCATCGGCGGGATGATCAAATTCGCGGTCTTGGCGGTGATCGTCCTCGCGGTGCTTTTCTTCCTCAGCAAGGGGTTCGGGTCATGAGCACGATCATTCGCGTCGTCATCGGCGTCATCGTGATCGTCATCGCGTGGAAGATCTTGAAGGGCATCCTCGGCCTCGCCATCGGCGTGGCGCTCGCCGTCGCGCTGTTCATCGGCGCGAAGAAACTGCTGAGCGGACCCGATGCTCGCTGACAAGGACCGCATCTTTACCAACGTCTACGGCTTCCAATCCGCCGGGCTGAAGGAATCGCGCGCCCGCGGCGACTGGGACGACACCGCCAAGCTGATGCAGATCGGCGAGGACGCGATCATTGAGGTGATCAAGGATTCGGGGCTTCGCGGCCGCGGCGGGGCGGGCTTCCCGACCGGCCTCAAGTGGAGCTTCATGCCCAAGGCGCCGACGCCGGGCCGGCCCAATTTTCTGGTGATCAACGCCGATGAATCCGAGCCGGGCAGCTGCAAGGACCGCGAGATCATCCGCCACGATCCGCACAAGCTGATCGAAGGCTCGCTGATCGCCGGTTTCGCGATGCGCGCGCGGGCCGGCTACATCTACATCCGCGGTGAATTCATCCGCGAGACCGAGGTGCTGCGCAAAGCGGTCGCGGAGGCCTATGCCGCCGGTCTGCTCGGCAAGAATGCCGCCGGATCGGGCTATGATTTCGACCTGTTCGTCCACCGCGGCGCGGGCGCCTACATCTGCGGCGAAGAAACCGCGATGCTCGAAAGCCTCGAGGGCAAGAAGGGCCTGCCGCGGCTGAAGCCCCCGTTCCCGGCCGGCGCCGGGCTCTACGGCTGCCCGACGACGGTCAACAATGTTGAGAGCATCGCGGTCGTCCCGACGATCCTGCGGCGCGGCGCGGCCTGGCACAAGAGCTTTGGCCGCGAGAATAATGCCGGCACCAAATTGTTCCAGCTGTCGGGCCACGTGAACACGCCGTGCGTGGTCGAGGAGGCGATGTCGATCAGCTTCCGCGAGCTGATCGCCAAGCATGGCGGCGGCATCCGCGGCGCCAAAAATCCCGACGACTTTGACAATTTGCTTGCGGTGATCCCCGGCGGGTCGTCGGTCCCGCTGGTTCCGGCGGCCGAGATCATCGACGCACCGATGGATTTCGACGGGTTGAAGGCGCTCGGCTCCGGCCTCGGCACCGCGGCGGTGATCGTCATGGACAAATCGACCGACATCGTCCGCGCGATCAGCCGCATTTCTTACTTCTACAAGCATGAAAGCTGCGGCCAATGCACGCCTTGCCGCGAAGGCACCGGCTGGATGTGGCGGATGATGGAGAAGCTGCGCACCGGCGACGCCGAGGTCGGCGAGATCGACAAATTGCTCGACGTCACCCAGCAGGTCGAAGGCCACACCATCTGCGCGCTCGGCGATGCCGCCGCCTGGCCGATCCAGGGCCTCATCCGCCACTTCCGCCCCGAGCTTGAGCGGCGGATTGCGGAGCGGACCGGCAAGGCGTTGATGGAGGCGGCCGAGTGAGAGCGCTTATTCTCATTGCGTTGGCCGTCGCTCCTGCGTCGGCGACGGCACAGATCTATCAGCGCCCCGCTGCTCCGACTGAGCGAACTGAAGAAAGGCGGCTCTATGGCGGTGAATCGTCGACTAAGCTTGCCGATATCGAACGGCGTGAGGTGGTCAGCAAGTTTGCCAACTGCATCGTGCGCCGCCGGCATGACGAGGTAGCAGGCGTCATCCTCAACGATGAAACCAACCGCGAGATTCTTCAGCGGCATCGGCGGTTGATTGACGGCGACTGCCTCAAGACCACCTCGGGAGGCTGGCTGGAAGCACGATTCCCGGGTGACACGCTGCGCTACGCTTTGGCCGAGGCTTTGGTCCGAACAGATTTCGCGACCAGCTTCCCTCCCGGGATCACCTCGACCGCTCCGCTTAGCCATCATGAAGTGGATGCGGAATGGTTCACTCCGCCACCGGGCAAAAAGCTAAAACCGAAGGATCTGGCCGAACTTGAGCGGAGGAAGAACGACACGTATGCCTTCGCCTATCTAACGCAGTTCGGTGAATGTGTGGTTCGTGCCGATCCCCTCATGGCACATCGATTGTTACTCACCCGCGCGTTGACCGACGACGAAACCATCGCATTTAAGTCCCTCGCCCCAAAGCTGTCGGGTTGCCTCGGGGCTGGCGCGACTTTCAAGGCCAACAAAGCGACGATGCGCGGCACCATCGCCCATAATTTCTACCGCCTCGCCAAAGCACCGCGACTCCCTTTCCCGGGAGTGACGCATTAATGCGCAAATTCCTGACATCAGCGCTGGTCATGTCGCTCGGCACTACCTCGCTCGCAGCGTCTCCGAGACCTATGGGAGATTTGGCTAAGCGGATGACTGATGAGACGGCTGAGTGCATCGTCAAGGACGATCCGAATCTGATCGAATCCTGGTTTGGCGCTCTTCCTGGATCCTCGGAAGAGAGAAAAATTGTGTCGCGTCGCGAAACGCGTTTCGCGCGCTGTTTTCACACCAATCTTGCTCAGATGCGGGGCTGGGCGCCGGAATATGACTATCCCGTTTTGCGCGTCGCGATTCTTCGCTTTCTTCTAACGAACAAGATTGTGAATGTGCCCGAGAAAGCGCCCGCGGGTCTCGGAAGGCCGAACTGGTTCGCGACCAAGGCAGATGATTCCGCCGCGCGCGCGGGCATCCTCGCCAACAACCTCGGCTTCTGCCTTGCAAAGACGAATTGGCCAGCAGCTCGCACCGCTGTGCTGGCGCCTCAAGGCTCAAAGGCAGAGACGGTCGCGTTGCGAAAGCTGATCCCGTTGATCGGCGGCTGCATTCCACCCGGTGCTAAGCTCAGGATGGACCTGCCAAGGGTGAGAGCGATTCTTGAGGAGACCGCCTATCATGCCGCGGGAGGCATTACCGCCGCCACAATTGCTTCGGCAACTTACCCAAAACGGGGCCGGGACTAATGCCTAGAGTCACCGTCGACGGCGTTGAGATCGAGGTTCCGCAGGGCGCGACCGTGCTGCAGGCTTGCGAGCTGGCGGGGAAGGAGATTCCGCGTTTTTGCTATCACGAGCGGCTGAGCATCGCGGGCAATTGCCGGATGTGCCTGGTCGAAGTCGCGCCGGGGCCG
>DATHFE010000258.1:0-6553 GCA_035318245.1 Sphingomicrobium sp. | reverse complement strand
CAGGCGCGCGAATTGAACGCGCTGCTGGCTGGCGTGCCGACGTTGAAACCGCAATTGGCGTCGGCGACCTGGGTCGGTCAGCGGCGCTGGGATTTGAATTTCCAGTCGGGCGAAACCGTCGCTCTGCCCGAAGGCGATCGCCCTGCAAGTGCTGCGCTGGCGCGTTTCGCCAAGATGGACCGATCGAGCGGATTGCTCGGCCGTGGAATCCTCCGCTTCGACTTGCGCATTCCGGGCAAGATGATTGTCCGCCTGCCACGCGCGCCGGGCGAGCAAATTGCTGCCGAAACTCCGTCCGAAGGCTGATCGCGACATTATGAAGTCCTCTTCAGACCAGCCACTCATCGCAGCGCTCGACATCGGCTCGTCGAAGATCAGCGCGATGATCGTCACGCGCGATGCGGACGGGCGGCTGCGCGTGCTCGGCACCGGCCAGCGCGAAAGCCGAGGGGTCAAGCGCGGCTACATCACCGACATGGAAGCGAGTGAGGTCGCGGTCCGTGCCGCGGTCGAGCAGGCCGAGCGCATGTCGGGGGTGACCGTCGACGACGTCTGGGCAAGCTATGGCGCGGGCGGGCTCGTCAGCGACCTCGCCAATGTCGAGGTCGAGCTGGGCGGACACCAGATCGAACAATCCGACATCAACGAGCTTCTGGCCGCCGGCCGCGGCGCGATCGACCGCGGCGGGCAGGTCGTGCTCCACGCCCATCCGGCGCTCTACACGATCGACGGGGTCGAAGGGGTCAAGTCGCCGATCGGGCTGCATGCCGACCGGCTGGGGGTCGATATCCATGTCGTCGCCGCCGACGCACCGCCTTTGCGCAATATCGATTTTGTCATTCGCTCGGCGCATTTGGGGGTCCGCGCGATCGTCGCTTCGCCGGTTGCCGCCGCCGTGGCGTGCCTGACTGAGGAGGAGCGCGAACTTGGCGTGGCGCTGGTCGAGCTTGGCGCCGAGGTCACCAACGTCTCCCTGCATGCCGGCGGAATGCTCGTCGGGCTGCGCTCGATTCCGCTCGGCGCCAAGGATATCACCGACGACATCGCCTGCGCCTTCGCGGTCAAGCGCCGCGATGCCGAGCGGATCAAATGCTACCACGGCTCGGCGATGACCAGCCCACGCGACAATCATGAGATGATCGACGCGGCCCAGGTCGGCAGCGAGGACGGCGCCGAGCCGACCCGGATCACCCGCGCGCAATTGATGACCGTGATCCGCCAGCGGGTCGAGGAATTGACCAACGAGATCGACAATGCGTTGAAATCTTTGGGCTTCACGGGCCCGGTTGGGCGCCAGGTGGTGCTCACCGGCGGCGGTGCCGAGTTGAAGAACATCGCCGATTACATGCAGGGAGTTCTCGGCCGCGCGGTCCGCGTGGGGCGCCCCAAGACCATTACCGGCCTTCCAGAGGCGCACAGCGGTCCGGCTTTCTCGGCGCTGGTTGGGCTCGCCAGTCTGGCCGCTTCGGGCACCGGCGACATCCGCGATTTGACATTGGGCACGGTAAAGGAACGCCGCCCCGCATCCGGCCTTGTCGGGCGGCTGATCAGCGCGCTGAAGCAAGGGTACTGAAATAAAGGTGAGTCTAGTTCGCCACGCTTCAGTCTTTTTTCTTATCCGTTAACTTTTTTGCTTGGGTTGCGATTCCTCTTCGTGCAATGATTCATCCTGACGGTTCAACGCGTTGGTTGAGGGGGGCTAGAAGTCCATGAGCATTGATTTCATCCGGCCGGAAGTCGACGAACTCCGCCCGCGGATCAGCGTCATCGGCGTCGGCGGAGCAGGCGGCAACGCCATCGCCAACATGATCAAGTCCGACGTCATGGGGGTCGACTTCATTGTCGCCAACACCGACGCGCAGGCGCTCAACGCCTCATCGACCGACCGCAAGATTCAACTCGGCCTGAAGATCACCCAGGGCCTCGGCGCCGGATCGCGGCCCGAAATCGGCCGCGCCGCCGCCGAAGAGACGCTCGAGGAAATCGAGCGGGCTCTCGAAGGCGCACACATGTGCTTCATCGCCGCCGGGATGGGCGGGGGCACCGGCACCGGCGCCGCTCCGGTCATCGCCAAGGCGGCGCGCGACCGCGGCATCCTGACCGTCGGCGTCGTCACCAAGCCGTTCGCCTTCGAAGGCACCCGCCGCGGCCGTGCAGCCGATGCGGGGATCGAAGAATTGCAGCAGCATGTCGACACGCTAATCGTCATTCCCAACCAGAATCTGTTCCGCCTCGCCAATTCGGAAACGACTTTCAAGGAAGCGTTCGAAATGGCTGACGAAGTGCTGCAGCAAGGCGTCCGTGGCATCACCGATTTGATGGTCATGCCCGGCCTGATCAATCTCGATTTCGCCGACGTCCGTTCGGTGATGGGCGAGATGGGCAAGGCGATGATGGGCACCGGCGAAGCGGCCGGCGACAATCGCGCGATCGAGGCTGCCGAGAAAGCGATCTCCAACCCGTTGCTCGATGGGGTCAGCATGAAGGGCGCCAAGGGCGTGATCATCTCGATCACCGGCGGCGAGGACATGCGCCTGATGGAAGTCGACGAGGCCGCCAGCCACATCAAGGAACTGGTCGACCCCGACGCCAACATCATCTGGGGCTCGGCGTTCAACAATAATATGGAAGGCCGCATCCGCGTGTCGGTCGTCGCCACCGGGATCGAAGCCGAGGTCGGGACCATGGCGCAACCGGGCAAGGTGTTCAGCTTCCCGACGACGCGCGCCACCGGCGCTGCGACCACGATCGCTGGACCGACTCCCATATCGACCGTGGTTGAAGACAATGCTCCGCTCGATCTCACCACCGAGGCCGACGAAGGCGAAACCGACGAATTGCTGCTCGACAGCGACGACATCCTGACCAGCCCGGTCGGATCGGCGCCGATCGCCCCGCCCGCTGACGAGGATTTCGACGCCACCGAGCCGACCGCGGCGATGGCCGGTGACGAGCCGGCGGCGCCGCGGGCTGTCGTCGCGCGCGAGAGCGGCACTCTGTTTGAGCGCATGTCGAACATCGCGCGGGGCGCGGCCAAGGCTCAGGTCGATGACGAGGAATCCGAGCCCGGCATCCGCCGCGAGCCGATCGACATTCCGCGCTTCCTGAACCGCCAGAATAATCAGTAATATTCGCGCTGTTGTCCCGGCTCGTCGCCGGGGTGACGCGGCGCGCCAAGGCGGCCCACCTCGGCTCGTCGCCGCGTCGCCACGGTTCGCCGCTCGCCCCTTTTCAGCAAGCATTTGGCAAGCTGCGGTGTGACATGCGCTTTGCGATGAACCGTCTCCGCTATTCTAGCTGCCTGACCGTGCTTGCCCTGGCTGTCGTCCCATCGGCGGCATCGGCGCAATATATCGGCGAAGCGCCGCCGCCGCCCGCGGCGCCAATCCCCGGGATGGTCGAAAACCCGAGCGCGGCGCTGGCGCGTAACGTGCGTCTGCTGGCCTTGTCCCCGCGCAGCTTCGAAGCGCTGATTGGCGCAGGACGCGCCGCGCTCAGGCTGGGTGACACGCAGGCCGCGGTCGGCTTCTTCGGCCGCGCCGAGGAAGTCAGCCCACGCAGCTTTGCACCCAAGGCGGGCACGGCCGCCGCCCTGGTGGCGATGGAGCAGCCGGCGGAAGCGCTCGGCTATTTCGAGGAAGCGGTCCGGCTTGGCGCCAACCAGGCGAGCATCGGCGCCGACCGTGGCCTCGCTTATGATTTGACCGGCGAGCCGGCCAAAGCGCAAGCCGACTACCGCGCCGCTTTCCATGGGGCCGACGCGGACGAGGCGCGGCGCCGGCTCGCGCTGAGCCTGGCGATGGGCCACGACCGCGCCGGCGCGCTCGCCGCGATCGCCCCGCTAATGGCGCGCCGCGATCCCGCGACCGAGCGCGTCCGGGCCTTCGTTTTGGCGATGGTCGGCGACGTCGCCGGCGCTAGGCAAGTGGTCGAAGCCGCCATGCCCGGCGCCTCGGCGAATATGGCGCCGTTCCTCTATAAATTGGCGCGGATGAGCCCCGACCAGCAGGTTGCGGCGGTGCATTTCGGGCGTTTCCCCGACGACAGCGCGATCAAGCTCGCCGCCGTCACTCCGTCGCCCTTCGCGGCGAAACCGTCCGGCGCACCAACCGCCGCTGCGCCGCGCGCCGCGCCTCCTGTCACGCCGAGGACGCAGGCGCCGAGCCGGCCCCCACCGGCCACGACGCAAACGCAGCGGACTTTCTATGTGCCGTTCGACACGCGCGCCCGGACGATCATTACGCGGCCTGCGACGTCCGCTCCCACTGCCACGAAGCCCCTGCTGCCGTCCATCGCGACTCCGAACAAGCCGGTCGCCAATCCATTTCTGGCACCGCAGCAGCCACCCATGGTCGCTTCCGCAATGGCTGAACCCTTGTCGCCGGTAACCCGCGAGGTCCAGGGACCGCCGGCACCGGACGCCCAGCCGAAGCCGGTCGAAGTGGCCGCGGTCACGTCCACTCCGGCCGTTGATCGCTTGAGCGACATCGATCGATTGCTGGAGACGTCGGCCGAGCTGCGGACTCCCGCCGCATCCAAGGCGGACGATGCCGCGGAGGCCGATGTGCCGCCGCCGACAAAATCCAAAGCGGAAAAAGCCTCCCGGAAGGGCAAGAAGGTCGAGGATCTTGTCGACGAAACGTTCGGCAAGAAGACCAAGCCGGCCAAGCCCGAGCCGAAGGTCGCCAAGTCGCCCGGCAAATATTGGGTCCAACTCGCCGGCGGGTCGAAGACCGAGCGGATGCCGACCGAATATAACCGGATCAAGGGCAAGAAGCCGGCCCTGTTCGCTAGGCGCTCGCCCTATGTCGCCGAGCTGAAAGGCTGGACGCGGCTGCTGGTCGGGCCGTTCAAGAGCGAGGATGAATCGCAGTTATACGTCAACCAGCTTGCCAAGGCCGACATCGACGGCTTTAGCTGGACCAGCCCCACCGGTCAGACGATCGAGAAACTGTCGCCCAAATGATTTTGCCTTCGGACCTTGCCGCGCAACCAAGCCAATCGCGCGGCAGGGCCCATAAGGAGGTCGACAGCGCGCCGCGCGGGCCGCGTGATATCTTCCAGCGAGACCGCGACCGCATCGTCCATTCGGTCGCCTTCCGCCGCCTGCGCCATAAGACGCAGGTGTTCGTCGCCCCCGACGGCGACCATTTCAGGGTTCGCCTGACCCACAGCATCGAGGTCGCGCAGATCGGGCGAACTATTGCCCGCGCGTTGGGGCTCAATGAAGATTTGACCGAAGCATTGTGCCTCGCGCACGACCTCGGCCATCCGCCTTTCGGCCATGGCGGCGAGCAGGCGCTGACGGCGTCGCTGTCCGACGCCGGCGGTTTCGACCATAACGCGCATACGCTGCGGCTCGTCACTCGCCTGGAGACGAGCTACCCGGGCTTCGATGGGTTGAATCTGAGCTGGGAGGCGCTGGAAGGTCTCGCCAAGCATAATGGACCAGTTGCGGAGCCGACCTGGGCGATGGCCGAGGCGGACGCTGGTTTTCCGCTCGAATTGCAGAGTTGGCCCAGCCTTGAGGCGCAGGTCGCGGCGATCGCCGACGACATTGCTTATGACAATCACGACGTCGACGATGGGCTGCGCTCGGGCATTCTCGACATGGACGCGTTGCTCGAATTGCCGTTCGTTCAGCGGCACTGGGTGGCGATCGAGACGCGCCATCCCGGGCTAAGCCAGGAGCGCAGGCAACGCGCCCTGGTCCGCGACCAGATCGGCACGATGGTCGGCGACGTGCTCGACGAAACTCGCCGCCGCGTCGCCGAAGCGGGGGTCGAGACAGTCGCTGACGTTCGCGCCGCGGGCCGGGCTTTGGTCGGTTTCTCCGACGGGCTGGCGAGCGAAGAGCGCGGATTGAAGCGCCACCTCTACGCCCACCTCTACAACTCGCCCAAGCTGACCCCGGTCCGCAAAGAGGCGCAGCGCGTCGTCGCCAACCTCGCCGCCGCCTACCGCGCCGACCCGTCGCTGCTCCCCGCCGGCTGGAGCGGCCCTGATTGCGATGAACAAGCTACCCTGCGCGGCATCGGCGACTTCATCGCCGGAATGACCGACCGCTTCGCCATCGCCCGGCATGAGGAATTGGCCGGGCCGGTCAATCTGCCCGATCGATTTTAACCGCGGCGATAGGTGGAAACCGGGCCGACCGTGCATTAGGCTGGATGCTATGGAGGATCCTCGACAATTCAACATTCTTGACGCGGACGGACGCTACCTTTGCCCTGCATGCGGGTTCCCGGGCTATTTTGCCGGCGATTCCTATGTTGAGTCTGGCGGACTGATTGCCACTGGGGCTTGCCCGTGTTGCTTTTGGGAGCCCGGCTATACTGACGATCCCGGGGCAAGCGGTGCCCCTCCCACAATATTAGAGGCGTTGCATGAGTTCCGGCGTGGATGGACCTCATTGGGTCCAGCTTGGATGGGAAATCCCGAAAAGATACCCAAGGGCTGGGACAGTAAGGCTCAACTCGAGCACTTGTTCGATATAGCTCCGCACGTTCGGTGAGATCCGCCCAGACGCCTGCAATGGGTGAAAAGCGGACAT
>DATHFE010000257.1:0-10432 GCA_035318245.1 Sphingomicrobium sp. | reverse complement strand
TGATCCTCGGCGGGATGAACGAAGGCGTGTGGCCATCGCTTCCCGCCCCGGACCCCTGGCTAGCGCCGAAGATCCGCGCCAATCTGGGCCTGGCCGGACTGGAATTCCGCACTGGGCTGGCCGCGCACGATTTCGCCAGCGCATTGGGCGCGCCGCGCGTGCTCGTCACCCGCGCTCGGCGCGACGCCAAGGCGCCGACCGTGGCGTCACGATTCTGGCTGCGGCTGATGGCGATGACCGGGGGATTGGCGCGTGATTTGCGCCTCGAACGCCTCGCCGCGGCAATCGACGATCCGGGCGAGCATAAGCCCGCTATGCGCCCGGCACCGAGTCCGCCAGTGGAGGATCGGCCATCCGTAATTCACGTCACCGCGCTCGATCGCTTGAAAGCTGACCCCTTCGCATTCTACGCCCGTGCGATGCTCAAGCTCTATGAGCTCGAACCTGTCGATGCCGACCACACGGCAAGATGGAAGGGCACTGCGGTCCACGAAGTCCTCGAGCAGTGGCTCGCGCAAGACAATTGCGATCCGGAACAGCTGCTCGACCGCGCCGAAGAACTCGTCGCTGGTGAGGCCATCCATCCGATGCTTCGTGCTTTGTGGAAGCCCAGGCTGATGGAGGCGATCAGGTTCATTGCGGACGAAGAGCGTAAGAATCGCGCTGCCGGGCGCCGCCCGCTGGCCGCCGAAATCGGAGGTAGCACCAGCCTCGCTGGGATCACGTTAAAGGGAAAGGCGGATCGCATCGACCGGTTCGCCGACGGGGGATTGGCGATCGTCGATTATAAGACCGGCAAGGCCCCGGCTCCCAAGGCCGTCGACGAAGGTTTCGCGCTCCAACTCGGACTGCTTGGCCTGATCGCGCGGGCAGGGGGCTTCCCCGCCATCGCCGGCGAGCCGGGCGCTCACGAATATTGGTCGCTGGCCAAGGACAAGGACAAGTTCGGCAAGGTTTCGAAAGCCGACGCCAAATTGGGCGCCGCGGCGTTCCTCGACCATGCCGAACGGCATTTTGCCGCTGCGGCCGCGCGCTGGTTAACCGGCGACGATCCGTTCACCGCCAAATTGAACCCGGCCTATGCGCCTTACGGGGATTACGACCAGCTGATGCGCCTCGAGGAATGGTACGGGCGCGACTGACGCGGGCTATTTGCCGCGCTTCGGCTTCTTGATCTTCGACGCATAGAGCAGCGCGGCGACGATCGCCGCCGACCCAATCCCGACCGCAACTCCGGCCTTGCGCAACTTGGCGCTGCGCTCATCCTCGTCCTTGTCCGATGGATCGCTCATGCTCATCCCCTGATCTCTCTCGGCCAAGATCATAATCCGCCTTCCGCCCGCTTGGGAAGCGCGAAGCGGCTTGCTAGGGTGCACAAATGGCGCGCCGCTTCAAACCATTACCGGTCCTGGAAGGCGATCAGCGCCTCGCGTCCGACCCTTCGGCGCATGCCGCGCTGTCGGCGTCCGCGGGCACCGGCAAGACACAGGTTCTGACCGCGCGCGTGCTCCGCCTACTGCTCGCCGGCGTGCGCCCCGAAGCGATCTTGTGCCTGACCTTTACCAAAGCCGGGGCGGCGGAAATGGCCAACCGCATCGGCGCCCGGCTTGCCGCCTGGGTGCGGCTCGACGACGTGGCGTTGCGCCATGAATTGTTCGCGCTAGGCGAGCGGCCGACACCGCCGTTGATGCAGCTTGCGAGGCAATTGTTTGCGCGGGTGCTCGAAGCGCCCGGCGGATTGCGCATTCAGACGATCCATAGCTTCGCGCAGACCTTACTTGCCGCCTTTCCGGCGGAGGCGGGCATCTTGCCGGGCTTTCGTCCGATCGAGGGGCGCGAGGAACAGCAGCTCGCCCGGCGCACGCTCGCCGACCTGCTTTCCGGCGCCGAAGCGAGCGGAAATCACTCACTAATCGAGGATGTCCAGGCGTTGAGCCTGCGTCTCGGCGAGAAGGATGCCGAAGCCTATCTGATGCATTGCGCCCGGGCCCACGATGCGCTGGTCAAGATTGGACCGCCGGACGGCATCGAAGCCTGGCTGCGGCGGCTGATCGACCTTCCCGAAGGCGACATCGCCGACCTCATCGCCGAGCGCTGCGCCAACGGCAGCTTCGACTGCGAAAGCTTGCGCGTGATTGCCGGTGCTAACCGCAATTGGGGAGCGGCGACGGGGGGCGGTTACGCCGATTCTATCGACAGCTTCCTCGGCCAAACTCCCGCCGAACGCGCCGCGAATCTCGACCTGATCTCCGCCGTCGTGACCAAAGCGGACGGCGGCGTTCGAGTTAGCTCTGGGCAGACGAAAGCACTTCCAGAATATGAACTGCTCGCCACGGCGATGTCGGATGCACTCGCCGAGCTTCGCACTTTGCGCAACGGCGCCGCGCTTGTGTCGCTCCAGGCTGCGGGGCTGCGCGCTGGCGCGGCCTTCGCCGAAGCCTATGCTCGCGCCAAGCGCAGCGCCGGGGTGGCCGACTTCGACGACCTTATCGCCTGGACGCGTCGCCTGCTCGATACGCCGGGGATGGGCGAATGGGTTCGCTACAAGCTCGACCGGCGCACTGACCATATCCTGGTTGATGAAGCGCAGGACACCAATGCCGACCAGTGGGCGATCGTCGATGCGCTGGCCGGTGAATATTTCAGCGGGACTGGCGCGGCGGAGGCTCGCTGGCGGACCTTGTTCATGGTCGGTGATTTCAAGCAGGCAATCTTCGGTTTTCAGGGCACCGACCCGCGCGAATTCGAGGCGATGCGCAAGAAGGTCCGCGGCAAAGCGGAATCGCTTCGCGATGCCGAGGACGAAGCCGACGCCAGTGAGCGGATCGCGCTCGAATTTCGCGACTTGTCGATCGACGCCAGCTTCCGCTCGGCTCCGGCGATCCTCGACGTGGTCGACGCGGTGATTGCCGAGGTTGGGCATGAAGCGATGGGACTGCCTGAGCGGCCCCACCGGCATCGCGCCCACCATGACGACCGTCCCGGCCAGGTAACGCTGTGGCGGGCGTTCGCGGATGACGCGGCCGCGAATGACAACGACGACGAGGAAGGATGGGTCGCGCCGGTTGACCGGCTCTGCGCCTCGGCGCTGGCCAAGCAGGTCCGCCGCTGGCTCGATGACGCGCCGGTGCTCGCCACGACGCGCCGGCCAATGACACCAGGCGACGTGCTAATCCTCGTGCGCAGCCGCGGCGAACTGGCCTCGCTGATCGTCGCGCGCCTGTTTGCCGAAGGAGTCCCCGTAGCAGGGATCGATCGCCTGCATCTTTCGAAGCCGTTTGCGGTGCGTGACCTGCTCGCCGCGGTTGGTTTCGCGGTCCAACCGCTCGACGACCTTAGGCTGGCGAACCTGCTCGTCTCGCCGCTGATCGGCTGGACGCAGGATCAGCTTTACGATCTTGCTTTTGGGCGCAATGGGCGGCTGTGGTCTGAGCTAGTTGCCAGGGCGGGCGAGGGCGGTCACATCGCCGCCGCCTATGAGCAGCTCGGTGCGCTCCTCGCTATTGCCGATTTCATCACGCCGGCGCGCTTTCTCGAGTCGATCCTGTCGGGACCGCTGGATGGCCGCCGTAAATTGCTTCGGCGCTTGGGAATGGCGGCGCGCGATCCGATCGACGAACTGGTGTCGTCGGCGCTCGATTATGAGCGCACCGAAATCGCTTCGCTCGACCGCTTCCTTGCCTGGTTCGCCAGCGGCGATGTCGAGATCAAGCGCGACCCGTCGGCGCCGTCGAACGCGGTGCGGGTGATGACCGTCCACGGCGCCAAGGGCCTGGAGGCGCCGGTGGTGATTCTCGCCGACGCGACATCGGATCCGGCAAAGGTCGGCGGGGTCAGTCGAATCCTCGATCTGCCGTTGCCCGGCGGCACCGGCACCGCGCCGCTGCTGCGCCCGCGCAAACATGAAATGGTCGAGCCTTTCGCAACCATTGCTACCGAGGAGAAAGCCCGCGACCTCGAAGAGCATTGGCGCTTGCTCTACGTCGGGCTGACGCGCGCCAGCGAGCGGCTGATCATCGCCGGGGTCCAGCCCGCGACCCGCATTGCCGATGACAGTTGGTACGCGCGTGCTGAGCGAGCGCTGGCCGGGCTGGGCGCGGCGTGGGCTGCCGAGGAGCATGTCGGAGAAGTGATCGATTACCGAGGCGCCATTCCGCCTCGCGCAGTGCGTCCTCGGGCCGCCCGGACGCAGCCTGAGCCGCCGTTCCTCCCGGCCTGGCTACGCCAGCCGGCGCCGGTCGAGGCGCGCCCACCGCGGCCATTATCGCCGTCTGCGCTGACCGAGGATGCCGAAAGTGCGCCGCCGCCGTCACCCGCGCAGCGCCAGGCGGCGAGGCGGGGGACGCTGCTCCATGCCCTATTCGAACGGCTTCCGGGGGTTGAGCCCGGCGAGCGCCATGCGGCGGCGCTTCGTTGGCTGGAGTGCTCCGCCGGGGTGGCGGAGCCCGATATCCGTCAGGAAATCGCCTCGGCGGCATGCGATATCATCGCAGATCCGCGCTTTGCCGACCTGTTCGGTGAGGATTCGCTGGCCGAGGCGCCGATCGCCGCGACTCTCCCCGACGGACGAGTGGTGGCCGGGAAGGTCGACCGCCTGCTGGTGACCGCCGAAGCTGTCCGCGTGATCGACTTCAAGACGGGCCGCTCGGTGCCGGAGAACGCGCAATCGATTCCGCCGTCGCATCGTGCCCAAATGCAGGCATATAGCGAGGCGCTCGGCGTGATTTTTCCTGGCCGGCGGATCGAAGCGGTCTTGCTTTACACGGCCGCACCGAAGCTCATCTCGCTCGACGGTTGAGCAAGGGCTCGTGACGCCCCATATGACAGCTCAAACATAGCATCAGGAGTTTCAAGCATGGCCACCAAGACTGTAACCGACCAGAGTTTCGCCGCCGACGTGCTCGGATCGAGCGGCCCGGTATTGGTCGATTTCTGGGCGGAATGGTGCGGTCCGTGCAAAATGATCGCTCCCGCCCTTGAGGAGATTTCGGGAGCGCTCGGGGACAAGGTGACCATCACCAAATTGAACATCGACGAGAATCCGGACACGCCAGGCCGCTACGGCGTGCGCGGGATCCCGACGATGCTGCTGTTCAAGGACGGCCAGCCGATCGCGCAAAAGGTCGGCGCTGCGCCGCGCAGCCAGATCCAGCAATGGATCGAAGCCGAGCTTCAAATTGGCCCTTCGCCGGGCCGCGATCGCACCGCCAATTAATTGACTAAGGCGGGGGTGCTGCCTACATCGCGCCCCGCAGTCGCCCGCGCGCGGGCGTGCCCATCAACTCGTCCCGGCGCGCCCGCCTTTTAAGGAAAACGAATGTTCGCCGCTTTGGCCAAGAGTGTCTTCGGTTCCGCGAATGACCGCTACGTCCGTTCGCTCGGCAAAATCGTCGATGCCGTCAACGGCTTCGAGCCGGTCATTTCCGCGATGAGCGACGACGCACTGCGGGAACAAACTGTGCTGTTCCGTCAGCGGTTGGCCGAAGGGGCGACGCTCGACGATTTGCTTCCCGAAGCTTTCGCCACCGTGCGCGAGGCAGCCAAGCGCACGCTCGGCCAGCGCCACTACGATGTCCAGATCATCGGCGGCATAGCGCTCCATCGCGGCGAAATCGCCGAAATGCGCACAGGCGAAGGCAAGACGCTGGTCGCGACGCTCGCGGTCTATCTGAACGCGCTGTCGGGCAAGGGCGTCCATGTCGTCACCGTCAACGACTATCTCGCCAAGCGCGACGCCGAATGGATGGGGCAGATCTACAAATTCCTCGGCATGAGCGTCGGAATCATCATCCCCAATCTGATCGATCATTTTCGCCGCGAAGCCTATCAATGCGACATCACCTACGCGACCAATAACGAGCTCGGATTCGATTACCTCCGCGACAATATGAAATTCTCGCGCGACCAGATGGTCCAGCGGCCTTTCTCTTTCGGGATCGTCGACGAAGTCGATTCGATCCTGATCGACGAAGCCCGCACGCCGCTGATCATTTCGGGCCCGACCGACGACAAGTCGGAACTGTACATGTCGGTCGACGCGATCGTGAAGCAGTTCACGGCCGAGGATTATGAACTCGACGAGAAGCAGAAATCGGTCGTGCTGACCGAGGACGGCACCGAAAAGGCCGAGCGCATGCTCGAGGCCGGCGGGCTGATCGAGGGCGCCAACCTCTACGACATCGCCAACACCCAAGTGGTCCATCATCTGAACCAGGCGCTCAAAGCCAACGTCATGTTCAAGAAGGACATCGATTACATCGAGAAGGACGGGAAGATCGTCATCATCGACGAATTCACCGGCCGCATGATGGATGGGCGGCGCTGGTCCGACGGGCTTCATCAGGCAGTCGAGGCCAAGGAAGGCGTGGCGATCGAGCCCGAGAACCAGACCCTCGCGTCGATCACCTTCCAGAATTATTTCCGCATGTACCCCAAGCTTTCGGGCATGACCGGTACCGCGCTGACCGAGGCGCCCGAATTCTTCGACATTTACAAAATGAATGTCGTGTCGATCCCGACCAATGTTCCGGTCGAACGGATCGACGAGGATGACGAATTCTACAAGAACATCACCGACAAGTTCCAGGCGATCGCCACGGAGATCAAGGCGCGCCAGGAAAAGGGACAGCCGGTCCTGGTTGGGACGGTTTCGATCGAAAAATCCGAGATGCTGTCGGAATTTCTCAACCAGCAGGGCATCCGCCACGAAGTGCTGAACGCCCGCTTCCACGAGAGCGAGGCGCATATCGTCGCCCAGGCCGGACGCATCGGCGCGGTGACGATCGCCACCAACATGGCCGGCCGCGGCACCGACATCCAGCTTGGCGGCAATATTGAGTTCACCATTGAGGATGAGCTTGGCGAGCTGCCAGAAGGAGCGGAGCGCGACACGGCTATCGCCCGGATCACCGACGAGATCATGGACCAGCGCCGCCGCGTCAAGGAAGCCGGCGGCTTGTTCGTGCTCGGCACCGAACGCCACGAAAGCCGGCGCATCGACAACCAGCTGCGCGGCCGCTCGGGCCGCCAAGGCGATCCCGGCCTGTCGCGTTTCTATCTGAGCCTCGACGACGATCTGCTGCGCATTTTCGGACCGCAGACGATGTTTTCGCGCCTGATGAACAAGAATCTCGAGGATGGTGAGGCGATCATCAGCCCGTGGATCTCGAAGGCGATCGAAACCGCCCAGAAGAAGGTCGAGGCGCGCAACTACGACATCCGCAAGCAAGTCGTCGAATTCGACGACGTGATGAACGACCAGCGCAAAGTGATTTACGAGCAGCGCGCCGACATCATGGATGCCGAAAGCATCAGCGACGTCGTCTCCGACATGCGCGCCGAGACGGTCGCGTCGATCGTCGCGGCCCATTGCCCGCCAGGGACTTACCCCGAGCAGTGGGACGTGGCCGGCCTCAAGGAAAGCCTAGACGCGATCTTCGATCTCCAGCCGCCAATCGACGACTGGCTGCAGGAAGAGGCGGTCGAGCCGGAGATGATCGTCGAGCGCGTGCTCGGCCTCGCCGACGCTGCGATGGAAGATAAAATCCGCGAGGTTGATCCGGAGCGCTGGGTCGATGTCGAAAAGAATGTCCTGATCCAGACGCTCGATCATTTCTGGAAAGAGCATCTGGCGACGCTCGACGCTCTGCGCGCGGTCATCCATCTGCGCAGCTACGCCCAGAAGAAGCCGATCGACGAATATAAGCAGGAGGCGTTCCTGCTGTTCGAGCGGCTGCTGATCGCGATCCGCGAGGATGTCACGCGCGTGCTGGCGCGGGCCCAGATCGAAATGGCCGAACCGCTTCCGGCGGGATTGCCCGACTTCATCACCAATCACATCGATCCCTTCTCGGGCGACGATGACAGCGCCGACATCGACGCGTCGACCGGCGCGATCATGTCGCGCTTGCCGACGATGGGCATTCCCGAGCCGGTGTTTCCCTCGGACTTGCCAGAATCCGCCCTGCGCGAACCGATCAGCCGCAATGCGCCATGCCCATGCGGCTCCGGGCGCAAGTTCAAGCATTGCCACGGCCAGATCGCGTAACGCCGGGCCCGCATGACGGGACCGATGCGATGATCGACCGGACCGCGTTGCGCCGCGCCTATCGCGCCGACGAGGAAGTGGTTGTCGCGGAACGGCTCGACGAGGCGAAGTTGGACAGCGCGACCGCGCGCGAGGCGGCCAAGATCGCGACGACATTGGTCAAAGGCGTGCGCGGCCATAAGCCTGCGGGGCTCGACGCGTTCCTCCATGCCTATGATCTCGGAAGCGACGAGGGTGTCGCGCTGATGTGTTTGGCCGAGGCGCTGCTGCGCATTCCCGACGCAGAAACCGCCGACGATCTCATCCACGACAAATTGTCGCGTGCCGACTGGTCCGACAAGTTGGGCGAATCCTCGTCTGCTTTCGTCAACGCGGCAACTTTCTCTCTGCTGCTGACCGGCAAGGTGCTCGACAGTGCAAACGACAGCAGCGACGGATGGCGTGCTGCGCTGGGCCGGGCAGTCGGGCGCCTCGGCGAGCCGGTGATCCGAACCGCGGTCAGCCAGGCGATGAAGATCCTTGGGCGTCAGTTTGTGTTTGGCCGGACGATCGACGAGGCGCTGCGCAACGCCGAACCCGAGCGGGCCGAGGGCATGACCCATTCGTTCGATATGCTCGGCGAGGCGGCCAAGACCTATCCCGACGCCGAACGTTACCGTTTGTCCTACGCCGACGCGCTCGATCGTATCGCTGCCTCGGCCAGCGGCGGCTTTGCCAAATCCTCGGGCATTTCGGTCAAACTCTCCGCGCTTCACCCGCGCTACGATTATTTACGCGCCGACGAAGCAAAGGCGGCGCTGCTGCCGATGCTGCGTGACCTAGCCGCCAAGGCCAGCGCGGCAGACGTGCATTTCACCATCGATGCCGAGGAAGCCGACCGGCTGGAACTGTCGATGGACCTGATCGAGGCGCTGGCGAGCGATGACAGCCTGTTCGCCAACGGCTGGGGCGGTTTCGGGATCGCACTCCAGGCCTACCAGAAGCGCGCGCTGCCGCTGAGCGACTGGGTGATCGCGCTGGCGCGGCAGCATAAGCGCAAGCTGATGGTCCGCCTGGTCAAGGGCGCTTATTGGGACACCGAAATCAAGGCCGCGCAGGTTGCCGGACTCGACGACTATCCGGTGTTCACCCGCAAGGTCGCGACCGATGTGTCCTATCTGGCCTGCGCCAAGCGGTTGCTGGCCGCGGGCGATGCGATTTACCCGGCGTTCGCCACCCATAACGCCAACACCATCGGCGCGATCAAGGCGTTGGCGGGCAAGGCAAAATTCGAATTTCAGCGGCTGCATGGGATGGGCGAAGGGCTTTATGCCGAGCTCGCCAGGCTCGAAGCCGCGATCGGCGACCCGCCCACGCCGGTGCGAATCTATGCGCCGGTCGGCAGCCACAAGGAATTGCTCGCTTATCTTGTCCGCCGCTTGCTCGAAAACGGCGCCAACTCGTCGTTCGTCAACCGCATTGCCGACGACGATGTTTCGGTTTCCGACCTGGTTCGCGATCCGATGGCGGACCTCGCCGCACTAAAGCTAAGGCGAAATCCATCAATCCCGCTGCCCGACGAAATCTTCGGCAAGGCGCGCCGCAACAGCGCCGGAGTCGATCTCAGCGATCCGCTAGTGCGTGATCCATTACTAAAACGTCTTCAAAGTCTTGAGGGCCGTAGTTGGCACGCTGCCTTAACCTTGGGATCGAAACGTAAGGGCAGGGCGGTGAACGCACCGTTCGACCACCGGATCATCGTCGGCGAAGTCGTTGAAGCAAGCGCCGCGGACGTCGATCGCGTGGTCCGCGCCGGCCATGCGGCGCAAATCGAATGGGACGGGCTCGGCGGCGAAAGGCGCGCACTGCTGCTCGAACGCGCGGCTGACCTCTACGAAGCGCACGCCGAAGAATTCTTCTCGCTATGCATGCGTGAGGCAGGCAAGACCTTGATCGACGCCGTCCTCGAAGTGCGCGAGGCGGTCGATTTCCTGCGCTTCTATGCCTCTGAGGCGCGTCGTCAGTTCACCAAGCCGATGCCGCTCCCGGGCCCGACCGGGGAGCAGAATGAGCTGCGCCTCCACGGCCGCGGAGTGTTCGCCAGTATATCGCCATGGAATTTTCCGCTGGCTATCTTCACAGGCCTGGTTTCGGGACCGCTGGCTGCGGGCAATGCCGTCATCGCCAAGCCGGCCGGGCAAACGCCGCTGATTGGCGCACTCGCGGTCGAGTTGATGCACCAGGCGGGCATTCCCAAGGACGTCGTCCAGCTCGCGCCCGGCGAAGGCAGGGTCGTCGGCGGAACGCTGACCGCGCATCCGCTGATCGCGGGGGTCGTTTTCACGGGCTCGACCGAGACGGCGCGCATGATCAACCGCACCCTGGCCGATCGCGACGGGCCGATCA
>DATHFE010000256.1:0-5182 GCA_035318245.1 Sphingomicrobium sp. | reverse complement strand
GGAGGCGGAGGAGGGGGCGGGGGAGGCGGACAAACGTCCGTCGCCAGGATCACCGAGCCATCCGAGCAAGTCTGCGTCGCCGGTGGTGGCGGCGGTGGCGGCGGGGGTGGCGGCGGAGGCGGCGGCGGCGGCGGGGATGACCCAAAGGCCTGACGAACCGTCAGGCCGATCGTGCGCGGCTGGCCGACATTGTAGCCGAGCCGCGCACGCCCACCGCGTTCGCGGTCGAAAGACAGCTTGGCGTTCGTGTCGAACAGATTGTTGACATAGAGCGCGAATCCCAATCCACTATCGAAGTCGATGCCAGCCGAAAGGTTGACCAGGTTATAGGCCTTCAGCTTCAGGCGCGAAGTGAAGTCAAAAGCGCCGCCGCTAACAGCGCCTGTATCTGGATCAAAAGAGATCATGTTGGAAAAGTCGCCAGCGCCCGGCTCCTGATCGCCTGGCTGGGTAAAACGGCTGCCAACATGCTGAAAGCTGGCCGTGACGTGCCAATCGCCCTTGTCCGCGAAGCGTTGGCCATAGGTGGCCGTCGCAGCCATTTGGAATTTGGGCACGGTAGGCAGGCGATTGCCATCGCGAATGCCGGCGACGATGAAGCTTTCGTCGGAGCTAAGCAGTGTGCTGTCGAATTCGGATTCGATCACGCTGCCAGCCAAAGACAGGTCAAGGCCCGCGATCGGGCTGACCGCGAATTCTGCCTCGACGCCCATGGTATGGGCCTTGGGCACGTTGAATACCACGCGTGACGAGCAGTCACCCGCGTCTGCGGTCACCTGCAGATCCTTGATTTTCGTGTAGAAGGCGGCCGCGTTGAAGGTGAATCCGCGCTTCGAATATTTTACGCCAGCCTCATAGTTCCACAGCGTTTCGTCATCATAGGTCGGAATACCGCCAAATGTTTGTGCGAAGACGCCGGTTGGACCTCCTGTGCACAATGGAATGTTGAGAGGATCGTTCACACCACCAAGGCGGAAGCCCTTGGAGGCCTGAACGTTGACGCTGAGGTTGTTGTTCGGCTCCCAAGTCACGATCGCGCGGGGCGAGAAGCCGTTAGACTTGGTCTTGTCGCCGATCCGAGTGTCGATGTTGGAGAAGGGGCCGCCCGAGATGAAGTCGCGCGATTCCTTGAAATCATAGTAGCGCAGACCGCCGGTCACTTTGACTTGGCCCAGGTCATAGCTGGCTTCGCCAAACAAAGCCTTCTGCTTGATGTCGTAAGGCAGATCCGCATTGTATGGCGAATTGAACGGGAAGCCGTTCTGCGCCTCTTCCAGCGTGATCGGGACGCCTGGCGCACTGCAGAATACTGGCACTCCGGCTATGCACAGCCCCTCGATCGCCTGCTGCGCAGCGGGATCGTCAAAGCCCGGCGTCGGCAGGCGCTGGGCATATTTGCGCTTCACGTCCGAATAAAAGCCGCCGACGACCCACTGGAATGGCCCCGAACCCGTCGACGACAGCCGGATTTCCTGGGTCCACTGCTTCAAATCGGTCGTGTCGCGCAAATTGGATGGCAACAGCGCAACGTCGGGATCGACGTTCCCGGACGGCCCTGCCGGTAGTCCGCCAAAGGAGATGCCCACCGAACCCGTGAGCGCCGACGCATCGCGCGAGACAAGGATGTCACGATTGATGTAGCTGGTAACCGAGGTCAGCTCGACACCGCCGAAGTCATAGGAAGCGACTAGGTCGGCAAGCAGTGCTTCATCCTTAAACTTTTCGCGAAGCTTCAAATATTGAGTCCGCTTGCCTGGACCTCCAGGATTTGAGGGATCCGTAAACTGGTTATCGTAGAGGTTGTAGAATTCCTCGCGGTTGAACCCGCCGGCCTCGACCTTTTGGTAGACCACGCGCGGTGTGATGCTTAGCTCCGGCGTTGGTTCCCACAGCAGCGAGATGCGGCCGCCGACGCGTGAGCCGTCATTGACGTTCTTGCCGCCGGCAGGGCCGATCGCGTCGATGAAGCCGGCATATTTGGTATAATAGCCAACCGCGCGGACCGCGGCAGTTTCGCCCAGCGGGACGTTAATCGCACCCTTGATGTGGCCGCCCATTTCGCCGTCGTGGACATGATTGACATTGGCCTCGATCAACCCTTCTGTTCGGCCCAGTTTAGGCTGATTGGTGATGTAGCGAATCGTGCCGCCGACGCTGCCCGATCCGAACAGCGTGCCCTGCGGACCGCGAAGCGTTTCCACGCGATTGAGGTCGAACAGATCGTAGTCCGGCGTGAATAGTGACAGTGAGACCACGGATTCGTCGAGGTAGACGCCGACTTGCTCCTTTACGCCCGGCTGGTCGCGGACGATCTGGCCGGCCGAAACGCCGCGGATCGACACTTGGCTCTGCCCCGGCCCCAGGTTTTGCACCGCAAGGCCGGCAACATTGCGGCTGATATCCTCGAGCGTTGAGGCATTGGCGCGCTGGATGTCTTCCTGCGTCTGCGCATTGATCGAGAACGGCACGTCCTGGATTGTCGAGGCGCGCTTGGTCGCGGTGACGACAATGTCTCCGTAGCCTGGTTCCTCGGGCGGATTGACGGCCTGCGCGGTTGCTTCCGGCACCGTCTGGGCAAAGGCCCGTGCCCCAATTGCGATGGTGGCAGCGCCTAAAAGCAGGCTGCGGATGCCGAGCTTGGTGATGCGCATTTTAAAGACCCCCATTCATGTTCCAGACAGGTTTATGTTCAAACCGGGCGTCCGGGGAAGAGGGGCAAGCCAAAGTGCGCGCTTTGGTTACAATGTTGTTGCGCAAATGTAACAGGCAGAAAAAGGGCGGATTTTCGTTAAATAAACGGTAAAATCGAGCGATCCGTAGCGTTTGCGACCTTTGCGCCACGCACCGCGAGGAAGGCGTGCCTCACAATTTCGGCTTGTTGCTCAAGCCCATACCGGTCAAACGCTTTGTCGAGAACAAGCTCATATCCGTAGCGACAGAAGGGATGGCGCATTAGCGGCAAATAGAAGCGGCCACGCGTCTGGCTTTGCCAGACATGTGTCATCTCGTGGATGAACATGCCCTGCGCGGACAGCGGCTCGTGCGCGAAATCCTCCGACCATTGTTCGCTGTCGGGGTGAAAGTGGATATTACCGGTCGGCGCCATGACCACACCCTTTGGCTGGAACGGCCACCAGCGCCGGCGGACCAGCCGGACCCGGGCATAATCGATCGCGTCGCCGAACACGCTCCGCGCGAGCGTGATTTCGTCGGGTGTGAGGGGTCGGGCGGCGCGCATGTGTCTTTGAGGTAGGGACTTCCCTTTCCGCGGCCAAGCACAGCGCGCGCGAAGTGTCGTGCTCCCCATGCCCCCGGCATGGCTGTGCGCGACACTTGCCGCAGGCCAAATGCGCCGCTAGGGCATCGCAAAACTAACGGAGGAAAGCCCCATGAGCGAGACTGCCGATCGCGTGAAGAAGATCGTCGTCGAACACCTCGGCGTCGATGCCGAAAAGGTGACTGAGGAAGCGAGCTTCATCGATGATCTTGGCGCTGACAGCCTCGACATCGTCGAATTGGTGATGGCTTTCGAAGAAGAGTTCGGCGTCGAGATTCCCGATGACGCGGCCGAGAAGATCACGACCGTCAAGGACGCGATTGATTTCATCGACCAGAACAAGGGCTGACGAAGCCGCGATCAACGCCGCCCGCCTACGCCGGCTGAGGCGGCACGAACGGCTTCCCGTCCCGCGGGAGGCCGTTTGTTTTTGAAGAGCGATTGAATTGCACGGAGTGAGCCAATGCGGCGTGTTGTAGTAACCGGTCTGGGGCTCGTGACGCCGCTCGGCGGCGACGTCGAGACGACGTGGCGCAACATCCTCGCCAGCAAGAGCGGGGCAGGGCCGATCACGCGGTTCGACGCGAGCGACCAGAAATGCCGCATCGCCTGCGAGGTGAAGCCCGCAGACCATGAATATGGCTTCGATCCGGCGAAGCGCGTCGACCACAAGGTCCAGCGCCAGGTCGACCAGTTCATCATCTATGGCATCGACGCGGCCGGGCAGGCGATCGAGGATGCCGGCCTGCTCGACATGGATGAAGCTACGCGGTTCCGGGCGGGTTGCTCGATCGGCTCGGGCATCGGCGGGCTTCCGGGGATCGAGAGCGAATCCCTGGTCCTCCACGAAAAGGGACCGAGCCGGGTTAGCCCGCACTTCGTTCACGGCCGCCTGATCAATCTCATTTCGGGCCAGGTCAGCATTAAATATGGGCTGATGGGCCCCAACCATGCGGTCGTCACCGCTTGCTCGACCGGCGCCCATTCGATCGGCGATGCGGCGCGGATGATCAAGGACGACGATGCCGACATCATGCTCGCGGGGGGCGCCGAATCCACCATCTGCCCGCTCGGGGTCGCCGGTTTCGCCCAGGCGCGCGCCCTGTCGACCGCGTTCAACGACCAGCCGGAGAAAGCCAGTCGGCCCTATGACAAGGACCGCGACGGCTTCGTCATGGGGGAGGGCGCGGGCGTGGTCGTGCTCGAGGAATATGAGCATGCCAAGAAGCGCGGCGCGAAAATCTATGCCGAGGTCGTCGGCTACGGCCTGTCGGGTGATGCCTATCACGTCACAGCGCCGCACCCCGAAGGCTCGGGTGCGTTTCGCTCGATGCAGATGGCGCTGAAGAAGGCCGGCATGACTCCGGGCGATATTGATTACATCAATGCCCACGGCACTTCGACGCCGCTTGGCGACGAACTCGAGCTTGGCGCCGTCAAACGGCTGTTCGGCAATGCCATCGCCAATGTCTCGATGAGCTCGACCAAGTCGGCGACCGGGCATCTGCTCGGCGGCGCCGGGGCGGTCGAGAGCATCTTCTGCATCCTCGCCATGCGCGACCAGATCGTCCCGCCAACGCTCAATCTCGACAATCCGTCGGACGGCTGCGCCGATGTCGACCTCGTCCCGCACAAGGCCAAGCAGCGCAAAGTGAAAGCGGTGCTCAACAACAGCTTCGGCTTTGGCGGGACCAACGCCAGCCTGGTGATGAAGGCGGTCGACTAGGTCACCCCGCGATGCTCCGGCGGCTCATTTTTGGCGGTGTTTTGCTTGGCCTGATTGCTGCGACCGCGGCCTTTTGGTTGCTTTGGGCGAGCCCGGGCCCAAAAGCGGGACCCCACCACATCATCGTCGAGGAAGGATCGAGTCTCGCCAAGGTCGCCGCCGTGCTGATCGCCAAGGGC
>DATHFE010000255.1:0-26194 GCA_035318245.1 Sphingomicrobium sp. | reverse complement strand
CGGGCTCTTGGCCGGGTCGGGCGTGTCGAGCGGCAAGGCATCCCCCGCGGCCCGGTCAAAGCCCAAAGTGTGCAGACTGTCGGTGAAATGCGACGGCGGCTCGGCCGAAACGTCGATGATCCGCCCGCCCGGCGCGTCGATATTCAGCCGCCGCGCATGGAGATGGAGCTTGCGGCTGATCCCGCCGGTCAAAAACGCCTCGGGTCCGCCATATTTGGCGTCGCCGACGATCGGATGGCCGATCGCCGCCATGTGTGCGCGAAGCTGGTGCGTCCGACCGGTTTGCGGCTGCATTTCGACCCAGGCGGCGCGGTTGCCGGCGCGGTCGATCATCCGCCACCGCGTCTTGGCGGCGAGGCCCTGCTGGTGATCGACGTGCATTTTCTCGCCGCCGGTCCCGGGCTGTTTGGCCAAAGGCAGGTCGATCACGCCCTTCGCTGCCGACGGCACGCCGGTGATCAGCGCCCAATAGACCTTGCGCGCCGTTCGCCCGGCAAACGCCTTGGAGAAATGCCCCGCCGCGCGCGCGGTCCTAGCAACCAACACCACACCGGAAGTGTCCTTGTCGAGCCGGTGGACAAGCTTGGGTTTTTGCCCCGCTTCATCGGCCAGACCATCGAGCAAGCGGTCGAGATGCTGATAGGTGTTGGTCCCGCCCTGCGTCGCCAACCCCGGCGGCTTGTCGAGCACGAACGCGTCGGCGTCTTCGTGGATGACCATTTCGCGGATCATTTCCGCTTCCTCGTCATTAAGCGGCACGATCTGCCTTTTAGCGCGCGGTTCGCGCGTAGAAGTGGCGTCGGCGGGCGGAATGCGCAGCACCTGCCCGACTTCCAGGCGATTGCCCGGCGCCGCCCTTTTGCCGTCGATCCTCAGCTGCCCGGTCCGCGCCCAGCGCGAGACCTGGTTGAAGCTGATGTCGGCGAGGTGCCGCTTGAACCAGCGGTCAAGGCGGATGCCATCGTCATCCTCGCCAACCGTAAAGTTGCGTTCTGTATTCGAATTGTCGGTCATCGCGCGCCCTTAGCGCACTCGGCCCACCATGTCCCTACGGTTGGTGCTTGCCCCAATAATCGAACGCCGCTTGCTGCAAGCGATCGATCAGCCGCCTCGCCTTCGGTCCTTCCCACGACCCGGCATGGCCATGCTTCTTGCCGCCCGCGACCCACCAGCCCTGTCCGGGAAGCCCGTCCGATTGGCGCACCACCAGCACCGCAAGCTCGGGCTCGCCGCGAGCTTCGGCCTCGTCGTCAACTACACCCAGTACCACGCACAAGGCGCGCATCTTGGGCCGCGAGAAATTATATCCCAGCCGTTCGAGCATCGCTGAGTATGTCAGCGCATGGCCCGCCGCCGCCGCCGCGATGAGATGGGCGCGCACCTCGTCCGGATCGGCAAGCGACACCAGATTATTTGGGTTGGTCGCCGACCGGCGTCAGTTCGAACACGTCGAGCTTTGAGCTTCCACGCGGCCATGGGATGACCAGCCGCCACTGAAACGGCCCGACCCGCTCGAGCACTCCGGCCATGTCGCGCTTGGCATTTTCGCCATACGCACGTGACGCCTGCTCGTCGCCCAGCGCGAGGCTGCCGAGATAGATTAAGCGGTAGGGGTTGTCGTCTTCCCACAGGCGCCCTGCGGGACGCTCGCTCCCGGTCTGCTTGACGATCGTCAGGAGGTTATTCTCGACCTCGACATAGCAGAAGAACGGCTTGAATTTTTCGTAATACGGCCCCTTGCGGGTGGTGTTGCCAAGCTTGACCAGGCGGCAATTATAGCTGCCCGGGGTCGGCGCCGGACGCGCCAGCGCGGCTGTCGGCTTCAACAAATCGCCTTCGCTGGCAATCGCGCCGCGGAAGCCGTGGGCCTTGGCATCGGTCAGCGCGGCAGTCCACGCCTGGCCCGTGCGGCGGATGCGGTCGATGTCGGCGGCGCTGGCGACCCGCTCCCACGCATCGGCCTTGGTCGGAGGGACGGCGGCGACCGGAACGGCCACGGCTACCGGGCGCGGTGCCGGCTTAACGCAGCCGCCCATGGCAAATATCGCAGCACAGAGCAGGCGCGAACGGTGCAAAGCACAACCTTTCGGAAATCCCCGATTCACCAAAATTTGGTGAACCTAAACTGGCAGCGAAGTTGGATGGTTTCAACTAAAGACGCGATTACCATGGGGTTTAATTCAGCGCTATCGCCCGCTAGGCGCATGCTCGATGAACGCGAACTCACCTCTCGCCAAGCCGGCTGCCGAGCACGACCGTACCGCCCGCACCGGCCTCGCCTTCGGGCTGTTCGCTTATGCCTTTTGGGGCGTTCTTCCGATCTATTTCAAGGCGTTGGCCGGCGTGCCCGCGATCGATATCGTCGCGCACCGGATCGTCTGGTCATTGCTCGTTCTCGCCGCTTTGCTCGGCGTGACCCGAGGCTGGAGCCAGGTCGCTGCCGCGTTGCGGGATCGGCGGACGTTGGGACTGCTTACGACCACCGCCTTGCTGATCGGGGTCAACTGGCTGCTTTACGTCTACGCGATCAACTCCGGGCACATCCTCGCCGGCAGCCTCGGTTATTATCTCAACCCCTTGGCTAACATCCTGCTCGGCCGATTCATCCTCAAGGAGCATTTGTCGCGGCTGCAATGGCTTGCGGTGGCGATCGCCGGAGCGGGAATCGCGGTGCTCGCCGCGGGCGCGCTCGGCGAATTGTGGATCAGCCTGACTTTGTGCGTCAGCTTCGCCACCTACGGCCTGTTGCGCAAGATCGCCGCGGTCGACTCAATCGCCGGGCTCAGCATTGAGACGGCGATCCTCTTCCCCCTCGCATTGGGCTGGCTCATCGCCGGCTACACCGCCGGAGGACCAACCTTCGGCAGCGGCACCCAGCAGGCGGTGCTGCTGGTCCTCGCCGGAATCGTCTCGACCACGCCTTTGCTATTGTTCACAGCCGCCGCGCGCCGCCTGCGCTACTCCACTCTGGGAATCCTCCAGTTCATCGCCCCGACGCTCCAGTTCATTTGCGCGGTCTGGCTCTACGGCGAACCCTTCACGACCGCCCACGCCATTGCCTTCGGCGCGATCTGGACCGCGCTGGCGCTCTATGTCGCGAGTCTGATCCACAGTATGCGCGCTGCGGCCCGCTGCACGGAGCTGACATGCGGGTAATTCGATTGGCTTCCATCGCTGGTCTTATGGCGCTCAGCGCCTGCCAGACCGCCACGGCAAGCGCCCCCGCGGCCGACTGCCCGATCATAGGTTCGAGTGACTGGACCGCCTGGGTCGACGCGATGCCTGGTCCGAATTCGCATCCCAAGCTGGTTGTCACCGGCAAGGTCCAGGTGCCGACCGGCGGCTATCGGCTGGCGCTTCACCTAGGACCGGTCGCCGAAAGTTATCCGGTGCAGGTCACGGTCATCCTCGACGTCGTCCGCCCGACCGGCCCCGCATCCCAGGCGATCGTTACCCATGATGTCAATGGCAGCTGGCCGGTGGCGTCGCCGATCGGGTCGATCACCATCCGCTGCGGACGCCAAATGATCGGCCGCATCGATGAGATTGTCACCGCGCTCTAGGGACCGGCCGCAAAATTTGATAAGGCGCGCCACTGCCCAGCTGCGAGGAAACGCTTCATGCTCAATCTGGTTTCGCTGATCATCGGCGTCGTCGCCTTGCTGTGCGTCGCGGTCGCGTTCATTCCCCTCCTCGGCTGGGCCAATTGGCTGATCGTCCCGCTCGCTTTGATCGGCGCCGGCGTCGGCGCGGCCAGCCAGAGCAATGCCGGCCGCAATTTGAACCTGTTCGTGGTCGTCGTCGGGATTCTCCGCCTGATGCTCGGCGGCGGTATTATCTGATGAGCCGCGATCCGCGGATCGACGCCTATCTGGCGAAAGCTCAGCCGTTCGCGAGGCCGATTCTCGAACATGTGCGGGAGCGCGTTCACGCGGTCATTCCGGATGTCGAGGAAACGCTCAAATGGAGCATGCCGTCCTATACGCGGGACGGCGCGATCCTGCTGATCACCGCCGCGTTCAAGGCGCATGTCGCGATCAATTTTTGGCGCGGGCAGGACATGCGCGGGGACGCCGCCAGCGCCGATGCGATGGGCCAGTTCGGCAAGATCACCGCTATCGCCGACTTGCCCGGCGACAACGAATTCGACGCCTTGATCGCCGAGGCCGCGCGGATCGCCACCGCGCCCAAGGCGCCGCGCAAGACCAAGCATGAGCCCAAGCCGCCCGCCGAATTGCACCCGGCCTTCGCCGCCGCGCTCGCCGCCAACCCCGCCGCCAAGGCGACGCTCGACGGCTTCGCACCCAGCGCGCGGCGCGACTATATCGACTGGATCGCCGAGGCCAAGCAGGATGCCACGCGAGACAAGCGCATCGCCACGGCGGTCGAATGGCTCGCCGAGGGCAAGAAGCGGCATTGGAAATATGAGAGTTGTTAGCGTGACGTCTTCAGCGCCGGACCAAATCGCAGATCGCCCACTCGCTTAATGTTCCTTGACGTAACGCCCCGGCGCGTCCTCGATCGCTTTCTTCTTGCCCTTGCCCGGAACGCGAGCGCCGGTTGCCGCAACCGTCTTCGGTGTCCGCGCGGTCAGCCACTTCACCCAATCCGGCCACCAGCTCCCCTTATGCTCGGTCGCGCCATCGACAAATTCCGACAAGCTCGCCGGGTCCTTGTCGTTGGTCCAATATTGATATTTTCCCGCCGCCGGCGGGTTGACCACGCCAGCGATATGGCCCGACCCGGCGAGCACGAAGCGCTTGTCGCCCTTGAAGTGCTTCATGATCTTCCACACGCTTTCGGGCGGCGCGATATGATCTTCGCGCCCCGCCTGAACATAGGCCGGGGTCTTGACGGTGCCGAGGTCGATCGGCGTGCCGGCGACCGAGATTCCGCCTTTCAGGACTAGCTTGTTGCCCTTGTAGAGGGTCTCCAGATAGTCGCGGTGCCAGCTTGCCGGGAGGTTGGTCGTGTCGCCATTCCAATGCAAAAGGTCGAACGGGGTCGGCTCCTCGCCGAGCAGATAATTGTTGACCACATAGCTCCAGATGAGGTCGCGGCCGCGCAGCAGGTTGAACGTCGCCGCCATGTAGCGCCCATCGAGATAGCCCTTGTCGGCGGTGACCTGGCTCAGGAGCCCCATCGTCTCGTCGCCGAGGAACAGCTTCAAATCCCCCGCTTCGGAAAAATCGACCTGGGCGGTGAAGAAGGTCGCGCTTGCCACCTTGCCGGCCTCGCCCCGCGCTTCGAGCAGGGCCAGCGTCGCCGCGAATGTCGTGCCGGCGACGCAATAGCCGACGGCGTGTACGCTTTCGACGCCGAGCACATCGCGGATCGTCTCGACGGCGTCGATCTGGGCTTCGACATAATGGTCGAGCTTGACGTCGGCCAGGCTTTCGTCGGCGGACTTCCAGCTGACCATGAACAGGCTGATGCCTTGATCGACCGCCCATTTGACGAAGCTTTTCTCCGGCGTCAGGTCGAGGATGTAGAAGCGGTTGATCCACGGCGGAAACACCACCACCGGCGCCTCCAGGACCGTCTCGGTCGCCGGCGTATATTGGATCAATTGATAGAGCGGCGTCTCGTGGATCACCTTGCCGGGTGTCATCGCAAGGTTGCGCCCGACCTCGAACGCACCCGGCTTCGACTGAGTCACCTGGCCCTGGCCGATATCGCGCAGCATATTCTGCAGGCCGTTGAGCAGGCTCTCGCCCTTGGTTTCGATCGTCCGCTTCATTACCTGCGGATTGGTCAGCGCGAAGTTCGACGGGCTCATCGCGTCGACAAAGCTTTTGGTCGCGAACTTCAATCTCTGACGGGTGTCGGCGTCGACCCCCTGGATCTCGTCGACACTGCCCAGCAACTGGTCCGAAATCGCCAGATAGGATTGGCGAATCGTATCGAACAACGGATTCTCGCTCCATTCCTCGCCCGAAAAACGCCGGTCCTTTTTCTCCGCCGCCTGCGCCGTAACGCCGAGCAATTTGCCCCAGGCGTCCAGCCCCTTGGCCCAGGCGTCGGCGCCCGCGGTCATCAGCGCCATTGGGTCTGCGCCCGGACCACCGAATTGGCCGAATGCGGGCGGCCAGCCGGACGCCGGCTGATCCTTTTCCAGCCCCTTGGCCCATGCCTCCATCAGCATCTGCTGCGCGCGGCCCATGACCAGCGTCCAATGCTGCCAATCCTCGAGGCTTGGGATCGCGGCGGTCGGTTTCTCTTCTGTCGTCATGCCTTCCCTCTACGCCTCCTTGCGAGCGCGAACCAGTTCCCGCATGGACGACCCGATGACGCCCGCCGCGCTCCCTCAGGCCCTGCAGCTGATCGATTACTTCGGGATCGCGGTGTTCGCGGTGTCCGGCGCTCTGCTCGCCGCACAGAAGAAGCAGACGCTTGTCACCTTCATCTTCTTCGCCGTCGCCACCGGGGTCGGCGGCGGCACCTTGCGCGACCTGCTGATCGGCGCGCCGGTGTTCTGGGTCCACACCAACTGGACCCTGCTGATCTGCATTTTCGCCGCATTGGGCGTGTGGGTGACGTCGTCGAGAAAATGGAGCGGCCGCGCCTTGGTCTGGTTCGACGCCGCCGGCCTCGCCGCTTACGCAACCTACGGCGCGGCAAAATCGCTGAGCTTCGGCATTGCCCCGGTCCCGGCGGTCGCCATGGGCGTGATGACCGCCTGCGCCGGCGGGATCATCCGCGACACGCTCGCCGGCGAGCCATCAATCCTGATGAAGCCCGAGATCTACGTCACCGCCGCCGCGTTAGCATCAGGCCTGTTCGTTGCGCTGGCCCTGGTTGGCGTTCCCGGCGTCATTGCAGCGCTAGTCGCCGCTGCTGCCGGCTTCGCGTTGCGCGGCGCCGCGATCGCGCGTGGCCTCAAGCTTCCCGCTTACACCCGCTGATTAACGATTGTCCGCTCAGCGCGCGACGCAGCGGGCGCTTCCGGTCGGCCGATATTCGGCGGAATATTTGGGCATGTTGCCCGAGCGTTCGCCGAAATTATAGCCATCACCGAGGTCGATGTTCATCCGCCGGCCCCCGGGCATATCCGGATCCTTCCAGCTGCTGAGAACGAGGTTTTTCTTCGCCGTGCCCCAGCGGCCGTGACCCCGAGGCAGATCCTCCCTGGCAAGAGTCGCCGAGTGGAAGCGGAACAGCAGCGAGCCGCAGGCGCCATTATGGGCAACGCTGACGCCGCACACGTCGCCGCCGCAGCGCACGACGTCGACCGTCTTGTAGAGACGCCCCTTGGCCGAGAAAATTGGCTTGTCCTCCGCCACCGTCCAGCGCCCCAAATAGGTCGAAGGAGAAGCAGCAGCCGCAGGCGCGGCGAGAGCGACGGCCGTGGCGGCAACAAGAATAGACTTCCTTAAATCGCGATGGGATAACATCGGCTATGGCCTCCGGTCTCGAAACAGTTCCCAGCAGGGGCTCGCCTTTGGGGTCCGCCCGCCCCGTCATTGTATCAGCACTAGCCGCCTTTGTATGCTGCTTCGTCCTTTACGTTGCCCTTACCGCCCTTGGTGAAGCCTTCGTCAACGACCAGTTTCCCGAGACGCTGGCGATCAAGCTCGAGCAGATGCCGATCCTGTTCCCGGTGCACATGCTGGCCGGCGGGCTCGCGCTGCTGCTGATCCCGATCGCGATCCTCGTTCGCAAACTGCGCAAGTGGCATCGCCTGGTCGGACGGATCGCCGCGATCGACGTCGGTATCGCCGGGCTGACCGCTTATCCGGTCGCCTGGGTGGCGCCCATGAGCCCGTGGTCAGCCGCGGGATTCATTGCCCAGGCAAGTGTCTGGATGACCTTACTCGCCCTCGGCATCTGGCACATCAGGCATCGCCGACGCGCCCAGCATCGCGCTTGCATGCTGTTGGTGGCTGCGACCACCAGCGGCGCGATCTTCTTTCGTATCTATCTCGCTTTGTGGGCGTTGTTCGGCGAACGACGCTATTTCGAGACATTCTATGCAGTGGATTCGTGGGTGGCGTGGCTTGGTCCGCTCGTGGTGACCGCCTTCCTGCTCAGGCGAAACAGCCTATTGCCCGGCTAAAGCAGGCTTGCCGCACCGCACCATTATCCGCCACAACGCGCTCATGGACGACGAATTCTACCGCATCCGCCGCTTGCCGCCCTATGTTTTCGCCGAGGTCAACGCGATGAAGGCGGCGGCTCGTGGGCGCGGCGAGGACATCGTCGATCTCGGCATGGGCAACCCAGATGGCGCGCCGCCGGCCCATGTCATCGCTAAACTCGCCGAAGTCGCGGCCAAGCCGACTGCGCACCGCTACTCGGCCTCAAAGGGCATCCCCGGCCTCCGCAAGGCGCAGGCCGCTTATTACCAGCGCCGCTTCAACGTCACGCTCGACCCCGAC
Source organism: Sphingomicrobium sp. (assembly GCA_035318245.1). Taxonomy (GTDB): domain Bacteria; phylum Pseudomonadota; class Alphaproteobacteria; order Sphingomonadales; family Sphingomonadaceae; genus Sphingomicrobium. The sequence goes on along the minus strand of DATHFE010000255.1, from coordinate 17,816 downwards.
CGCGAAGTCATCGTCACCCTCGGCAGCAAGGAAGGCCTCGCCAATCTGGCCCAGGCGATCACCGCGCCCGGCGACGTCGTCCTCGCCCCCAACCCGAGCTACCCGATCCACAGCTTCGGTTTCATCATCGCCGGCGCCGCGATCCGGTCGATCCCCGCCGCGCCCGGTCCCGATTTCTTCGATCGCCTCGAGAACGCGATGCGCTTCACCGTGCCGCGCCCGCGCGTGCTGGTGATCGGCTATCCTTCGAACCCGACCGCGTACGTTGCCGACAAGCCGTTTTACGAGAAGCTTGTCGCCTTCGCCAAGGAGGCCGGATTGTGGATCATCTCCGACCTCGCATATGCCGAAATCTACTTTGGCGACACGCCGACCCCGTCGATCCTGGAGGTCGACGGCGCCAAGGATATCGCGGTTGAATTCACCAGCATGTCGAAGACTTATTCGATGGCCGGATGGCGGATCGGCTTCGCGGTCGGCAACGCCAAATTGATCGACGCGCTCGCGCGGGTGAAGTCCTACCTCGATTACGGCGCCTTCACACCGGTCCAGGCCGCCGCGACCGCCGCCTTGAACGGCCCGCAGGACATCGTGACCTTCAACCGCGCGCTCTACAAGAAGCGCCGCGACGTGCTGGTTGACTGCTTCGGCCGGGCCGGCTGGGACATCCCGGTGCCGCAAGCCAGCATGTTCGCCTGGGCGCCGATCCCCGAGCAGTATCAGGCGATCGGCGCGCTCGAATTTTCCAAACGGCTGCTCAGCGAGGCTCATGTCGCGGTCGCCCCGGGAGTCGGCTTCGGCGAACTTGGCGAAGGCTATGTGCGACTGGCGCTGGTCGAGAATGAGCAGCGCCTCCGCCAAGCAGCGCGCGGCGTGAAGAAGATGCTGGCGAAGGGCTAAAGCCCCATGAAGCATTTCATCAACGAGGAATTGGGCGCGGCGAATGTGCTCAAGGTGGCGGTCGATCCGGAGATTGTCCGGGAATTCCTGCCGCTTTCGACTGATATATTCCGGCGGCCGGATTTTTACAGCACTTGCCCTGCATGGCACAGCGACGTTCGCTGGATTTCGCCGAATTCAGCCGCGGGCTTCGCGATTTTCCAATTGGCATTCGACCGGCTGGGCATTGCCGCGCACGTTAAGCCTTATGTCGATATCGAGAGAGCGGTTCGGCTCTATTCGGGCTTCCTGGTGGTGCGGAGCAGTTGCACCGAACCCGATTTCCACACCGACTGGGTCCACGCCAACAATGAAGCCTTCACGCTCATCACGCCGGTCTCCGCCAACGCCTCCGGCTTCGGCATGCTTTACAAAAAGCTCACCGGCACCATCGCCGAATACGACTATAAGATCGGCGAAGCGCTGATCCTCGGCGACCATTTCATCCACTCGACCAAACCCGGGGTATCGGACGATCCGGTAGTGCTTTTGTCCTTCACCTTCGGCACCGACAAAATGGAGCATTGGGACAATATCCTCCAAACAGCCGGCCACCAAGGCAAGCTGATCCGCCAGCCCGACGGCGCTTTTTTGGAACTTGAAGGGTGAGCCGGCGGTTGAACGGCGTTAATTGGGCATGGCTTGGTTATCGACAGGGCGGACGGACTTAGCGACGGGCGCCGTCACCGTTAACCCGCACCGCTTGTGCAGTTCGCCAAGCTCATGCAACTGACAATTGGGCGATATTGCGCTCCGCCGGGGGACCAATGAAGAAAATCCTGTCCATTTTCACGCTGGCGGGCCTGCTCGCGTTGGCTGGCTGCTCGACTGCGCCAAGGCAGGCTCCGGTCGTGGCCGCGCGTCCTACCTACGCCCCGCCCCCGACCAACTATACCTGGACCAATGGCTTTTCCGCCAAGGGATTCGAGGCGATGTACGCCACGTTTGGCAGGTCATCCTTGCGTGCCGGCGAGCATCTTTGGGCGCCGATGGTTCCCGCCGAGGGCGATATCGCCATCACGATCGACCTGGCCAACCAGATCGCGTTCGTCTTCCGCGGCGATCAGCTCATTGGCGTGACCAATGTGTCGAGCGGCAAGAAGGGGCACGCGACTCCGCTTGGCTTCTGGTCGATCCAGTTCAAGCGGCCGATGTACCGTTCCAAGAAATATGACAATGCGGCGATGCCGTTCATGCAAAGCATCGACGATCATGGAATCGCCCTCCACGCCGGCGTAACGCCCGGATATCCGGCCAGCCACGGCTGCATCCGCCTGCCCGCGGCATTCGCCAAGCAACTCTATGGCCTCACCAAGGTTGGCAACAAGGTCGTGATCGAGGGCTGACCTTCGACGCGCAAACTACATGCGTTTGCGCTCGGGAATGGCCTGGGGCGGCAGCACGTTGTCAGCGCCGGGGAGTGCGCCGTCGCCGGTCCCGCCCTTCATCTGGAGGAAGGTGTTGACGGTCGCCGCCGAGACGGCGCGGCCGAACAGCCAGCCTTGGGCTTCGGAGCAGCCAAGCTTACTGATCTCGCTGCGGATCTGCTCCGATTCGACGCCCTCGGCGGTGATCGGGACGTTTAGCTTGTGCCCAAGGGCGGCGATGGTGTCGACGATCGCGTCGGTCCGGCCGCTCTTGACCATCGTATTGATGAAACTCTTGTCGATCTTGACCCGGTCGACCGGCAGCGTGTGCAATTGGGCGAGAGAGGCGTAGCCGGTGCCGAAGTCCTGCAGGCAGATGCTGACGCCGACATTCTGAAGGCTGTGAATGATGGTCGTGACCTGCTCGCGATCTTCGAGCAGCGACGCCTCGGTAATCTCGATCTCGAAGCGGCTGGCTGGAAAGCCGGTCGCCGCAAGGACCTTGAGCAGTTGCTGGGCCAGCGTGCGGTCACGGAATTGCACGGGCGAGACGTTGACCGCGATCTTCAAGTGCTGCGGCCAGTTGCGCGCTTCCTCCAGTGCCTGCTGCATCACGCTGATGGTCAGCGGGCCGATCAGGCCGGTGGTCTCGGCGGTATCCATGAAGGTCGCGGGTTCCAGCAAGCCGCGGGTGGGCGAGCGCCAGCGGGCGAGCGCCTCGAAGCCGACCAGATCTCGCGTGGAGAGGTCGATCAGGGGTTGGAAGAAAGGGACGAATTCGCCGGCCTCAATTCCGCAACGAATGTCTTCCTCGAGCTTCAGCCGGTCGGACAGCTCAAGCTCCAATTCCTGGTCGAACCATGCGAAGCCGTTCCGGCCCGCGCGTTTTGCCGCATAGAGCGCCGTGTCGCAGCGGCGGAGCGCCTCATCGCCCTTGTCCGACTTATCGATTACCGCCAGCCCAACCGACCCGGAAACGTGAGCCCGGATGTTGCCAATGTCGAACGGCGTGCCGAGCCTCTCAACAAGCCCCGCGGCAAAATTCTCTGCCCTTGCCTTGTCGGAGCTGTCGACGATGATCGCGAACTCGTCTCCGCCGATCCTCGCGCAGCATGAGCCCGCCGGCGCGGAGGCTTTGACCACCTCGGCTACGGCGCACAGCAATTGGTCGCCGGTCGAATGGCCGTGCAAGTCGTTGACCCGCTTGAAGTGATCGAGGTCGAGAAGCAGCAGGATTCCGGGCGACCGGCATTCGAGCTTCTCGGCGAGCGTCCGCAACAGTTCGCGGCGGTTGGCAAGGCCCGTCGTCGGATCGGTATTGGCGTTGCGGTGCGCGTCGCGCTCGGCACGCTCATGGGCGTTGAGCGCGTCGCGAAGGTCCTTCGAGCGCCGCCACCCGAACAGGATGATGGCGATGTTGAGGATGAAGGCGGTCTTAAGACTGGCGGATGATTCCGGCAGTTGAATGCCGGCGATCGCCGAAGGAATGATCTGGCTGCCGAGGCCGACGAACATCAGGATCGCCGCGAGCGTAGCGCAGCTCGTGATGACATGGCTTGCGGCCAGTCGTGCAGCCTTGCTGGTTACGCGCTTCACGTCGTTCACTTTTTGATGGTTGTCCACGCCCGCAGTGTGGCGCGAATGTGTGAAAATACTCCTACTTTACGATCATTTGTTGGATTGCGTGGCCGATTCGCGCGTATGATCGACGCGATCCCGCGGTTGGTGCATACCGCAAACCATGCTCCCCACTTCCTCCACCACGCAAGTCGCGCAGATTATCCAGTTATCCGTCGCGCCGGTGTTCTTGCTTGCCGGCATCGGCGCCTTCCTCAACGTCTGCGCCGGCCGACTATCGCGGATTGTCGACCGCGCGCGCAACTTGGAGCCGCGCGTTTTCGCCAGCAAGGGTGAGGAGCATGACCGTGTGATTGCGGAGATCCGTATCCTGGATCGCCGCATGGCCTTAGTCAGCCGGGCCATCTTCCTTTCGGTCCTGTCCGCTATGCTGACCTGCGCAGTGATCATCCTGCTGTTCGCCGCTGTCCTCACCGGGGCGCATTTCGGCACGGCCATCGCCCTACTGTTTATCGCGATGATGCTCGCCATCGGCGGCGGCTTCGCCATCTTCCTGATCGAAACCCGCTTGGGGTCACGCTCGGTCCGCATCGGCAGCAACATCCTCGGTCATGAGGCCGAGCGCGACGACGACGACGCACCGCCCACCTAGACCTGCTCGACATCGGGCGCCGCCGAACCTATCGCGGCGGGCAATCCACCGATTCCAGGAGCGCCGAATGATCCTCGCCAGCTCGATCCTCGACCGCGTCCTCGTCCTCGAAATGGTGCGGGTCACCGAAGCGGCGGCGATCGCGGCTTCGTCGCTGGTCGGGCGCGGCGACGAGAAAGCCGCGGACGCCGCCGCGGTCGAGGCGATGCGCGCGGCGCTCAATGAGCTGCCGATGGACGGCACCGTGGTCATCGGAGAGGGCGAGCGCGACGAGGCGCCGATGCTGTACATCGGCGAACGGGTCGGATCGGCCCAGGGAAGCGGCCCCAAGATCGACATCGCGCTCGATCCCCTGGAAGGCACCACCATCACCGCCAAGGCCGGACCCAACGCGCTCGCCGTATTGGCCGTCGCCGAGGGCGGCAATCTCCTGAACGCGCCCGATGTCTACATGGACAAGATCGCAGTCGGGCCGGGCTACCCGCAAGGCGTGATCAGCCTCGACAAATCGCCATCCGACAACATTCGCGCGGTCGCCAAGGCCAAGGGAGTCAATCCGCACGAGCTCATCGCCTGCGTGCTCGACCGCCCGCGCCACGCCCAGCTGATCGCCGAGCTTCGCTCGCTCGGCTGCGGAATCATGCTGATCCCCGACGGCGACGTCGCCGGGGTCATCGCCACCACCGATCCGAATACCACTGTCGATATTTACATGGGCTCGGGCGGTGCGCCGGAGGGTGTCCTCGCCGCCGCGGCGCTGTGCTGTGTCGGCGGGCAGATCCAGGGCCGGCTCCTTTTCCGCAACGACGACGAGCGCGCCCGCGCCCACCGCTGGGGGATCGAGGATTTGAACCGCATTTACGCCCTCGAGGATATGGCGCGGGGCGACTGCATCTTCGCCGCCACCGGCGTGACCGACGGCTCGTTGCTCAACGGGGTCAAGCGCCTCAAAGACGGCTGCATCACCACCGAAAGCATCGTTATGCGTGCGAGCAGCGGCACCGTGCGGCGGATCACGGGCGAGCACAGAAAGGGTCACGCCTGATTTTGCTTTCCAGCGCCGCCGCGCGCTGTATCGTCCGCCCATGACACCAGACACGCCCTTGCTCCCGGTCGAGCCCGGATACCGCCACGTTCTCCGCGCTCGCCTCGCGATATTGTGGGCCCCGCTGACCGTCGCTGCGATCGTCGTTGACCAGGGCGTCGTGCGGGAGACGCCCTTTTACGGCGCCCTTACAATTGTCGTCCCGTTGCTCGCGCTGGTCGCCCTCGTCGCCGCGCCGCAGCGCGTCTACCGCCGCCTCGGCTACCGCCTGACCGACCGGCTGCTGCAAAGCGTTCGCGGCTGGCTGTTCCATGTCGACACATTGGTCCCGTTCGTCCGCGTCCAGCACATCGACGTGACCCGCGGCCCGCTCGACAAATTGTTCGGCACCGCCAGCCTCGTCGTCCACACCGCCGGGACCCACAACAGCATCGTCACCGTCAACGGCCTCGCCCCCGACACGGCTTCGCAGATCCGCGACACCATCCGCGAGCATATCCGGTCCGACTTCGAATGAATGACGACGCCTCGCTCGGCCCAGTCGAGCGGCTTCATCCCTTGTTCCTCATCACCGGTCTGGGCAGCAGCATGCGCCGCGCGGGCGGGGCGTTCGCGGCACTCGGTTACTTGGCGGTGAGCGGCAAATGGGCTGCATTGCTGTTCGTTGCGCCGATGCTGGCCGTGATCCTCGTCGCCGGTTTGTTCATTTACTGGCGCCACTTCGAATTTCGCGTTGGCGCGTCGGAAATCCGCATCGATCACGGCGTCCTTACCCGCACCCACCGATCGATTCCGTTCGACCGGATCCAGGACGTCGACATCACCCAGCCGCTTCTGGCGCGGGCGTTCGGCCTTGCCCGCGTCAAGTTCGAAACCGGCGGATCGGCCGGCGCCAAGGAGGAGGAAGGTATCCTCCAGGCAATAACCCTTGAGCGGGCCCAAGCCCTCCGTGCTTTAGTCCGTGCGCGGCGCGGTGTTGTTGACGAAGTGCCGGCAACAGCCGCTGCTGAGCCGCAGCCAATCTATGCGATGGACCTTCGGCATGTGCTTCTAGCCGGGCTGTTCAATTTTTCGCTGGCCCTGCTCGCCGGCCTCTTCGGCTTTACCCAGACGGTCGGTCAATTCGCTGGATTCGACCCCTTTTCGCGCCGCTTCTGGCTCGGCATGCTCGCCGCCGGCAGCCCGTTGCTGGACCTGATCCTCGTCCACCAGATCATTGCCGCGCTTGCCGGGCTGATCGTGCTGGTGCTGGTCGGCATCGCCACCGGAATTGTCCGCTCAGCCTTGCGCGACTACGGCTTCCGTCTCGACCGCAGCGGCACCGGCTTGCGCCGCCGGCGAGGCCTGCTCACGTTGACCGATGTGACCCTGCCAATCCGCCGCATCCAGGCGGCGATTATCGGTACCGGGCCGCTGCGCGAGGCGTTTGGCTGGCACGATCTCAAGCTGCAAAGCCTCGCTCGCGATGAGACGACTAAGGGCGATCATATCGTCGCCCCCCTCGCCGACCTTTCGGAAGTTGCAACGGTCCTCGCTGAGCTCGGCTGGCGTCAGGTCGGCCCCGACATCCACTGGCGCCGCGTCTCGCCCGCTTATGCCTGGTCGTTCACCTTTGCGATGGCCGCCCTGGCCTTCCCGGCCACGATCCAGTTCCTGTTCGTTCCGCCGATTGGGATCGCCGCCTTCGCGATCATTTTTATTCTCATCGCGATGCGTTGGCTCGCATGGCGCCGCACGCGCTACGCACTCGACGGCGACCGATTGCTGGTCCGCCGCGGCTGGTGGCGCCGCCGCCTCGTCATATTGCCGCTGACGAGCGTTCAGAGCGTCGACCTCACGGAAAATTTCATCAGCCGCTGGTTCGGCACCGCTTCGCTGCTGATCGGCGTCGCCGGTGGCAGCGGTTTTTCCGCCCATGGCGTCCCCGCTTTGCCTCACGATAGCGCTCACGCACTTCGCGCCGAATTGCTATCGCAATTCTAGACATGGACGACGCGCTCAATATCCCGCCATCGCTTTCCGGGCAGCCTTGGCGTTGGCGTCGGCAGGGCGGCGATGGACTGACCGACGACCTCACCGACCAGCTTTTGCTCGCCCGCGGAATTCCGCGCGAAGACCTCGCGCGTCACCGCTCGCCCACCATCCGCGATTTCCTCCCCGATCCGTCGGTATTCCGCGACATGGACAGCGCTGCCTCGCGGCTCGCCGGCGCTCTCGACAAGGGTGAGAGCATCGCCATCTTCGGCGATTACGACGTCGATGGCGCGACCAGCGCGGCGCTGCTGATCCTGCTTCTCCGCCGCCTCGGCGCCGATCCGATCGCCTACATCCCCGACCGGCTGATGGAAGGCTATGGCCCGAGCGGCAGCGCCTTGGTCGGACTCAAGGATCGCGGCATCGACCTGGTCGTCACGGTCGATTGTGGCGCCCAGGCGTTCGACGCGCTAGCTCAGGCCAAGGCGGCCGGGCTCGACGTGATCGTCTGCGACCATCACCAATGCGCGACTTCGCTCCCGGAAGCGCTGGCGATGATCAATCCCAACCGCCTCGACGAGAGTGAAGAGGGCGCCGCGCACGGCCATCTTGCCGCGGTCGGGATGGCCTTCCTGCTCGGCGTTGCCTTGCTCCGCGAGCTGCGCAATCGCGGTCGCTTCGTTAGCGGCAATCAGGAGCCCAAGATCATTGATCTACTCGACCTCGTCGCCTTGGGGACCGTCGCCGACGTCGCTCGCCTGAAGACCTTGAACCGCGCCTTCGTTACCCAAGGGCTGAAGGTCATGGCGGGGCGAGAGAATGTCGGTCTCGCCGCGCTCGCCGACGCCGCGCGGCTGGTCAAAAGCCCGAGCTGCCGCGACCTCGGCTTCGCGCTCGGACCGCGGATCAATGCCGGCGGCCGGGTCGGCAAGTCCGACCTCGGCGTGCGCCTGCTGACCTCGACCGACCCCGAGGAGGCGCGGACCATCGCCATCGAGCTCGACCGCCTCAATGAAGAGCGTCGCGCCATCGAAACGCTGGTCAGCGAGGCCGCGGAGGTCGAAGCCGCAACGCAAGCCGGCGCGCCGTTGATTCTCGTTTCCGGAAACGGCTGGCATCCCGGCGTGATCGGCATTGTCGCGGGGCGGCTCAAGGAACGCTTCGGCCGCCCAGCGATCGTCATCGCCGAAGACGAAGACGGCAGCGGCAAGGGCTCGGGCCGCTCGATCTCGGGGGTCGATCTCGGCGCCGCCATTCTCGCCGCAAAGGACAATGGCCTGCTGATCGCCGGCGGCGGGCATGCGATGGCGGCCGGGATGACCCTGGCTCCCGGTGGGCTCGAACCGCTCCGCGCGTTCCTCCACGACCGCCTCGCCGCCGATGTCGAAGCGGCGCGGGGCAACCGTGCTCTCTTGCTGGACGCTTTGCTGGCCCCGGGCGGGGTCGCTGCATCCTTATGCGACGCGATGGATGCCGCAGGGCCCTATGGCGCGGGTTGGCCCGCACCGCGCGTCGCCGCGGGGCCGGCACGCCTGATCAAGGTCGGGATCGTCGGCAATGGTCATGTCCGGGGGATCGCGTGCGGCGACGACGGGCGCTCGTTCAAGCTGATCGCCTTTCGCGCCGCCGAAACGCCCTTGGGCCAGGCCATGCTGGCCGCCGCGCCCCATCGCCGCTGGTGGCTCGCCGGCACCATTAAGCGAGACGAATGGAACGGCGGGAACGCCGCCGAAATGCACCTTGAGGACGCCGCGTTCGCTTGACGCTCCGGTGATGCTCCCCTAAGCGCGCCTCGCCGATACGGCCCCTTCGTCTAGCGGTTAGGACGCGGCCCTTTCACGGCTGAAACACGGGTTCGATTCCCGTAGGGGTCACCATCAAAAACGACATGCCTGGGCAGGTCTTTTTTATGGTGACTAGGCGATTTGGTCACAATCGCATCCACCCGATCCACAACCCAATGCCCAGCGCGACCATGCTCGCCAAGAGCGCCAGCACCGCCGAAATCCCTCGCGAACGGGCATAAACCAATGTCACGCCGACCTTGAGCATCATGTTGATCATCACAGTCCCGCCCAAGGCCAGCGCTGCCAGAGCAGGACTGATCGCGCCCGGCTTCAATCCGCCGGTGGTGATGATCGCCGCGTCGACATCAAGGCTCCCCGTGAGCAGGAGCAGCACCGCGATCCCCTGCTCGCCGAAGCGACCATCGGCCCATCGCGCGGCGACCGCGGCGATGGCCAGAAAGGCCAGGAAACCAAGCGCCGGAATCAGCTGGATCGGATTGCCCGGAGGCGCCGGGCCGTCGCTGTCCTTGGCGCTCATCCGCAGCAGGACCAGGCCGGCGACCGTCGCAACAACCAGCGCGGGCGCGATAATGACCGTCAAAGGCAGCAGAACCGACGTCGCGAGAAATGCAACAAAGACCAGCACGCGCAGATACATGACGGCCGTAGCAAGTGCGATTCCGGCCGGCTCCGGGCCGCTCGCCCGCTCATCCTTGCCCAGCATCTGGGCCAGCGAGACGGTCACGGCGGTCGATGAATATGCCCCGCCGATCAGAGCGGTAGCGATTGTCCCGCGCCGCTCGCCGAACACCCGGTTGGCGATATAGCCGGCGAACGAGAAGCCGGTGACCAGCACCACCACCAGCCAAAGCTTTTGCGCATTCCAGGCTCCATATGGCCCGAACGCGTGGTTGGGGAGCAATGGCAACACTGCTCCTGCAATGACCGCGAAGCGGGCCAGCGCCTTGATGTCCTGCTCATCGAGCCGTTCGACGAAGCCGTGCAACTCGGCCCGCAGCGCGAGCAACAGCACGACCACCGCGGCGCAGGCCATTGCCAGTCCGCCGCTCCCGCTGCCAGCGAGGAAGCCGATCGCCAGTGTTAACAGCGCCGCGATCGCCGTGGTCGCGTCGTGCCGCGCTCTCAGTGCCCGCGCATAGGCGATGACCAGCAAGGTTGCGGCGGCGGCGGCGACAATCGCGCCGACCAGTGGCTGACCACGGACTCCGATCAGCCCGGCGATGCCGCCCGCCATCCCGAGCATCGAGAAGGTCCGCACTCCGGCGACGCGCAATCCCTCTTTCTGATCTTTGAGCTTCCAGCCGCGTTCGATTCCGATCAGCATGCCGGCAAGAAGCCCGGTGCCGGCGGCCAGCGCTTCGGTGACCCAAGGCTCCACTGAGCTAGCGCGCGTTCAGCCGCGCCGCATGCCAGGCGACATGGTCGGCCATGAAGGTCGAGATGAAATAGTAACTGTGGTCGTAACCCGGTTGCCGCCGAAGCGTCAGCGGGATTCCGGCCCCGGCGCACGCCTGCTCAAGAAGCTCGGGCCGCAGCTCCTTTTCGAGGAACGGATCGGCTTCGCCGACATCGACCAGCAGTTCCGCCAAGCGCACGCCATCCTCGATCAACGCAACCGCGTCATGCGCCCGCCAAGTCGAGCGATCCTGGCCGAGGTAGCCGGCGAAGGCCCTTTGCCCCCACGGTACCTGGCTCGGCGCAACGATCGGCGCGAACGCCGATACGCTGCGGAAGCGCCCCGGATGCCGCAGCGCCACCGTCAGCGCCCCATGCCCGCCCATCGAATGACCGCTGATCCCCTGCGCGCCCAAATCGACCGGGAAATGCTCTGCGACCAGCACCGGCAATTCCTCGGTGGCGTAGGACCACATGCGGTAATTCGCGGCCCATGGCTTCTCGGTTGCGTCAACGTAAAAGCCCGCGCCCAGGCCGAAATCCCAGGCCCCGGCCGAATCGTCGGGAACGCCCTCGCCGCGAGGGCTGGTGTCCGGTGCGACGAAAATAATCCCATGCTCGGCGCAGGCCGCGCGAAACTCGCCTTTCTCGGTGACGTTGGCATGGCTGCAGGTCAGTCCTGACAGATACCACAGCACCGGCAGCGGCTCGCCCTTCTCCGGCTGCGGCGGCACGAATACCGAGAAAGTCATCTCGGTCCCGGTCGCGGCGGAGGCGTGGCGGTAAACGCCCTGCACCCCGCCGTGGCTTTTGACCTCGCTGACCGTTTCCAGCGTCACTCCTGCGGCACCCGATGCAACGCGCAAAGCTTATTGCCGTCGGGATCGCGCAGGTAAGCGAGGTAGAGCGGGCCGAAGCTACCCTGCCTTATGCCCGGCGGGTCCTCGATCGATTTGCCACCGGAAGCTACTCCAGCATCGTGCCAGGCATCGACCTGTTCGGGGCTGTCGATCGTAAAGCCAATTGTAGCGCCATTGCCGTAGCTGGCGGATTGGCCGTCGATCGGAGAGGTGACCATGAAAACCGCGCCGTTGCGGGCGTAGGACAAGCGGCCTTTTTCATCCACCCGGCCGGGCTTGGCGCCGATCGCCGTGAACAGGGAATCGTAGAAATTCTTCGACTGCTCGAGGTCGTTTGACCCCACCATCATGTGACTGAACATGGCTTTCCTCCTCTAGATCTCGACGGCTTTGGTGGCAGTAGCTTCGTCGCCCGTGTTGGGCATGTCCCTGGGGTCGATCAGCAGCAGCATCGCCTCGCCTTTGCGCGCCGCCGGCCGATGCTCGACGCCGCGCGGGACGACGATCAGTTCGCCCGGCTTAAGCGACACAACGCGGTCGCGGAATTCGATGTCGAGCTCGCCGTCGAGCAGCAAGAAAAGCTCATCGGTGTCATCGTGCTTGTGCCAGATGAACTCGCCCTCGACCCGCACCAGCCGGACCTCATGGTCGTTGTAGCGCGCCACGATCCGCGGCGCCCACTGGTCGGAAAAGCTGGCCAATTTCTCTGCAAGATTAATCTTGTCCGACATCAGTCTCCCTCGAAATGCCGCCCGCATGCATCAGCGCGAAACCATTGTCGATCATGCGAGTATTCCATTTGTCCGTCGTGGGAGAAAATGAAATGCATGCATTGCAATTCGGCGCGGCGTCACTCGCCGCTCTATCTGCATCCGTCCCGGCTAAGACAGCTGAGGATGTGATGGTCCCGGCACAGAAGATTCCCTGGGCGGTCGAGGCGCCGGGACAACCCCAAAGGCTCGGAGCGCTGTGGGGCGAAAGGTCGAAAGGCCCGGCGGGCACGCTTTTGAAGGTTCCGGGCGGTTTCGTCGCCCCAATTCACATGCACACCGCCGATTATCGGGCCGTCGTGATCGAAGGCATTTGGAAGCATTGGCCGGAAGGGGCCAGCCAAGCCGGGGCAATCGCGCTTCGTCCGGGAAGTTATTGGACGCAAAAAGCGCGCAAATGGCATGCCGATGCGTGCGTATCGAAAGCGCCCTGCACGATCTTGCTGATCAATACCGACCCCTACAAGACCGTCTTGAAACAATGATTGGTCAGTAAACCACCACCGCGCGGATGCTTTCCCCGGCGTGCATCAAGTCGAACCCTTTGTTGATTTCGTCGAGGCTCAGGACGTGGGTGATCATCGGGTCGATAGCGATGGTGCCGTCCATGTACATATCGACGATTCCGGGCACGTCGGTCCGCCCCTTGGCACCGCCGAACGCGGTCCCCTTCCACACCCGGCCAGTGACCAATTGGAACGGCCGGGTGGCGATTTCCTTGCCCGCTTCCGCCACGCCGATGATGATCGACTGGCCCCAGCCGCGGTGGCAGCATTCCAGCGCGGTACGCATCACGTCGGTGTTGCCGGTGCAGTCGAAACTGTAATCGGCCCCGCCATCGGTCAGCGCGACGAGATGCGCGACCAGGTCGCCCTCGACCTCGCGCGGATTGACGAAGTCGGTCATGCCGAACTGCCGACCCCATGCTTCCTTGGCCGGATTGACGTCGACCCCGACAATCATCTTGGCACCGGCCATCCTCGCGCCCTGGATGACGTTGAGGCCGATCCCGCCGAGCCCGAATACTACGACATTGGACCCTGGCTCGACCTTGGCCGTATTGGTCACCGCGCCGACCCCGGTGGTCACTCCGCAGCCGATGTAACAGGCCTTGTCGAACGGCGCGTCGGTCCGGATCTTGGCCACCGCGATCTCGGGCAGCACAGTAAAGTTCGAGAAGGTCGAGCAGCCCATATAATGGAAGATCGTCTCGCCCTTGTAGCTGAAGCGGCTGGTGCCGTCGGGCATCACGCCCTTGCCCTGCGTCGCCCGGATCGCGGTGCAAAGGTTGGTCTTGCCCGAAAGGCACGATTTACACTTGCCGCATTCGGGCGTGTAGAGCGGGATGACATGGTCACCGACGGCAACGCTGGTTACGTCTTCGCCGATCTCGCGCACGACGCCCGCGCCTTCATGACCGAGGATCGACGGAAACAGCCCTTCGCTATCCAATCCATCGAGCGTGTAGGCGTCGGTGTGGCAAATGCCCGTCGCCATGATCTCGACCAACACTTCGCCCGCTTTCGGTCCCTCGAGATCGACCTCGACGATCTCCAAGGGACGTTTGGCTTCGAAAGCAACGGCGGCGCGGGTCTTCATTTGTAGGCTCTCCTTTTGCGGGGCTTCGCTTGCCACGTCACAGAGCTTGGGCCAATGCTCAATCCCGATATGGAGCGCAATCATTGGCTTGAAGGGCGCCATGCGCTGATCACCGGTGGCGGCACCGGAATCGGCGCTGCGTCCGCGACCCACCTCCACGCGGCGGGCGCCAAGATCTCGCTGCTCGGCCGCCGCCGCGAACCGCTCGAGGCGACCGCGAAAATTGTGTCAGGCGCGGCCATCACCTGCGACGTTGCCGACCGCGATGCGATCGCGACCGCCTTCGCCGCGGCGCGCGAAGCCAACGGACCGATCAACTTGCTAATCGTCAATGCCGGGATCGCCGACAGCAAGCCCTTCGCGCGCACCGAGCGCGAGACCTGGGACCGGATCATCGCTACCAACCTCACCTCGGCGTTCGACTGCGTCCAGGCGGCGCTTCCCGATTTGCTTGCCGGCGAAGACAGCCGGATCGTCTTCGTCGCCTCGGTCGCGGGGCTTCGCGGGGCCGCTTATGCCGCGCCCTACGTCGCGTCGAAGCATGGCATGATCGGGCTGATGCGCAGCCTCGCGCTCGAATATGCCAAGAGCTCGATGACCGTGAACGCGGTCTGCCCCGGCTACGTCGACACCGCGATGACCGTCGAATCGGCGGCGCGCATCGCCTTGGTGACCGGCCGGAGCGAGGAAGAAGCCCAAGAAATCCTTGCGAAAATGAACCCCAACGGCCGGCTCGTGCGTCCGGACACCATCGCCACGCAGATCCTTACTTTGTGCCTGCCGCAAAGCCGCGACATCACGGGTGCAGCGATCGCCATCGATGGAGGAGCAACCGCATGAGCCTCGATCCTGAAATTCTGGCACCGACCTATTTCCGCTGGGACTTCGCCAAGGGCGTCGGGACGATCACGCTCGACCGGCCGGAAAAGAAAAACCCGCTGACCTTCGACAGCTATGCCGAGCTCCGCGACCTGTTCCGCGCCTTGGCCACGACGCCCGAGGTGAGAGTGCTGGTGCTGGCCGGCGGCGGCGGCAATTTCTGCTCGGGCGGCGACGTCCATGAGATCATCGGCCCGCTGACCCAGATGGATCTGGAAGGGCTGCGCGAGTTCACCCGCATGACCGGCGACCTGGTTCGCGCGATGCGTGCCTGCCCCCAGCCGATCGTCGCCGCGGTCGAAGGGGTGTGCGCCGGCGCCGGGGCGATCCTCGCCATGGCCAGCGACCTGAGGCTCGCGAGCGCCGATGCGAAGACCGCGTTCCTGTTCACCCGCGTCGGGCTGTCGGGCGCCGACATGGGCGCCTGCGCGATCCTGCCGCGGATCATCGGCCACGGCCGCGCCGCCGAATTGCTGTTCACCGGCCGCAGCATGGGCGCGGAAGAGGGCTTGGCCTGGGGATTCTTCAGCCGCATTGTCGACGACGCGAAGAAAGATGCGCAAGCCCTGGCGAGGCAGCTGGCGGCCGGGCCGGTGCTCGCGCATTACGCGACCAAGCGCCAGCTCGACGCCGAATGGGCGGTGCCGATCGACACCGCGCTCGACATGGAAGCGGAGGCGCAGGCGCAGCTGATGACGACCGGCGACTTCAAGCGAGCCTACGAGGCGTTCGCGGTGAAGAAGAAGCCCGAGTTCAAAGGCGACTGATGGCCGATTTGAGCTATCTCGACTGGCCATTCTTCGAAGTCCGCCACGGCGCACTGTCCGATCGGATCGAGCATTGGTGCGATGACCATTTGGACGACGGGCATCCGGGCGATGTCGACTCCACATGCCGCAAACTTGTCCGCGATCTCGGCGAGGCCGGCTTCCTCCAATTATGCATCGCTGACGGCGACGCGCCGCCCGATGTGCGAAGCCTGGCCATCGCCCGCGAAACGCTTGCGCGATACTCGGGCCTAGCCGATTTCGCCTTTGCCATGCAGGGCCTCGGCTCGGGCGCGATCAGTCTCGCTGGGAGCGATGCACAGCGCGCTGAATGGCTTCCCAAGGTCGCGTCGGGTGAGGCCATCGCCGCCTTCGCCATGACCGAGCCTGACGCCGGATCCGACGCCGCCAACCTCGCCATGACCGCGCGCAAGGAGGGCGACGGTTATGTGGTCGACGGCGAGAAGACTTACATCTCCAACGGCGGCATCGCCGACTTCTACACCGTCCTGGCCCGAACCGGCGAAGGTGACGGCGCGCGCGGCCTCAGCATGTTCATCGTCCGCGCCGATGATCCCGGCCTGACCGTCGCCGAGCGGATCCACGTGATCGCCCCGCACCCGCTCGCGCGGCTCAAATTGGAAGGCGTGCGCGGCGAATTGATCGGCGCTCCCGGCGAAGGATTCCGTATCGCGATGCAGACGCTGAACCTGTTCCGCGTCACCGTTGGCGCCGCCGCACTGGGGTTTGCCCGCCGCGCGCTGGACGAGGCCGTGGCCTTCGCGTCGACCCGCAAGCTCGGCAGCGGCACGCTTGCCGACAATGCGGTGACCCAGGCCAATCTCGCCGAAATGGCGTTGGCGATCGATGCCTCGGCCCTGCTCATCTACCGCGCCGCGTGGCAGCAAGACATGCACCAGGGCGACAACCGCCGCGCCGCCGCGATGGCCAAGCTTCACGCTACCGAATCCGCGCAGCGCGTGATCGACCAAGCGGTCCAATTGCACGGTGGCCTTGGCGTCACCCGCGGAGTCCCGGTCGAAGCGCTCTACCGCGACATCCGCGCGCTTCGGATCTACGAAGGCGCGAGCGAGGTCCAGCGCCAGATCATTGCGCGAGATTTGCTCAAGGAAGCCGCCAAATGAAGGTCCTGCTCCCGCCCGGCTGGCCGCAACCCAAGGGCTATTCCAACGCCATCGCCGCGCGCGGCCGGACGATCTACACCGCCGGCGTGGTCGGCTGGGACGAGACCCAGCACTTTGTCTCCGACACCCTGTCCGGCCAGTTCGCCCAAGTCCTGCGCAACATCGTCGCCATCCTCGCCGTCGACGGCGCCGGCCCCGCCAACATCGTCCGCATGACTTGCTACGTCACCGACCGCGACGCCTATGTCGCCGGCCTCGCCGAGATCGGCGCGGCGTGGAAGGCAATCATCGGCCCGCATTATCCGGCCATGGCGCTGGTCGAGGTTTCGCGGTTGGTTGAACCGGCGGCGATGATCGAGATCGAGGCGACCGCAGTCGTTCCCGAATGAATTACGACAGCTTCGTCCGCGACCGTTTGCCGGAGCGGGACCAACTCCCGGAATTCCGTTTCGATCTGCCCGAGCTGCAATACCCGGCGCGCCTCAACGCCGCCGCTGAATTGCTCAAGGGCGGCGATCCGGATGCGCTGGCGATCGTCAACGATCTTGGCCGCTGGACTTACCGCGACCTCGATCAATTCTCCGGCCGGATCGCCCGCCTGTTGGTCGATAAGCACGGCTTGATCCCCGGCAATCGCGTGCTGCTGCGCGGGCCGAATGGCTACACGATGTTCGCCGCCTGGCTCGGAATCCTGAAGGCCGGCGGGGTGGTCGTGGCGACTATGCCGTTACTCCGCCCGGGCGAGATCGCCACGGTGATCGACCGCGCCGAAGTCAGCCACGCGATCGTCGATAGCCGCTTCATCGGCGATTTCCGCGAAGCGATGAGCCAGACGCATTTCGTCAAGCATTTGATCAAATATGATGGCGACCACGGCGTCGGTGAATTGGAAACCCGCACCGCCGATCTGACGCCGCTTCCCCCCCTCGACACCGCGTCCGACGATCCCGCGCTGATCGCCTTCACCAGCGGCACGACCGGCGTGCCCAAGGGCTGCGTCCATTTCCACCGCGATATTCTCGCCCCGTGCGACAGCTT
>DATHFE010000254.1:0-3300 GCA_035318245.1 Sphingomicrobium sp. | reverse complement strand
TTCGCCCGCGACCACGGTCTCAAGATCGGCACCATCCGTGATCTCATCGCCTATCGGCTCAAAAAGGATCACATGGTCAAACGCGTCGCCGAGACGCGTTTCACCAGCCGTCGCGGCGTTGAGTGGGCGGCGCAGGTGTTCCGCGATACGGCGACCGGCGCGGAGCAGCTCGCCTTGGTCAGGGGGCCGCTCAATCCGGACCAGCCGGTGCTGGTCCGTATGCACAGCCTCGACCTGTTCGCCGACGTGCTCGGCGAAACCAGCGAGCGCTCAGGCTTACTGGACGGCGCGATGGCGATGATTGAGGCCGAGGGGACGGGGGTGATTGTCACGCTTCACGCGGCCTCGCCGGGCTCGCTGTCGCGCGCTGCCGATCTACGGTCGGGCAAGCCACAGGAGGGCGGAGATGGTTTGCGCAATTACGGCATCGGCGCGCAGATTTTGGCCGCGCTCGGAATCCACGACATGATCCTGCTGACCAACACCTGCCATGCGCCAGTCGCGCTGGGCGGCTATGGCCTCGCGATCATCGAGGAACGCCCCATCGAGCAGCAGGCCGCCTGAGATGGCCAAAGTGCTGATCGTCGAAGCGCGCTTCTACGCGCATTTGAACGACATGCTGCTCGCCGGCGCGCGCGCTGCGCTCGATGCCGCCGGCCATGCGCATGAGACCATCACCGTCCCCGGAGCGCTCGAACTTCCGGCCGCGATCGCCTTGGCCGCGGATCGCTTTGATGCGTTCGTCGCGCTTGGCGTCGTGATCCGCGGCGAGACCTATCATTTCGAGATCGTCGCCGGCGAATCGGCCCGCGCGCTGATGGCCCTCACGCTCGACGGCATCGCCATCGGCAACGGCATCCTCACGGTCGAGAATGAAGCCCAGGCGATCGTCCGCGCCGATCCCGCGCAAGGTGACAAGGGCGGTGACGCCGCGCGCGCAGCGCTCGCGCTGCTGGAGTTGAAAACGCGCTTTGCTTCGTGAAGAGGCCGGCGCGATGAAGACGCCCAAACCACACCCGCTCGCCTTTGCCGCGCTGATCGTCGGCAATGCCGCCTTGGCGTTCGGGCCGTGGCTGGTGCGGCTGAGCGATGTCGGCCCGGTCGCGGCGGGATTTTGGCGGATGGCCCTTGCGCTGCCTTTCCTGTGGCTTGTCGCCTTGGGCGTGAAGCAGCAGCCGCATTGGCCGAGCCGGGCGCTCATCGGAACACTACTCCTCGCCGCCTTCTTCTTCGCCGCCGATCTTGCCGCCTGGCACACCGGCATCCATCTGACCAAGCTCGGCAACGCCACTTTGTTCGGCAATATTTCGAGCTTCGCTTTCGCCGCCTGGGGGCTGTGGCTGGTGCGCCGCTGGCCGTCACGGATGCAAGGCGCTGCGCTGATTCTCGCCGCGGCTGGCTGCGCCTTGCTGATGGCAGGGAGCTACGAATTGAGCCCGCGATACTTCCGCGGCGACCTTTTCGCCCTGCTCGCGGGCCTGCTTTACACCGGCTATCTGATCCTCGTCGAACGCGCCCGAGGCGCGCTCACGCCACTTCCGCTTTTGCTCATCGTCAGCCTGTTCGGGGCGGTCATGCTGTTGCCGTTCGCGGTCGCCATCGGCGAGCAGGTCTGGCCTTCGGACTGGACGCCTCTGCTGCTGCTCGCGCTCGGCAGCCAGGTGGTCGGGCAGGGGCTGGTGGTGTACGCGATCGGGGCGCTGCCGCCCCTGGTTGTCGGCCTTGCCTTGCTCACCCAGCCGGCGATTTCGGCGTTGATCGGCTGGCTCGCTTATGGCGAACGACTGACTGCCCTAGATTGGGTTGGAGCGTTCGCCATCGCCCTGGCGCTGGTCCTCGTTCGCCTGCCCGCGGGGTTGCGCGGCAGGGCGCCCAAGCCCAAAATGGCCGCCGATGCCTGACAGCCCCCTGGAAGCGCTACGCAAGCGCCTCGCCCTAGCGGTCGGAGCCCATGCGGTGTTCGACGGCTGGACACAGAAGGCGGTCGATAGTGCGTCGGCGGAACTCGGCATCAACCGCGACCA
The DNA here is from genome assembly GCA_035318245.1 of Sphingomicrobium sp. GTDB lineage: Bacteria > Pseudomonadota > Alphaproteobacteria > Sphingomonadales > Sphingomonadaceae > Sphingomicrobium. The sequence continues at coordinate 1,276 of DATHFE010000254.1, read as the reverse complement.
GGCGCGCCTCGCCATGCCCAAGGACGCGCCCGGCATGATCGACACGTATGTCGAGGCGATCGACGCGGCGATGGCGGAGGCCTTCCCTCCCAAGCGCATCGCCAAGATGAAGATCCGTGAAAAAATCCGCGCTCTTGTCTGGTTCCGTGTCGAAACCATGTTCGAAGCCCGCGAAGCCATCCGCAGTGCGCTGTCGATCCTCGCCATGCCGCAGAATGCCTTGCACGCCGCCAAGATCGGCTGGCGCAGCGCCGACGCGATGTGGCGGCTGGCCGGCGACACGGCGACCGATTTCAACCATTATACCAAGCGCATGACCTTGGGCGCGGTCTATGCTTCGACCCTGCTCGCCTGGCTGGACGATGAAAGCGAAGGCTTTGCTGATACCGCCGCCTTCCTCGACCGGCGGATCGACAACGTCATGCGATTCGAAAAGTGGAAGGCTGAATGGCGCGGTTCGGCGCACCAGCGCCCCAGCCTCAGTCGCTTCCTCGGGCGCCTCCGCTATCCCGCGCAATAGGACCCGCCAGCAAATCGCTAGTAAATCTCTTCCGTTATTGATAATCAGTCGCAATGACGGCTGCGACTTCCCTCGACGATCTGGCGCTCGGCACCCGCGCGCACATCGCGTCGGTCGATTGGGCTTCGCTCGGGGAAAGCGAGGCCAGCCGCCTGCGCCACTTCGGATTTGACGAAGGCGTCGCGGTTGAGCCGCTCCATCTCGGCCCGTTCGGCAAGGACCCGCTGGCAGTCCGCGTCGGCCGGATGACCGTCGCCATCCGCCGCTCCCACGCCCGCGCGATTCGCGTCACGCCGATCCCCCAATCACTGGCGCTATGACTCCGGTTCCGCTGGTTGCGGTGGTCGGCAATCCCAATGCCGGCAAGAGTGCCCTGTTCAACGCGCTGACCGGTGCCCGCCAAAAGGTTGGAAATTACCCAGGGGTCACGGTCGAACGGCACACCGGCCGGCTCGCGCTTCCGGACGGCCGGCCGCTGGACCTGGTCGATTTGCCCGGCGCATACGGACTCGACCCGACCAGCCCCGACGAAGTGGTCACCCGCGATGTGCTGCTCGGCAAGCAGAAGGGCGAGCGGCTGCCCGATGCCCTGCTGATCGTGCTCGACGCCGCCAATCTCGACAATCACTTGCGCTTCGCGTTGCAGCTGATCGATCTCGGCCTGCCGACGGTTGTCGCCTTGAACATGATCGATCTCGCTCGCCGCGACGGGCTCGAGCTCGACCGCGCAAAGCTCGAGGAAGAGCTCGGCGTTCC
>DATHFE010000253.1:0-7576 GCA_035318245.1 Sphingomicrobium sp. | reverse complement strand
CGTCGAATTGGGCATCTTCTCGGTCATGTGGTCGGAGCATTGCAGCTACAAAAGCTCGCGCGTGCACTTGAAGAAGCTGCCGACCGAAGCGCCATGGGTGATCTGCGGTCCTGGCGAGAATGCCGGCGTGATCGACATCGGCGACGGTCAGGCGGCGATCTTCAAGATGGAGAGCCATAATCACCCGAGCTACATCGAGCCCTATCAGGGCGCCGCGACCGGGGTCGGCGGGATTTTGCGCGACGTGTTCACCATGGGCGCGCGCCCGATCGCCAATCTGAACGCCCTGCGCTTCGGCCGGCCCGACCATCCCAAAACCCGCCATCTGGTCGCCGGCGTCGTCGCCGGGATCGGCGGCTACGGCAATTGCGTCGGCGTCCCGACCGTCGGCGGAGAGGTTAATTTCGATACCGCTTACGACGGCAACATCCTCGTCAACGCGATGACCGTGGGCGTCGCCGATCAGGACAAGATCTTCTATTCGGCCGCATCGGGCGTCGGCAATTCGATCGTCTACGTCGGCTCCAAGACCGGCCGCGACGGCATCCACGGCGCGACCATGGCCAGCGCCGACTTCGGCGAGGATTCGGACGGGAAGCGACCCACCGTTCAAGTCGGCGACCCGTTCACCGAGAAATTGCTGATCGAGGCCTGCCTCGAACTGATGGCGTCGGACGCGATCGTCGCCATCCAGGACATGGGCGCGGCGGGGCTGACGTCATCGAGCGTCGAGATGGCATCGAAGGGCGGCGTCGGCATCCGGCTCGACATGAACCAGGTGCCGTGCCGCGAAACCGGCATGACGCCCTACGAAATGATGCTGTCGGAATCGCAGGAACGGATGCTGATGGTCCTGAAGCCCGGCCGCGAGGGCGAGGCCGAGGCTATTTTCCGCAAATGGGAGCTCGACTTCGCGGTGATCGGCGAAGTCACCGACACCGGGCGCATGGTGCTGGAATGGAACGGCGAGACCGTCGCCGACATTCCGCTCGACCCGCTCGCCGACGAAGCGCCGCTCTACGACCGGCCGCATATGAGCCAGGACGAGTATAAGGCCTGGACCAAGGTCGCCCCGCTCGGCGACGTTCCGGAGAGCACCGACATCGCCGCCGATTTACTCAAGCTGATGGCCAGCCCCAACATCGCCAGCCGCCGCTGGATCTGGGAGCAATATGACAGCCAGGTCGGCGCCGACACCGTCCAGCGTTCGGGCGGTGACGCAGCGGTGGTCCGAGTCCACGGGTCGAAGAAGGCGCTGGCGATGACCACCGATTGCACCCCGCGTTATTGCTACGCCGACCCGGTCGAGGGCGGGAAACAGGCGGTGGCCGAGGCCTATCGCAATTTGTGCGCGGTGGGGGCGAAGCCGCTGGCGATCACTAACTGCCTTAACTTCGGCAACCCCCAGCGGCCCGAGATCATGGCCCAGATCGTCGGCTGCCTACAGGGCATGAGTGAAGCGTGCATCGCGCTCGACATGCCGATCGTGAGCGGCAACGTGTCGCTTTATAACGAAAGCAAGGCGACGGGCGGCGGCAGCGCTATTCTGCCGACGCCGGCGATCGGCGCGGTTGGCCTGCTCGACGATTGGGAGAAGTCGGCGACGATTGGGTTCAAAGAGGCCGGTAGCTGGCTGCTGCTGTTGGGTGGACCCGGGCAGTGGGGGCTTGGGTTTGGTCAATCTCTGTGGTTAGAGGTTTGTCACGGCAGTCGCGACGGCCCACCACCTCAGGTCGATCTTGCTGCAGAACGTCGTGTCGGTGAATTCGTGCGCCAGTTGATCGCTGAAGGCCGAGTCAGCGCAGTTCACGACGTCTCGGATGGCGGGGTCCTCGTTGCCCTCGCGGAGATGGCGCTGGCGTCCGGTGTCGGGGCAGAGTTCGTCGCACCGGATGAATTCGAAGCCCTTCCCGATATTCTCTTCGGAGAATACCAAGGGCGATACCTTGTAGTGACGCCCAACGAAGTAGCGATGAAGGAAATTGATCGGCTTGCGCGGACTGCAGGCATCCGTTCCGGCGACTGCTATGGGCGAGTTGGCGGGAATGAGATCGTCCTATTTGTGAACACGGACGTCGAGCGAGCGCGCATCCCCCTCGCCGATCTCCGCGCCGCGCATGAGGGCTTCTTCCCCAAGCTAATGGGCGCCGACGCCGCTTTGGCTTAGCCGAAACGACGTTCACCGGTCCCTTTCCGCCACCCGGCAGCAGTTTTCTTGACTTCGCGCCCGCCCCGCTGAAGTTTCGCGCCCTCGTCAAAGGGGAGACAATTATGGGACGCGCGATCTTCTTGGGCACGCTGGTGGCCGGCACGCTCGACATATTACTCGCGACGATCCTCAGCCTGGTCCGCGGCAGCGCCCCGGCCGACATGCTCCGCTTCGTCGCCTCGGGCCCATTCCCCAACGCGCCCGAATGGGGCACCGCGGGCGCGGTGCTCGGCCTCGCTACCCATTTCGCGCTGATGGCGATCATGGTGACGATCTTCGTCATCGCCGCCCAGCGCCTTCCCGCGCTCACCGCCAAGCCGGTTCAATGGGGCGTGATCTATGGCCTCGTCACCTATGTCGCGATGAACCTCATCGTCGTCCCCCTGCGCTGGCCCGCTGCATGGCCGCCCAAGCCGATCGGCATCGTCACCCAACTCCTCGCCCACATCCTGCTCGTCGGCATTCCCATCGCCCTGATCGCGGCTCGGCGCCTGCACTCTTCCCCGTTCCGGGAAGGTGTCAGCGCGTAGCGCTGAGGAGGGGCAGCGCGGCAGTCGAGACGCCCCTCCACCACATTTTGCGTTCCCATTTCAGCCGAATTTAGTTGCGAATGGTTCGCATTATCGAGTAAGACGGACGCATGATCGTTTGTGTCTGTAACGCGATAAGCGAATCCGATGTCCGCAAGGCGGCCCGCGAGGGCGCGGCCTGCACCCGCACCGTCTATCGCGCGATCGGCCGCAAGCCGCGCTGCGGACAATGCCTGCCATTCGCAAAAGAGATCATCGCCGCGGAACGTGCGACTGCCTAGCAACTGCAGAGTTTTTCGCGGTTTTTCGCCACTTTTTCGCTTCCCCGCGCCAATTGATGAGAGTAAGCCCGCGCTTCTGACAGGAGGCCGGCATGAAGGGCGACGCAAAAGTCATCGAGCTGCTCAATGAAGCGCTCAAGAATGAGCTGACCGCGGTCAACCAATATTGGCTGCATTACCGTTTGCTCGATAATCTCGGCATCGGCCACCTCGCCGAATTCGAGCGGCAGGAATCGATCGACGAGATGAAGCACGCCGACAAGCTCGCCGAGCGCATCCTGTTTCTCGATGGACTGCCCAATTTCCAGATGCTCGGCCGCCTGCGCATCGGCGAGACGGTCGAGGAAATTCTCAAGGCCGACCTCGCCGTAGAGATCGAGGCGGTCGCCCAATTGAAGGGCGCGATCGCCCATTGCGAGAAAGCCCACGACTACCCCAGCCGCGACCTCCTCGCCGAAATCCTCGACAATGAGGAAGAGCATGTCGACCATCTCGAGCAGCAGTTCGAAATGATCGAGCGCATGGGTATCCAGAACTACATCCAGCTGCAGAGCAAGCCTGCGGAGGGGTAAGTCTCCTCCCCGAATCGGGGAGGGGGACCAGCGAAGCTGGTGGAGGGGAACGGCACGATGCTCAGCGGCCCGAGGAAGACCGTCACCAAGGCGCGCCAGCTTCGTCGAACAATGACTTGGCCCGAAGTCATTCTATGGCGCCGCCTCCGCCAGCGGCCTGGCGGATTCAAATTTCGGCGGCAGCATCCCGCTGGCGCCTTCATCCTCGATTTCTACTGCGCGGAGGCGAGACTCGCCATCGAGGTCGATGGCATGGCGCACGACATGGGCGGCAGGCCGGCGCGCGATGACAATCGCGCTCGCTGGCTCGACGAGCAGGGTGTTGCAACGCTGCGCTTTTCTGCAGGGGAGATGACCAAACTGCCCGACGGGGTCGTCGAGAGCATCATCGCCGCTTGTCTCGAGCGCGGCGATCCCCTCCACCAGCTTTCAGCTGGTCCCCCTCCCCGTTCCGGGGAGGAGACACTTTGACCGCCGGCTACTCCTCCACGCCCCTCGCCCAAAAACTGTCGCTCAAGCCCGGCATGCGCGTGTGGTTCGATGCGATGCCGAGGCACGTGCTCGCGGAAATCGACCTGCCCGAGCTCACCCGCCTTCCCACCCCCGAGCCCGGCATCGACGCCGCGCATATCTTCGTCACCCGCTACGCCGACATGGAGGCGAAGCTCGCGTTGCTCCGCCCGCTGATCGACCCTGGCGGCTTCGTCTGGGTCAGCTGGCCCAAGCGCGCCTCGAAAGTCGACACCGACATCACCGAAGATCGCATCCGCGACGCGATTTTGCCCGCGACCGATTGGGTCGACGTCAAGGTTTGCGCAGTCGATGACGTCTGGTCAGGGCTCAAGCTGGTGATCCGCAAGGCGGCGCGCTAAGCCTCTTTCAGGGGACGCCAATGACCGCAGCCAAAGCCAAGCGCTTCGCCACGCTCGACATCGTCCGCGGCGTCGCGGTGATGGGTATCCTGGCGATGAACATCGTCGGCTTTGCCATGCCCGATCAGGCTTATTTGAACCCGCGCGCCTACGGCACCGAAGGCCCGATCGATCTCGCCTCATGGGCGTTCAATTTCGTCTTCATCGACGGCAAGATGCGCGGGCTGTTCTCGTTCCTGTTCGGGGCGAGCATGCTGCTGGTGATCGAGCGCGCCCGCGCCAATGGAGAATCCGAAGCGCGGGTCCATTTCAGCCGGATGCTGTGGCTCCTGCTGTTCGGCTATCTCCATTTCTACTTCATCTGGTACGGCGACATCCTCACCGGTTACGCCACATTGGGCATGGTCGCCTGGTTCTTCCGCGACCAATCGGAGCGCACACTGGTCAAATGGGCCGCGATCCTGATCGGTGTCCAATTCGTCCTGTTCGCATTCTTCGCGCTGAGCTTCGCCCAGGCCAGCGCCGCGGCAACAACTCCGGGCGCAACCTCCGAGACCGTCAAGCAGTGGGCGGAGATGAGCGAGGCCTTCTCCATCCCCAGCAGCACCGAGCTGGCGCGTAGCCTGGCGATCTACCGCGGCGACTGGCTCGGCCTTAGCCTCGACAAATTGAGCAACCGCACCACCGAGCCCTTATTCATGCTCAGCATGTTCGGCTGGGAGACGCTCGCTTATCTGCTGCTCGGCATGGCCTTGCTCAAGAACGGCTTTTTCGCCGGCCAATGGGACGATGCCCGCTACCGCCGAGCCATGACGCGCGGCTTCGGGATCGCCATTCCCGCCTACATCCTCATTGCGGCGATGGTTTGGCTCAGCGATTTCGCGGTTCCGCAGATGATGCTCGCGATGGCCGCGACGGTGCTGTTCCGTCCGATCATGGTGGTCGCGATCGCCGCATTGATCATCCTCGCCACCCGGCGCGGCGGCAGATTGGTCGAACGCATCGCCGCCACCGGCCGCGCGGCCTTCACCAATTACCTCGGCACAAGCCTGATCATGACCTCATTATTCTATGGCTACGGTCTCGGCTGGTTCGGTACCCTCAGCCGCGCCGAGCTATGGCTGGTCGTGCTGCCGATGTGGGCGCTGATGCTGGCATGGTCGAAACCATGGCTCGACCGCTTCCAATATGGCCCATTCGAATGGCTCTGGCGCAGCCTCGCGCGGTGGCAACCCCAGCCGATGATTAGGCGGGGGATTCCGGCCGAAGCCTAGATTCGGCCGAAATTCTGGTTGCTGGCGCTGCGCTTGCCGAAACCGCCCTGCGTCGGTGTGCGGCTCAACAGAGGATTGACGGCCTTGTCGAACAATTCGACGGTCTGGTCGAACAGCTTGCGCAATTCGACCACGTCCTTGATCAATTCGTCCGGAAAGCTGTGGGTTTCGACACAGAATCGCGCGGTGGTCTCGATCAGCTCGGCGATTTCGGCGAGCGGCTCGGCGCCAAACTGGCGCGCTTCGCCCTTCAGCGTGTGCGCCGGCAAGACCAGGGCCGTGGTGTTCTTTTCGCGCATCGCGGCCTCGATTTGCGCGACCGACTTTACGCCATCTTCGCGGAAATAGCTCAGGATGCGGATAAAGCCGGAGCCAAGCTCCGCGCGGCTCCGCTCAAAATGCACCCAATCGACGATATCAGAGCCGTCTTCGCTCAATGTCTGCTCCTCGGCGCCCGGGTCGGGCACAGTCCCACACGGCAGCTTTATCGGCCAAAAGGTAAAATTGAGGTTTATCGCCGCTCCGCGTCGAACGGATTCTTCTGGGCGCGGAGGGTCAGGCGCATCGGCACCGCGCCGATTTTCAAATCGCGGCGCATCGAATTCATCAGATAGCGGCGGTAGGATTCGGGCAATTGGTCGACCCGGCTGCCGAAGATGACGAAGCTCGGAGGGCGCGATTTGACCTGGGTGATGTAGCGCAATTTGATCCGTTTGCCGCCGGGCGCGGGCGGCGGGTTGGTTTCGACCGCGCGCTCGAACCAGCGGTTGAGCTCGCCGGTCGTGACCCGCCGCGACCAGGCGTCGCGGACCTCGAACGCCGCCGCGAGCAACTGGTCGATGCCCTTGCCGGTCGCGCCTGATAGCGTCAGCAGGGTCACCCCCTTCAACTGGGACAGACCCTCCTCAAGCGCCGCGCTGACCCCCTGGAACAGCGAGGACGCGTTCTCCGCAACGTCCCATTTGTTGAGCGCAATGATCAGCCCACGGCCCTCCTCGAGCACTGCGTCGGCGATCTTCAAATCCTGCACTTCCAGGCCGCGCGTGGCATCAAGCAGCAGCACTACGACTTCGGCATGGTCGATCGCCCGGCGCGTGTCGAACGCCGAGAGCTTCTCCAATTTGTCGTCGACCTTGGCGCGTTTACGCAGGCCCGCAGTGTCGACCAGCCGCACCGGTTTGCCCCGCCACTCCCAATCGAGGCTGATCGAATCGCGCGTGATTCCCGCTTCGGGCCCGGTGATCATCCGGTCCTCGCCGAGCATAGTGTTGACCAAGGTCGACTTGCCCGCGTTGGGCCGCCCGACGACCGCCAGCTTGAGCGGGCCGCCCTCCTCATCTTCTTCCTCGGGTTCGGCCTCTTCACCTTCGCGCTCGACATGCGGGCGCAACGCCTCGAACAAGTCGACCAGTCCCTCGCCATGCTCGGCGCTCAAGGCGAGCGGATCGCCGAGGCCGAGTTTGTACGCTTCCAGCCGCCCCGCCTCGCCGCCGCGGCCTTCGGCCTTGTTGGCGGCGACGATCACCGGCGTCGATTCGGCGCGCAGCCAGCGGCCGATTTCCTCGTCGAGCGAAGTCAGCCCCTCGCGCGCATCGATCAGGAACAGAGCGACGTCTGCCGCCCGCACCGCCGCCTCGGTCTGGACCCGCATCCGTCCGGGCAGCGTGATCGCGTCCTCATCCTCGAAGCCGGCGGTGTCGACGATGGTGAAATCCAGGCCGAGCAGCGACGCTTCGCCCTCGCGCCGGTCGCGGGTCACGCCGGGGCGATCGTCAACCAGCGCCGAACGCCGCCCGACCAGGCGATTGAACAGGGTCGACTTGCCGACATTGGGTCGG
>DATHFE010000252.1:0-2647 GCA_035318245.1 Sphingomicrobium sp. | reverse complement strand
TTGGTCTGGAACGCGTCCATCGCCGATTCCAGGTACGACGGCACCATCCCCTGAATCGAATTGCCGTACAGACCGATCAATTGGCGGAGGAAATTGACCGGCAGCATGGTCGATCCGCGCGATTCCTCGTCGACGATAATCTGGGTCAAAACCTGGCGAGTGATGTCGTCGCCGGTCTTGGCATCGACGACTTCGAAATCGCGGCCTTCACGAATCATCGCAGCCAGCCGGTCCAAAGTGATGTAGGTCGAGCTCTCGGTGTCGTATAACCGCCGGTTGGCGTATTTCTTGATGGTGATCTTGGCCGACGACTTACCCATGACACGCTCTCCAAACCCGGGCGACGGTCTAGCACCGGCCAATGCCGCACTGCAACAAAGGCCCGCGCCGCGGCCGCTGCCGTTGTTCCTCGAGCTGGTGCGATTGAAGGCCAGGGACGACCCGCAATTGGCCCGAGCCGCGCTCGACGGCCTGGCCATTTATGCCACGGCCAAGCGCAGCGAAGCGAGCCCGCCGCGGCCGATCGCGGCGCAAATCGGCGGTGCGGCGCTGCGCGATTTTGGCGGAAGCGGCGCGCCGATCGTGCTCGTGCCCTCGCTGATCAACCCGCCCAATATCCTCGACCTCGATGAAGACGCCTCGCTCGCAGCATCGCTCGCCGAAAGCGGACGCCATATCCTGCTACTCGACTGGGGACCGGCCGCCGACCGCGACCTGTCGATTAGTGATCATGTCGAACAATTGTTGGTGCCACTCCTCGGTGCCTTGGGCGAAACGGTCGCGCTGGTCGGCTATTGCCTCGGCGGGACGATGGCGATTGCTGCCGCAAATCGGGCAAAAGTCGAGCGTGTGGCGACGCTCGCCGCGCCGTGGCGTTTCGTCGCCTATCCGGACTCGTCGCGCGCCGCGCTGGCCGATCTCTGGAACGGCGCCCACGCCGCCGCCGACGGCTTCGGTCGATTGCCGATGGAAGTGCTTCAAGCCGCGTTCTGGGCGCTCGATCCAGAACGGACCGTGGCCAAGTTCGCGCGCTTCGCCAAGCTCGACCCGGACAGCTCCGAGGCGCGGCGGTTCGTCACGCTCGAGGATTGGGCCAATGAAGGCGAACCCCTTCCCCTCCCCGCCGCGCGCGAGCTGATCGAGGACATGTTCGGCGCCGATCTCCCCGGGAGCGGACGCTGGATGGTCGGAGGACGCGCGATGAGCGACAAGCTCGACGTTCCCTCGCTGCATTTCACCGCCGCCGATGACCGCATCGCTCCTGCAGCGACTGTCCCTGCCGGTCCTAGTCAGGCGGTCCCGTCGGGTCATGTCGGGATGATCGTCGGTCGCAAGGCCAGCGAGACGCTCCATACGCCGCTTGCCCGCTGGCTTTGCGATTGAGCCGGCGCTAGAGGCGCCTGCGAACCTGAATCGCAAGGAATTTTCTATGACCGACGTCGTCATCACCGCCGCTCGCCGCACCCCCGTCGGCAGCTTCCTCGGCGCTTTCGCCACCACTCCCGCGCATGAGCTTGGCCGGGTGGCGATCGAGGCCGCGCTCGGCGACGCCGGGGTCGAGCCCGGCGAGGTCAGCGAAGTGATCCTCGGCCAGGTGTTGACCGCGGGCCAGGGCCAGAATCCGGCGCGCCAAGCGGCGATGGCCGCCGGCATCCCCAAGGAAGTCGCGGCCTGGGGTGTCCAGCAGGTGTGCGGTTCGGGCCTGCGCGCGGTGGCGGTCGCATCGCAATCGATCGCGCTTGGCGATGCCGCAATCGTCGTTGCCGGCGGCCAGGAAAATATGTCGATGTCGCCCCACGCCCAGGCGCTTCGTGCGGGCGCCAAGATGGGCGACGTCAGCCTGATCGACACGATGATCAAGGACGGCCTGATGGACGTCTATAACGGCTATCACATGGGCATCACTGCCGAGAATCTGGCCGAGCAATATCAGATCGGCCGGGAGGAGCAGGACGCCTTCTCGCTCCGTTCGCAAACGCTCGCCGCCGCCGCGCGCGATGCGGGGCGGTTCGACGCGGAAATCGCTCCCGTGACGATCAAGGGCCGCAAGGGCGACACAATCGTTTCGAAGGACGAATTTATCCGCGACGGCACCACCGCCGAAGCGCTCGCCGCCCTGCGCGCGGCGTTCAAGAAGGACGGCAGCGTCACCGCCGGCAATGCCAGCGGAATCAACGACGGCGCCGCGGCCTTGGTGCTGATGTCGGCCGACGAAGCCAAGCGCCGCGGCGCGACCGTGCTCGCCCGCGTCGCCAGCTGGGCCTCGGCCGGAGTCGACCCGTCGATCATGGGCATCGGCCCGGTGCCGTCGAGCCGTCGCGCGCTGGAAAAAGCCGGATGGGCGATCGCCGATCTCGACCTGATCGAAGCCAATGAGGCATTCGCGGCCCAGGCGCTTGCGGTCGGAAAGGAACTTGGCTGGGATGCCGAAAGGGTAAACGTCAACGGCGGCGCGATTGCCATCGGCCACCCCATAGGCGCTAGCGGAGCGCGCGTCCTGACCACGTTGCTCCACGAAATGGTCCGCCGCGACGCCAAGAAGGGCCTCGCGACCCTGTGCATCGGCGGCGGCATGGGCATTGCATTGTGCGTCGAGCGCTAGTTGCCCGGCTGCGCCAACGCCGCTAGACGAAACCTCACGCACCCA
>DATHFE010000251.1:0-7758 GCA_035318245.1 Sphingomicrobium sp. | reverse complement strand
GCCAGCCGAGCAGCGGCCGGACCAGCCAGACGCCCTCGCCGAGCAGCCTTTTGTGCCGTGCGCCGCGAAGTCCGCTCAAGCCCGAGCCGCGCGCGAGCCGCATCAGCAGGGTCTCGGCCTGGTCGTCGGCGTGGTGCGCGGTGGCGATGGCGGCCAGGCCACGCTCCTTCGCCCATTGGGCAAGCAGGGCATAGCGTTCAACGCGGGCAAGAGCCTGGAGATTTGAGTCCGGGGATTCGTCCCATTCGACACTGAGAATGGAGTGGGGAATGCCAAGCTGGGCGCACAGCGCGGCGACCATTTCGCAGTCACGGACACTGCCTTCGCGCAGGCCATGATCGACGCTTGCCACTTCGATTGTGCCGGGACGCGCGGCTGCAGCGAGAAGCAGCAATGCGAGACTGTCGGGTCCGCCGGAGACGGCGAGGCCGAGTGGGTCATCGTCCGGAACGAGCGCGGCGAGGTCGGCGGCGAAGCGGGCCGTCTGGTCCCCGCCGGAGGTCATCGTACTACTTGCACTTGGCCTCTGCCTTGGCCGCGGGGATCATCGACTTCAGTGCCGGGCGCATGGTCGATCCGTAGATCTCGCCGAGCTCGTCATACGCCTTGCACGCCTGGGCCGGCTGGCCGAGCTTGACCAGCGACTTGCCGAGATAGAACAGGCTGTCGGGCGCGCGCTCGCCCTTGGGATTGGCGCGGTAATTGGCGAGCAGGGTTTCCGCCGCGGCGCGCGGCTGACCCTTTTCGAGCAGGGCGCGGCCGGCGAGGTTGTTGGCCCAGCTGACCCGGCGATGCCCTGGGAACGACGAGGCCATGGCCCGAAGTGAGGTGATTGACTGGTCGTATTTCTTCGCCTCCCACAGCCTGAACCCCTGGTCATAGGCGGCCTCTGCCGGATCGGCGAAGGCGCCGCTCGCGGGACGGGTAGTGGCGGTCTCGACCTTCGGCCGCGGCGCGGGCGGCGCATCGGCTTCGGCGGCACCGCCGGGTTCGGCCGCCGACGCACCGGTCGCGGGGGCGGGACCCGCATTCTCCAGCGCGCGGAAACGCGCATCCTGATCGGCCTTGAGCCGCGCCAGATCGGCTTCAATCACGCCCAAGCGATTGCCGTTCTCCTCCGAAGCACGGGTCAGCTCGGAAAGCTGGCGCTCTAGCGCGTCGATCCGGCCGCCCAGATCGCCGACCGAGGACTGGGTCGCCGCGGGGTCATCGGAGAAGCCGGCTGTGTCGGCCGGCTGGCCCTTGGGGAAGACCTGCTTCTGGACCTGGCGGACCTGCTTTTCGAGCCGGCCGATGCGTTCTTCGGGCGAAGGCGGGGTCCTCGCCAAGACGGGCGTCGCGGCCAGAGCGGCAAAAGCGAGCGGAACGGCGAAACGGAAACGCATGACGAACCCCCGGGACCAAATATTTACCTAGTATCTGCTGCCCGAATGCAGCTTTCGCGGCGATGAATCAATCCGAAGGCGTCGCGGCATTCTCTGCCGGCGGGGTGGCCGCAGGCGTTTGACGCGGCGTAGCGCGGAGGGATGTCCGTGAGGCCGGGGCAGCCGGCGGTAGGGGGGCGACCGCTGCGGCCGCCGCCGGCACAGAAGCCGGGCCGCGCAACAAATCCGGGCCAAGCAGGCTGACATTGGTGACCGTGGTCGCGGCCGGGCCGACCGGCGGAGCGTCGGCAGTGCCGACCGAAACACGCAGCGCTTCCGGCTTGCCGGTGGTCAGCGTCGGCGCCTTTGCGGTGGCGGGCACCTCATAGCTTTGCCCGGCTTCCAGCATGCCCGCCTTGAGGGTGGCCGCGCCATCCTTGACCTGAATCCAAACCTGCTCGTTGGCGGTGATCACCACCGGACCCTGGGCCGTGGGCGCGACTGCGGCCGGCGCGGCTGCGCCGACATTGTCGGCACTGGCTGCCGCCTCCGCCGGCACATTGTCGGGCGCGTCGAGCGCCCGCGATTGATTCCACAGCAAAAACGCAACGATCAGCGCTGCCGCGGCAATCGCGGCAATCACCAGCCCGCGCGGCATGACTCGCGCGGGATCGACCGGTTCGAATACTTCGGATTGGGTAACGGTCGCGCGCATGCTCCCCATTTCGTCGCGCAACTGGTCGGCGATGACGTTGCGGTCGAGGCCGACCGCGGTCGCATAGGATTTGGCAAAACCCATGGTGTAGGTCGGGGCGGGCAATTTATCCCACTCGCTCAACTCAATGCTCTGCAGATGGCGCGTCGGAATGCGGGTCTGCGCGGCGATGTCTTCCAGGCTGATGCCGGCTTTCTCACGCGCGGCGAGCAATTGCTCACCCACCGGAATCGTCGCGATTGTTTCGTCTTGCTCGACCATCGATTACCCCAAAGGCCGCAAAATATTGCGTTTCGTCACTGTTGAGGGCGGCAGCCGCACTGTCAACCGCTCAACCCCAAATGGCTCAACCCAATGCAACGCCATGACGTTTTGCCCAATCGCCCAAGGTGCGCCGCATGTCGCGCGGCGGCTTGGCGAGCAGTTGCGCGACCTTGGCGCGCACCGCGCCCGCGTCGATTGAACGGATCATCGCCTTGATCGGTCCAACCGCGGCGGGGGTGATCGAGAAATTTTCGATGCCGATGCCGATCAATGCCATCGCCTCCAGCGGCCGGCCGCCCATTTCGCCGCACAGCCGCACCGGAACATTGGCCTCGCGCGCCTCATTGACGACACGCCTCAGGAAGCGAAGAATCGCCGGGCTGAGCCAATCGTAGCGCTCGGCGAGGCGCGGGTCGGCGCGGTCGGCCGCGAACAGGAACTGGGTCAGATCGTTGGTGCCGATCGACAGGAAATCGACCCGCGGCAGCAGCACATCGAGCATTTCCGCGAGGCTCGGCACTTCGAGCATCGCGCCGAACTCGATCCGGGAGGGTGCCGGGCGGCGGTTGTCCTGCGCCCACTGCATTTGATGCTCGAACAGGGCGCGGGCCTCCTCATATTCCCACGGCTCGGAGACCATCGGGAACATCACCCGCAGTACTTTTCCCTCGCATGCTTCGATGAGAGCGCGCGCCTGGGCCTTCATTAGCGTCGAGCGGTCGAGCGACAGGCGCAGCGCGCGCCAGCCCATCGCCGGGTTTTCGGCCTCGTCTTTCTCGTCGGCGAGGTAGGGCAGGGCCTTGTCGCCGCCGATATCGACGGTGCGGAAGATCACCGGCTTGTTGCCGGCGGCGTCGAGCACGCTCTTGTACAAGCGTTGCTGGCTCTCGCGGCCGGGCAAAGTGGCGGAAACGAGGAATTGGAATTCGGTGCGGAACAGGCCGATGCCGTCGGCACCCGACAGTTCCAGCGAAGCGGCGTCTTCGGCCAGGCCGGCGTTGACCATCAGCGTCGCGCGCATCCCGTCCTTGGTTTCGGCAGGCAGTCCGCGCAGCGAGGCATATTCGGCGCGGCGCTTCTGGCTCATCGCCATGCGGCTGTCGAAGCTGGTGGCAAGCTGGCTGGTCGGACGGACGATCAGGCTGCCCTGGTCGCCGTCGAGGAGGATAGTATCGCCTTCGTTGGCGATGTGGCGGATGTCGTGGACGCGGCCGACCACCGCCACCCCCATCGCCCGGGCGACGATCGTCATGTGCGCGGTCAGCGATCCTTCCTCGAGCACCACGCCTTTCAGGCGGCGACGGTCATATTCGAGCAATTCGGCCGGCCCGAGGTTGCGGGCGATGAGGATCGTGTCCTTGTTGAGCCCGGTCTGGGCCGCGGTACCCATCCGCCCCGAAACGATCCGCATCAGCCGGTTCGACAAGTCCTCGAGGTCGTGCATCCGCTCGGCGAGCAGAGGATCGTCGATCTCGCGCATGCGGGCGCGGGTGCGCTGCTGGACGCGCTCGATTGCCGCCTCGGCGGTGAGGCCGCTATCGATCGCTTCGTTGATTCGCCGCGCCCAGCCTTCGTCATAGGCGAACAGGCGGTAGGTCTCGAGGATCTCCTGATGCTCGCCGGCGGTGCCGAACTCGGCCTCGCGGGTCATCGCCTCGATCTGTTCGCGCATGCGGCGGAAAGCGGCATAGACCCTCGCGCGCTCGGCCTCGACATCCTCGGCGACGGTGTGCTCGACGACCACGCGAGGCTGGTGGAACACGGCGACGCCGCGCGCCATGCCAGCGACCAGCTTTAGCCCGGCAAGGCGGATTGGCCCGCCGTCGCGCCGCAGCCCGCGCCGC
Source organism: Sphingomicrobium sp. (assembly GCA_035318245.1). Taxonomy (GTDB): domain Bacteria; phylum Pseudomonadota; class Alphaproteobacteria; order Sphingomonadales; family Sphingomonadaceae; genus Sphingomicrobium. The sequence goes on along the minus strand of DATHFE010000251.1, from coordinate 3,571 downwards.
TGCAAGCCGTCGGCCAGACGAGCACCGGCGATCAGTTCGGACAGGACCATCGCAACCGTCTGGAGCGCCTCGATTTCGACATCGTCGTAGCGTCGGGGCTCGGAATGCTGGACGGCGAGCACGCCAATCGCACTCTCGCGGCGAACGATCGGCACGCCGGCGAAGCTGTGGAAATGCTCTTCGCCGGTCTCCGGGCGGTAGGCGAATGCGGGGTGGCTGGCGGCCTCGGCGAGATTGAGCACGCGGCCCTCCTCGGCGATCGTCCCGACCAGGCCCTCGCCCATCGCCAGCCGGGTGACGTGAACCGCTTCCTTGCGCAGGCCGTGGGTGGCGAACAGTTCGAGGCTGTTGTCGCGCAGCAGATAGATCGAGCAAACCTCACTGGCCATCGCTTCGGCGATCAGGTCGACAACCTTGTCGAGCTTGGCCTGGGCGCTGCCGCGGCGCGCCATGATATCGTGAAGCCCGGTGAGAATTTCGCGGGACGAGGCGACGGCGGTTAGCGGCATGACCAAGCGCTATCAGAAAGCGCGCGTTCAATCCAAGGCGGCGATGCGGCCGAGTCAAATTGGTCCGTAATGGATGAAGTCCCAAGGGTCGCTTTACGGTTGGCCGGCTAACCAGCGGTGTTCTGGGAGGCGTCGTTTCATGACCAGCACCTATTCGCTCCGCTGCCAGCATGGTGACGCCATGGCGATGATCGATCGCATGCATGGATTGCTTGGCCGCTTCGACGGCGCGGACGATGCTGCCCAGATCATGCTGCTTCTGGCCAAACTGACGCAGCTCATGCGCGTCCATTTCGCGCAGGAGGATTATTGCCTGTACCCGGCGTTGATCGCCTCGCAAGATCCCGAGGTCGCCGAAGCGGCAGCCGCATTCCAGCGCGAAATGGGCGAATTGTGGGAGCAGTTCGAAGGCTTTGTCCGCCGCTGGTCGACCCTGACGGCGATCATTCTCCATTTCGATGAATTCAAAGGCGAATGCATCACGATTTTCGCCGCGATCGACGACCGCTGCACGCGCGAGAATGATTTGCTGTTTCCGCTGGTGGACGCAGCGAGCCAGACGTCGCTCGCCGCCTAGCCGCGGCTTTCGAGCGCCGCGGCGGCCTCCGCTGCCAGTTCGGCGAGGATCGCGGCGACCGGCTCCTCGCGATTGACCATGCCGACCGACTGGCCCGCCATGATCGAGCCGCCCTCGATGTCGCCGTCGATCACCGCGCGGCGCAGCGCTCCCGCCCAATAATGCTCGATCTGCAATTGCGCCTCGGCCATTTCGATGGCGCCTTCGTCGAGCAATTTGGCGACTTCGCGCTGCTTGGCGGCGAAGGCTTCGGTCTCGCGATTCTTGAGCGCGCGGACCGGGATCACCGGCAGGCGCGGGTCGATCTGGACCGACGGGATGGCGTCGCGGGCCGAAGCGCGGATGAAGGCTCGCTTGAAATTCGGGTGGGCGATCGATTCATGGGCGCAGACAAAGCGCGTGCCGAGCTGGACCCCGACCGCACCCATTTCGAGGTAAGCGGCGATCGCTTCGCCGCGGCCGATCCCGCCGGCGACGAACACCGGCATGTCGTGGGCGATGTGCGGCAGGATTTCCTGCGCGAGGACCGAGGTCGACACCGGGCCGATGTGGCCGCCGGCCTCCATCCCCTCGATGACCAAGGCGTCGGCGCCCGAGCGGGTCAATTTCTTGGCGAGGCTCAGCGCGGGGGCGAAGGCGATCAATTTGGCGCCGCTAGCCTTGATCCGGTCGATCGCCCCGCCCGGCGGAAGCCCGCCGGCTAGGACGACGTGAGTGACCTGGTGGCTGGTGCAGACGTCGATCAGGTCGAACAGCATCGGGTGCATGGTGATGAGGTTGACGCCAAACGGCTTGGTGGTGCGCTCCTTGGTCGCGGCGATCTCGGCGTCGAGCAGGTCGGGCGTCATCGCTCCGCAGGCGATCACGCCGAAGCCGCCGGCATTGCTGATCGCCGAGACGAGGTTGCGTTCGCTGACCCAGCTCATCGCGCCGCCGAGGATGGCGAGCTCGCAGCCGAGGAATTCGGTGCCGCGGTGCATCAATTCGGCCAGCCGCGCAGAGCCGACGCTCGTGTGCACACCGCGCGCTTCCGCGATCAGGCCTTCGCCGCTCATGCTTTCTCTCCCTGCGGCGCGTCGAGGCCGAAGGCGGTGTGTAGCACGCGCACGGCCAGTTCCATCTCGGCCTCGGCGACAAGCGCACTGACCTTGATCTCGCTCGCCGAGACCGCGAGCAGATTGATGCGCCGCTCGGCCAGAGTCTCGAACATTTTCGCGGCCAGCGCGGGATTGGAGCGGATGCCGACGCCGACGATCGACACCTTAGCCACCGCGTCGTCGGTCAACATGGCGGCATAGCCGACCGCGTCCTTGACCTTTTCCAGCACCCCCATCGCCTGAGACAGCATCGCGCGCGGGACGGTGAAGGTGAGGTCGCTCGATCCGCTGTCCGGGGTCGCGGCGTGGACGATCATGTCGACCGCGATCCCTGCTTCGGCGAGCGGCGAAATCACCGCCGCGACCATGCCGGGCCGATCGGCGAGTTGGGTCAGGGTGATCCGCGCCTCATTCTTTTCGGCGGCGATGCCGGCGATGGCGTTGCGTTCCATAGAGGCTCCTGACAGTTCGGCGACGATTTCGGTCCCCGGCAAATCCTCGAACGCCGATAGCACCCGCAACGGCAATTTCTCGCGCATGGCAAGTCCGACCGAGCGCGTCTGGAGCACCTTGGCGCCGACCCCGGCAAGTTCGAGCATCTCCTCGAAGGTGACCTGAGTCAGTTTGCGCGCTCGGGGGACGATCCGCGGGTCGGTGGTGTAGACGCCATCGACGTCGGTGTAGATATCGCAGCGGTCGGCCTTGAGGCCGGCGGCGATGGCGACCGCGCTGGTGTCGGAGCCGCCGCGGCCGAGAGTCGCGAGGCGGCCTTCGCTGACGCCTTGGAAGCCGGGGATGACGGCGACGGTGCCGCCGCTGAGCGCCTCGTCGAGGGTTGCGGACTCGACCGCCTCGACCCGGGCATTGCCGTGGACGCCCGACGCCTTGACCAATTGCCAGCCCATGAAGCTGCGCGCCTTGGCGCCCATGTTCTGGAGGGTCATGGCGAGCAGCCCGGCGGTGACCTGCTCGCCGCTGGCGACGACCACGTCATATTCCTTGGGGTCGTATTGGGCGGAGGCCTCGCGGCAGAGCTGGACCAGCCGGTCGGTTTCCCCGGCCATCGCCGAGACGACCACCAGCACCTGGTTGCCGGCCTGCGCCTCGCGGGTGACGAGGCCGGCCACATGGCGGATTCGCTCGATCCCCGCCATCGACGTGCCGCCGAACTTCATCACGATGCGGGGCATGGGTTGGCTGAGTTCCTGTTGTGGCGATGGGCGGCGTCCTGTTAGGGAGCGGGCATGGCCAAGACAAGCATCGTGGAAGCTGAGGTTGCCCAGTTCGCGAGCCATGCGGGAGACTGGTGGGACCCGCATGGCGCGGAGGCCATGCTGCACAAGTTGAACCCCGTGCGGCTCGCCTATCTCCGCGACCAGATCGACCAG
>DATHFE010000250.1:0-2920 GCA_035318245.1 Sphingomicrobium sp. | reverse complement strand
GGAATGACCTTGGTGTCGTTGAAAACCAGCACATCGCCGCGCCGCAACAGCTGCGGCAGGTCGGTCACTGTTCGATCGGCCAGACTCTCGCCCTCGACCAGCAGCAGGCGCGCCGAATCGCGTGGGCGCGCGGGTCTCAGGGCAATGCGGTCGGCGGGAAGGTCGAAATCGAACAGGTCGACGCGCATCAGCCGCCGGACGGCTCCACGGGAGCAGGAGCAGCGGTCGCATCCGAAGCTGGCGTCGTGTCCGGAGCTAGAGTCGCGGGAGCCACCGGAGCCACGGCAGGCACGAAAGCGGCGCCAAGGCTGGCATTGACGATCTTGGTTGGTTGAGCGGGAGGCTCACCCGCCGCGATGGCATCGACCGCCGCCATGCCTTCGATCACGCGGCCGAACGCGGTGTAATGGTGATCCAACGCGAACTTTGGGCCAAACATGATGAAGAACTGGCTGTTGGCGCTGTCATCCTCCGTGGCGCGGGCCATCGCCACGGTCCCGCGCAGATGCGGCAACGCATTGAATTCGGCCTTGAGGTCCGGAAGCTTGGATCCGCCCTGGCCGGTTCCGGTCGGATCGCCGGTCTGGGCCATGAAGCCTGCGATCACCCGGTGAAAGATGAGCCCATTGTAGAAACCGCTTTGGGTCAGTGTCTTGATGCGTTCGACGTGGGCCGGCGCGATATCCGGGCGAAGCTGGATAACGACGTGCCCGCCGTTCGACAGATCGAGGGTCCAGCGGTTCTGGAGGTCGGCGGCGACTTCGGCCGGGACCGCCACGACCGACGGTGGGGCGACGTATGGAGCCGGCTTGGCGGCGATCAGGGCCATCGCCAGAAACGGCAACGCAAACAAGGCTTTCGACATGGAAACGATCTCTCCCGGGAGGTAAGCGCCTATCGCAGCGGACCGAATTTCGCCAGTGCTATTTGGCGCTTTTCAAATGCCGCGCGACATCCGCGGCAACGGCTGGCGTGACGAATTTGTCGATCTTGCCGCCGTAGCGCGCGATTTCCTTGACCAGCTTCGACGCGATCGGCTGCAACGACACGTCGGCCATCAGGAAGACGGTTTCGATGTCGTCGTTCAATTGCTGGTTCATGCCCGCCATCTGAAACTCATATTCGAAGTCGGCCACGGCGCGCAGGCCGCGCAGGATCATCGACGCGCCCTGCGCCTCGGCGAAGTCCATCAGCAGCGAGTCGAATTCGACGACCTCGATATTGCCCGGGATGCCGTCGAGTTCGCGCCGCACCATTTCCATCCGCTCGGCGACCGCGAACATCGGCTCCTTGGAGGGGTTGGTGGTAACGCCGATGACCAGCCGGTCGACGAGGTGCGCGGCGCGCCGGGCGATGTCGAGATGGCCCAGCGTGATCGGGTCGAACGTGCCCGGATAGACCCCAATACGTTGTGTCATGGTCAATGATCCCGTTCGATCGCGAAGCGCGCGATGCCGCGGAGCAGGTCCGCCTCCTCGCCACGATCGGCGAGATGTTCGATGGCCTGGTCGACCAGCAAGGCGGCTTGCTGGCGCGCCCGCTCCTCGCCCAGCAGAATCACAAAGGTCGCTTTGCCAGCGCCGGCGTCCTTGCCGACCCGCTTGCCGGCCGCCGTCTCGCTGCCCGAATGGTCGATCAGATCGTCGGCGATCTGGAAGGCAAGGCCGACATTACGAGCGTAGCCGCGCAGCGGAGTGCGCGCCTCGGGCGGAATGCGCCCCATGATCGCCGCGGCCTCAACCGCGAATTCGATCAGCGCGCCGGTCTTCAACTGCTGGAGCCGGGTGATTGCGGGAAGGTCGAGCATTTCGCTCTCAGCCGCGAGGTCCATCATCTGGCCGCCGGCCATGCCCGCCGGCCCTGACGCGCGGGCCAGTTCCAGCACCAGGTCGGAGCGGACGAACGGGTCCTCGTGAGTCCTCGGATCGGCGAGGATTTCAAATGCCATCGCGTGAAGGCTGTCCCCGGCAAGCACCGCGACCGCTTCGCCGAACAATTTGTGGACGGTCGGTTTGCCGCGGCGAAGGTCGTCATCGTCCATGCACGGCAGATCGTCGTGGATCAGGGAATAGACGTGGATTGCCTCGATCGCTGTGCCGACCCGAATGGCGCGGTCCTCGGCGATCCCGAACAGGCGCGATGCGGCGACCGTAAGCAATGGCCGGAGACGCTTGCCCCCACCGATCGCCGCATGGCGAAGCGCCGCGTAGAGGGGGTCGCGGCCGTCGCCGCCGTCTGCGAGCAACTGGGCGAACAGGAAATCGACGGCGGCGGATACGCGCGCGGCTTCGCTGTCGATGCTCGCGGCCACGCGCTCTGCCGCCTCAACCGTCATCGAAAGGCGCCGTCCCGCTCGGCTGGCCGTCGGGACCGAGCGCGATCCGCTCGATCCGCGCCTGCGCCGACTTCAGCCGCGCTTCACAATGGCGCTTCAGCCGGTCGCCCTCCCGATAGAGCTCGATAGACTGGTCGAGCGGCGCTTCGCCTTTCTCCAACAGTCGGACGATTTCCTCGAGCCGCGCCAGCGCGTCTTCGAAACTCAGCTCAAGCGGCGGTTCGGCGGCGTCCATCACGCAGCAATGGCGCCCGGGGCACCGCGAATCAAGCTCAAGCCTTCTTGAACGGGTCGCGGATGCCCGGGACGATCTCATCATTCTCGCCGCCATTTTCGGCAAGCGCCAGCGCCGCCTCGGCGTCGCGATGATGCTGGTCGCGTTCGGCGCGCAATTCTTCGATCAGCGCGGCACGATCGCCTTCCAGCCGGGTGTCGGTCGGCGCGGGAACGCCTTTCGCCTTGGCCGCCTTGGCGACCGCCGCGTCCAATTCTCGCTGGCTGGTTAGCCCGAGCGTAACCGGGTCCTTGGGCTGGATATTGGCCATGTTCCAATGCGTCCGGTCGCGGATCGCGCTGATCGTAGTG
>DATHFE010000249.1:0-16399 GCA_035318245.1 Sphingomicrobium sp. | reverse complement strand
CTGACCCGGCCGGTGCTCGAGAAGTTCGCGCTCAACTACAAGACCGGTCAGCCAATGCCCAAGGCGCTGCTCGACAAGATCAAGAAAGCGGAGACGTTCAACCAGGGCTTCGCCACGGTCGAATATCTGTCGTCGGCCTTGGTCGACATGATGCTTCACACCCAGGAAGACGGCGTGGTCGATCCGGACGCGTTCGAGAAGCAGGCGCTGGCGAAGATCGGCATGCCGAAGGAGATGGTGATGCGGCACCGGCTGCCGCAGTTCGGGCACCTGTTCTCATCCGACGCTTATTCGGCGGGTTATTATTCCTACCTGTGGTCGGAAACGATGGACGCCGACACCTGGGCGGCGTTCGAGGATACGGGCAACCCGTTCGACAAGGCGACCGCCGATCGATTCCGGAAGATCCTGCTTTCGACCGGCAACGAAACCGACCGGGCCGAAGCCTATCGCACGTTCCGCGGCCGCGACCCGGACGTGACGGCGCTGCTCAAGCGGCGCGGGTTTCCGGTGAAGTAAGAAGCCGTCATTGCGAGGAGCGTCAGCGACGAAGCAATCCATCTCCAACGGGTAGATTGCTTCGCTGCGCTCGCAATGACGGGATACGAGGCGTCTACTCGCTCGATGCGATGGTGAAAGTGTTGATGAGGATGTCGAGCTGACCCTGGCAGTCGTTGCGGATCAACGACTGGGCGATGCCTTCGAGGCCCGCCGGGAGCGGGGATATCGACTTCATCGAGACCGTCGATCCGCCGATCTGGTAGCGGCCGTTGGCAGCGATCGGAACTTCCGCGGGCCACGGCGCAGTCTGCATTGTTGCGGCGAAATTGACCTTGGCCGACCTGCCGCTGGCGAGATCCTTGACTGTCACCGTTTCAGCGGCGGCGATGTTGTCGCGGTAGATGCTGATGTCACCCGTGTTGGCGAAGCACATCGTTTCCGACTTTTGCGAATCGGCCTGCCAAATGCTGCGCGGCACCGGACCGCGAACCGCCCCGACGCGACCACGGGCACGGCCCTGGCCAGTCAGCGCGGCGAGCGACGACATGCTGCGTGCCGGACCGGTCGAGGCGGCCGGGAAGCTGCCCGGGCCGCGCAGAGTCCGCGTCCCGCGCGAATCCAAGAGCACGACCAGGTCGTTGGACTTCAGGCTGAGCTTGTCGCCGTCCTGAAGCGCCTTGCCGGCGGGAAAATTGCGGGCAGAGGGTCCCGATGATTTGACCACGATCACCGCGGCCGAAGCCGAAGCGGCGCCAAATGTCAGTAATGCCACCGTGGCGGCCACAAGACGAACTCTCATTCTCACTTCTCCCCTAGTTCGAACGCTCCGCCTGGGCCGGCTTCGCGAAGCCGGCAGGCGAAGGCCGAAAGTGCGGCGTCCTTATCATATTTCGCGGCAATCGCCTCTATCTCATGCAAAACGGCCGATTCACCACCATCAAAGCGCCCCCACAATTCCGCGAGCGTGGCGCGCTCTGCCGCCGCCATCTCAGGTGCGGGCTCCCACACCACGATCGGCGTTGAGCGTCCCGACAGGACGATCCGACCCATAGGTCGAAAGATGTCGAGCGTGCAGCGCGATTTAGCGGCGTCACTGACCAATGCCGCGCTCTTGAGGTATTTGTTGGCGCCTTCGAGGCGGGCAGCACAGTTCATCGCATCGCCCAGAGCGGTATATTGGATGCGTCCCTCGCCGCCGAAATTGCCGACGATCGCCTCGCCATGATGAAGCCCGACACGAGTTCGGCCCAGTTTCTCGCTGTCCGCATCGCCCTTGCCGAATTCCCGGGTGAAGGCGAGCATCGCCATCAGCGCTTCGACGGCGCGATCACCGTCGCCGGGCCGGGCGATCGGCGCGCCCCAGAATGCGACCACCGCATCGCCAACGAATTTGTCGATCGTGCCGCCGCGGTCAAGCACGATGTCGCTCATCCCGTCGAGATAAGCATTCAGGATGGACGCGGTTTTTTCGGCCGGGATGGCGTGGCTGAGCTTGGTGAAACCCTCAATGTCGGTGAACAGGCAGAAGATGTCACGGCGCTCGCCGGTCAGCGACAATTTGTCGGGGTCGCGCAGGATCTGCGCGGCGACGTCGCGGGGGAGATATTTGCCCAGTGCCGACTGGGCGAAGCGGCGCTGGTCCGATCCGATCGCGCGCGCTGCCGCGCCGGTGGTTGCAAAGGCCAGCATCCACCCCGCGAGCCAGCCGAACGCAGGAAGGCCCTGTGTGTCGATGCCATTGTTCTCGAACCAGAAGGGCGTGATGCCGTAGAAGGCCAATTGGCCAAGCACGGCAAGGCCAAGCACCCACGGCCGCACGTCGAGCATCGCGGTGAAAGCGCCCGAGAGCACGACAAGGATCGCCAAAATCCACAAAGCCGTCGGGCCGATCCGACCGGGCAAACGGCCATCGAGTACTTGCGCGAGCATCGTTGCGTGAATTTCGAGTCCCGCGGTCGTGGCGCGGTAATTTTTGGCGTCCTCCGACTTCTCGTCGGCCAATCGGGTTTCGGGCGTTTCAAACCTGTCGACGTCGGGCAAATCGCCACCGATCAGAATATACCTTCCTCGAGCCTGAGCGGACACGATCGGGGCGAGCTCCGGATTGGCGAATAAATCGATCGCTAGGTTCAGGAAGACCAGACGCTCCCTATCTTTCGGCATGCGGTACGCAACGCTTCCGGTGTAGCTGCGCAGATCGTCGCGTCCGGACATCGCCAGGGGCAGCAGCGGTGGCAAGTTGGCCGGTTCGCTCGGCCAGCTGCGGAACACATTGTCGGGGTCGGCCTCAAGCCTGACGCTGGCCTTCTTGACGTTGGATCCGGCAAGGCGCTGGGCCATGCGATCCATGAATTCCTGCTGCCAGACTTCGACATCGGTGCCGGAGTAGGTATTCGTGGCGTACCCGAGCCACACCGGCGTCTTCATCGCCTTCAGAGCGGATATCAGCTGCTCGTCTTCGGGCTGGGCCTGGTCGATCAAGATGTCGATGCCGATCCCCTTGGCACCCATCGCGTCAAGGCTGGTCAGCGCGCGGGCGAGGATCGCCCTGTCGAGGGGCGATCGTTTGCCGGTCGCGGCGAGCGTGTCCTGATTGTAGGTGACCATCAGAATCCGCTGATCCTGGTCGACGGGATGAGACAGGCCGGCAAACAGGCTGCGAACATCGTACAGCGCTCGTTCGGCATCAATGACGATCGGAATCTGCCGAGGCTGGCCTTCATTGTCTGTGATTGGAAGCTGCCACGAAAACCGCGCCAGCAGGATCGCCAGAACCACAAAAAATACCGTGAACAGCAGTCGGACGGGCGGAATCTTCGCGAGGTCGCGGCGCACTCCGGCGAAGCTCGCGCCTTCTTCGGCGGCGAACGGGTCGGGATCGCTTTGCCAGCGGTGTGGCTTGTTCATGGCACGCGAAACGCGGTCACATCGTCCCCCTGGCATCAAGCGAATAGCATGCGATTCGCCGCCATATCTTAACCTGCGATAAGACCCCGGGGGCGGCGCGGAGTAAAGTTTAATTAACTGCGCAGCGTCAAACGCGCGCGATTTCTGCCTGTGCCCAAGCCAGATCCGCGAGCGGTTCGAGGCGCTCGACCATCTCGGCGGCATGCGACGACGAGGCGTTGCCGCGGACCAGCCGGCCTTTGATGCCGTGGACGATCGCGGCAAGGCGGAACAGGTTGAAGACCATCAGATAATCGAGGTTCGGGATGTGCGTTCGGCCGGTGCGGCGGCAGTAAGCGGCGACATAATCCTGTTCGGACGGGATACCGAGCGCGGCGAGATCGACGCCGGCCAGGCCTGCGAAGATTTGTGCGGGCATGCGGTACATCAGCAGATGGTAGGTGAAATCCGACGCTGGATCGCCGAGCGTCGATAATTCCCAATCGAGCACCGCGCGAACGCGTGGCTCGGCCGCGTCGAAGATCATGTTGTCGCACCGAAAATCGCCATGGGCGACGCGCGCGTCGCCGCTGTCGGGCGGGAGATACTTGCCGAGCCAGTCGACCAGCCGGTCCATCGCGGCGATGCGGCCGCCCTCAGCATCGGCCAAATACTGCTTCGACCAGCGCGCCACCTGGCGTTCGACGAAGCCCGCCGCGCGGCCATAGTCGCCAAGGCCGATCGCCTGCGGGTCAAAGCTGTGCAGCTGGGCAATGGTCGCGTTCATTGCATCGAAATGGGCGGAGCGCTGCTTGTTCGAGAGGCCGGGAAAGTGGGCTTCCCAGACGATCCGGCCGGCAACCAGATCCATGACATAAAAGGGCGTGCCGATGATGCTTTCGTCCTCGCACAGACCGTAAACTCGAGGCACCGGGAAGCCTTGCGCGCCCAGTGCCGCGATTACGCGATATTCGCGTTCGACCGCGTGCGCTCCGGGGAGGATCTTGCCGGGCGGCTTGCGGCGCAGGACGAGGTCGCCACTGGCTGCGTGGAGGCGATAGGTCGGATTTGACTGGCCGCCCTTGAACTGGCTGATTTCCAACGGGCCCGTGAAGCCTTCGACGTGGGTTTCAAGCCATGCTTCGAGGGCGCGCTGATCAAACCGCAGCCGCTCGGCGACGTCGCGGGTTCCGGTGTTGTCAGCGGTGCGGTCCATTGTCCCCAAACTCTAGGGGTAACCGGAGCGCGTGCAAGGTGAACCGACTTGGGGCGCGTGCGTTGTTTGGGAATGCCCCGCATCATCCATCTGTCCGACCTCCACTTCGGCGCGCACGATCCACGGCTGGTCGACGCGGTCGAGGAACAGGTCGACGCCGGCGAGCCCGACCTGGTCGTCATCAGCGGCGATTTGACCCAGCGCGCCGAGACCGAGCAATTCAAGGAGGCGTGCCGGTTCCTCGAGCGGCTGCGCGACGCGGGCCATGACGTGCTCGCAGTGCCGGGCAACCATGACGTGCCATTGTACGACGTGCTGCGGCGCTTCCTGTCGCCCCTGGCGCGGTACCGGCATTACATCGATGATACCTTGTGCCCGTTCATCGAGGTGCCTGGCATGTCGGTGCTGGGGATCAACACCGCGCGATCGCTGACATTCAGTGATGGGCGGATCAGCCACGAGCAGATGGATTTCATTCGGGAGAGCTTCGCCAGGACGCCGCCGGCGACAATGCGCATCCTGGTCACGCACCACCCGATGTTCGCGCTTCCGGTCGGCGAGGGCCCCGAGCTGGGCAAGGCGATCGGCCGTCAGGAACTGGCGCTCGACGCGGTCGCCGATGCCGGCGTCGACATGTTGTTGGCCGGGCATAATCATCGCGCTTCGACTCATAATGCGTCGGATTTGGTGACGCGCGCCGGACCGGCGCTGGTCATCCAGGCCGGGACCGCGACGTCGGTCCGGCTGCGCGGCGAGGAACAGAGCTTTAACCGCATCCAAATCGACGGCGACGATGTTGCGGTGACGGAGCTCAGCTGGAACGGCGAGGCGTTCGTTGCGGGCGAACCGGCGGCCTATCGGCGCATCGGCGATGCCTGGAAAAAAGCGAGCGCAGCCAAGGCAGCCGCACTGAGCGACAGTTCGGCATAATCAAGAGCTTGTCGGGGGATGCGAGACGAGCCTAAGGCGCCCTCACGAGAGGACGCACCAAATGACGCCGCCGGCGCCAGCCCCAATGGACCTGCCACAATTCGACCTGTCGGACTTCGTCCGCCGGGTTTTGGCCGAGGACATGGGTTCGGGCGGCGACGTGACGTCGAAGGCGACGATCGCGCCCGACGCGCGCTTCACCGCGGTGATGAATTGCCGCGAGCCGATCGTGGTTGCCGGACTGGACATCGCGGCGGCCTTCTTCCGCGCGCTGGACCGCGAGGTGCGGATCGAAGCGGTCGTTCACGACGGCGACAGCGTGCCCGCCGGAACAATATTGATGCGGCTTGGCGGCAATGCACGGATGATGCTCGCGGCCGAGCGCTCGGCGTTGAACACGCTGCAGCATCTATCGGGAATCGCGACGCTGACCCGGGCCTATGTCGACGCCATCCAAGGGACCGGCGCGACTTTGCTCGACACGCGCAAGACCGTGCCCGGGATGCGATTGCTGGCCAAATATGCGGCGCGGATGGGCGGCGCCGAAAACCATCGTATGCGGATGGACGACGGGGTGCTGATCAAGGACAATCATGTCGCGGTGTGCGGCGGCGTGGCCGAAGCGGTGCGCGCGGCGAAAGCGGCCGGGCTGACGCTGCCGGTGCAGGTCGAGGTGGATAGGCTCGAACAGATCGGACCGGCGCTCGAAGCCGGCGCCGACCGGCTGTTGCTCGACAATATGAGCCTGGACATGCTGCGCGAGGCGGTGGCTTTGGTTGGCGGCCGGGTGCCATGCGAGGCGTCGGGCGGGGTTCGGCTCGACACGGTCCGCGCAATTGCCGAGACCGGGGTGAATTTCATATCGGTCGGGCGGATTACCCAATCGGCCCCGGCGGTCGATATCGGGCTTGATTATGCATTGGTGAATTTTCCTTCCTGAACAGGGCGTTCAGGAGGGGGTCAGCATGAGGGACACACAACTCCGCCGATGATTGGCGCGCTGTTTGCGCCGGTCGCGTAAGCAGGAGTATTCGACATGTTCACCAAAATCCTGATGGCCGCCTCGGCCGCGGCGATGGTCGCGATGCCGACCACAGCAGAGGCTCGCCACCGCAACTATGGCAATGCCTATTACGGCAACAGCTATTATGGCAACGGCTACAACGGCAGCGCCTATTATGGCAGCGGGTACAATTCATATGGCAGCGGTTATTATGGCAACGGCTATTACGGTAACGGCGCCTATTACGGCAATTACGGCAATGGCTATTATGACAATCGTTACTACAGCAGCCGCTATCGGCATCACCGCAATCGCTGCGGCAACGGTACCACCGGCCTGATCGTTGGCGGCGCTGCCGGCGCGCTGATCGGCCGCGAAGTCGCGCGTGGCGGAAGCCGCAGCCGCTACAGCTATCGCCGCGGCGGTAATGGAACAACCGGCGCAATCGTCGGCGGCGCGATCGGCGCCTTGGTCGGCCGCGAGGTCGCCCGCAGCTGCTAATTTTGCAGCGGCTGAATCATGGGTCGGGAGAGCAAAATTGCCTTTCCCGGCCCATCTTATTGACCAACCTGAATATTTGTTCATGACGCGGTCATAACGACTCACGCAGGGGCGTGTATGGGTGGGGCCGTAGTCACGCTATTGCGTTGAATGGAGAACGCCCATGCTCACCAAGCTGCTACTGGCCGCATCTGCCGCGGTCCTGATTTTCCCGACCGTCGCTCAGGCCCGCCATGGTCATGGCGGCGGTTATTCTGGCGGCGGATGGAACGGCGGCGGATGGAATGGCGGACATCACGGCGGCGGCTATGACGGCGGCCACCACGGAGGACATCACGGCGGCGGCTATCATGGCGGCGGCTACTATGGTGGCGGTTATTACGGCGGGGGCTACGGGGGCTATGGCGCTGTCTATGCCCCTTATGGCTACGGCTATTACGGCGGCGGCTATGGCGGCGGCTATGGGGGCGGATATCCCTATGGCGGTGGCTATTATGGCGGGGGTTACGCCTATCCCGGCGCTTACTACGGGGGCGGTTACGGCGGGTACGGCAACGGCTATTATGGTAACCGCTCCTGCGGCGACGGCGCGACTGGCGCGATCGTCGGCGGTGCGGCTGGCGCGCTGATCGGCAACCAGGTCGCCCGTGGCGGACACAACCACCGTCGCTATGGCGGCTACCGCCACGGCGGTGATGGGGTTGCCGGCGCAATAGTCGGCGGCGCGCTCGGCGCCGTGGTCGGCGGCGCGATCGCCCAGGGCGGCTGCTAAGCCCTATTGACAACAGCATGTGGGCCGGATGTGAGCAAATGCTCATTTCCGGCCCTTTTTCTTGTCCTCGGCCGGGACACAGATTTTTGCAGCAAAATCCGGCGGGCCGCTTTATATACTATGTTAATTCCTTAGGAGAGACGCGTGTTCAAGGGGCTAAAGCCCATCCTCTACGGCGGCCGCGAAGTGTGGCCGCTGGTCGAAGGCGGCAAGGGCGTCAGCGCCACCAATCATGCCAGTTCGGGCGCCTGGGCGGCAGCCGGAGGCATCGGCACCGTCAGCGCGGTCAACGCCGACAGCTATGATCCCGAAGGCCGCATCATTCCGCAGGTCTATCACGCGCTGAACCGACGCGAGCGGCATGAGGAATTGATCCAATACGCGATCGACGGCGCCGTGGCGCAGGTCAAGAAGGCCTATGAGATCGCCGGTGGCAAGGGCGCGATCAACATCAACGTGCTGTGGGAAATGGGCGGCGCGCAGCGCGTGCTCGAAGGCGTATTGTCGCGCACCAAGGGCCTGGTCGCGGGGGTCACCTGTGGCGCCGGCATGCCGTACAAATTGAGCGAGATCGCGGCGTCGCATGGCGTTACTTATCTGCCGATCATCAGCTCCGGCCGCGCCTTCCGCGCTCTATGGAAGCGGGCCTATCACAAGGCGGCCGAATGGCTGTCGGCGGTGGTTTATGAGGATCCGTGGCTGGCCGGCGGGCACAATGGCCTGTCGAACGCCGAAGACCCGCGCGCGCCGCAGGATCCTTACCCGCGGGTCGCCGATTTGCGCACGACAATGCGCGAGGGCGGCATTGCCGACAGCGTGCCGATCGTCATGGCCGGCGGCGTGTGGAATTTGAAGGAATGGGAAAATTGGATCGACAATGACGAATTGGGGCAGATCATGTTCCAGTTCGGAACGCGGCCGCTTCTGACCCAGGAAAGCCCGATCCCGGCGGGGTGGAAAGCGCGGCTGATGACGCTCGAGGAAGGCGACATTTTGCTCCACCGCTTCTCTCCGACCGGTTTCTATTCATCGGCGGTTCGCAACCCGTTCCTGCGCTGGCTTGAGGATCGCTCGCACCGCCAGATCGCCTTCACCAAGGATGAGCTTGGCGACCACGCGTTCGAGCTCGATGTCGGGGTCGGCACCAAGAAGAATTATTGGGTGACCAAGGGCGATCTGCAGCACGCCCGCGAATGGTACGCGGCGGGCTTTACCGAGGCGATGAAGACGCCCGACGAGACGCTGATTTTCGTGACGCCCGAAGACAAGCAGATCATCCGCAAGGACCAGTCCGACTGCATGGGCTGCCTGTCGCAATGCGCTTTCTCGTCCTGGGCTGACAATGAGAAGAACGCCACCGGGCGGCTGGCCGATCCGCGCTCGTTCTGCATCCAGAAGACGCTGCAGGACATTGCCCATGGCGGCCCGACCGAAGAGAATCTGATGTTCGCCGGCCATTCGGCGTTCCGCTTCAAGACCGATCCGTTTTACTCGAACGGCTTCGTGCCGACGGTGAAGCAATTGGTCGACCGGATTTTGACCGGGGCGTGAGTGTGCGGCGGGGGTTGATCGCGGCGTGCGTGATGGCGCTGGCGGTTCCGGCAGCAGCGCAGGACAAGACCCCGCCTTACTGGGCATCTATCGCCAGCGGCGAGGCGATGATGCGCACCGGGCCGGGCAAGAATTACCCTGGCGTGTGGCTCTACAAGCGCCGCGACCTGCCGATCCGGGTGGTCAAAACCTATCCCAACTGGCGGCTGATCGAGGACCCCGACGGGACCAAGGGCTGGATGCTGGTGACGCTGCTCAGCGACCAGCGCACCGCGATCATCAAGCCGGGAGCTCCGCGCAACATCCGCGCCGAAGCGTCGGACGCAAGCCGCGTCGCCTACAAGGCCGAGCCCGGCGTCGTCGGCCGCATCGACAAATGCGACGGCAACTGGTGCCACATCGCCATCGGCAAGCGCGGGGGCTTTATCGCGCAGAAGGATTTGTGGGGAACGAGCGAAGGCGAGACGCTCGACTGATCGTCGCTAGGCCGTCGCCAATGCAATCAACGCGAGAAGTCCGATCAGGGTCAATGGCGGCCAGCCAACATGCCGGCGCTCGCTTCCGATCGCATCCCAGATTCCCCCCGCGGTGAAAACCACGCCAGTCGCGGCAAGACCGATAATGACGGCCTGGTCGGGCATCCACGCCCAAGCGAATAGGATAGCCGCGACGATAAAGCCGATGAAGCTGGTCAGATGCCAGGCAAAGGGCACGATGAAGCGTGCGAGCGGCTTCTGCATTACGCCAGTGCCATCGTCGAGCAACGGCCGGATGATCCGCCGCTGGCCCAATAGTGAATGGACCAGCATTGTGGCCACGATCAGCAGCGATGCGAGGGTCAGCGCGGCTTGTTGCATTAGGCCTGGACCAACTCCACTGCCATCGCTGTTGCTTCGCCGCCGCCGATGCACAAGCTGGCCAGGCCGCGCTTGCCGCCGCGGTTTTGGAGGGCGGCCAGTAATGTCGCGAGGATGCGGGCGCCGCTCGCGCCGATCGGGTGTCCCAGCGCGGTGGCGCCGCCGTTGACGTTGATCCGGTCGCGCGAAATGCCGAGGTCGTGCATGGCGATCATGGCGACGCAGGCGAAGGCTTCGTTGACTTCGTAGAGGTCGACGTCGCTTTGGCTCCAGCCGGCGCGCTCGAGCGCTTTCTTGAGCGCAGGAACCGGGGCCGAGGTGAACTTGGCCGGGGCCTGAGCGTGGGCGGCGTGGGCGACGATCCGTGCGATCGGGGTCAGGCCGAGCTTGTCGGCGACGCTCTGGCGAGTCAGCACCAAAGCGGCTGCGCCATCGCTGATTGACGAACTGGTCGCGGCGGTAATCGTGCCGTCCTTGGCGAAGGCGGCCTTTAGCTCCGGGATCTTGTCCGGATTGCCCTTGCCCGGCTGCTCATCTGTGGTGACTATGAGGTCGCCCTTGCGGGTGGCGACGGTGACCGGGGTCAGCTCGCGGTCGAACGCGCCGGACTGGATCGCGGCGTTGGCGCGGCTGAGCGATTCGATCGCATATTCGTCCATCGCCGCTCGAGTGAACTGATATTCGCGCGCGGCATCTTCGGCGAAGGTGCCCATGGCGCGGCCGGCTTCATAGGCGTCTTCCAGCCCATCGAGCATCATGTGATCGTAGATGGTGTCGTGGCCGATGCGCGCACCGGCGCGGTGCTTCTTCATCAGATAGGGCGCGTTGGTCATGCTCTCCATGCCGCCCGCAACGATCACATCGGCGCTGCCCGCGGCGAGCATGTCGTGGGCGAAGATCGCCGCCTGCATGCCCGATCCGCAGACCTTGTTGACGGTGGTCGCCTCGACCGACTGGGGGAGGCCCGCGCCGAGTGCTGCCTGGCGTGCCGGGGCCTGGCCGAGCCCGGCGGGGAGGACGCAGCCCATGAAGATTTTCTCGACCGCATCGGGCGAGACGCCGGAGCGCTCGACCGCCGCGTTGACGGACGCGGAGCCAAGCTGGGTAGCGGTTGCGCCGGACAGCGCCCCCTGGAAGGCGCCCATCGGGGTGCGAGCGTAACTAAGGATGACGATGGGGTCGGTGGTCATTGGGGGCCAAGCTCCGGAAAAGATGCTGCAGCGCACATAGGGGGGCAGTTCGTCTTGTTCAATTCGCGGGGGCGATGCTAGGCGCGAACGCAACGGGAGAGAGACATGGACCACGGCCTCGATTTCGACCTTGGCGAGAATGCGGAGATGATCCGCGAGAGCACGCGGCGCTTCGCCACCGACAGGATCGCGCCGATCGCGGCGGAGATCGACGAGAAGGACGAGTTCCCGCGCGCTTTGTGGCCGCAAATGGGCGAGCTCGGCCTGCATGGGATCACTGTCGAGGAGGAATTTGGCGGGCTTGGCCTTGGCTATCTCGAGCATGTTGTGGCGCAGGAAGAAGTGGCGCGGGCTTCGGCGTCGGTCGGGCTTTCGTACGGCGCGCACAGCAATTTATGCGTCAACCAGATCCGCCGCTGGGCGAGCGACGAACAGAAGCGCAAATACCTCCCCAAGCTGATTTCGGGCGAGCATGTCGGCGCGTTGGCGATGAGCGAATCGGGTGCGGGGTCCGACGTCGTGTCAATGAAGTTGAAGGCCGAAAAATCGGGCAACGGATTTCGCCTCAACGGCACAAAATTTTGGATCACCAACGGCGAATATGCCGACGTGCTGGTGGTCTATGCCAAGACCGGCGAGGGATCGCGCGGGATCACCACCTTCTTCATCGAAAAAGGCATGGACGGTTTCTCCATCGGCCAGAAAATGGACAAGATGGGGATGCGCGGGTCGCCCACGTCGGAGCTGATCTTTGACGATTGCTTCGTACCCGCCGAGAACGTCATGGGCCCCGAGAATGGCGGGGTTGGCGTGCTGATGTCGGGGCTCGATTATGAGCGCACCGTTCTCGCCGGAATCCAGCTTGGGAACATGCAGGCGTGTCTCGACGTGGTCCTGCCGTTCGTCCGCGAGCGCAAGCAATTCGGCGTGGCCATCGGCAGCTTCCAGCTGATGCAGGCTAAGGTCACCGACATGTATGTCGCGCTGAATTCGGCGCGGGCTTATGTCTACCAGGTCGCGCGCTCCTGCGATGCCGGACGGACGACGCGGTTCGACGCGGCGGGTGCGATCTTGCTGGCAAGCGAGAATGCGGTGCGCGTGGCAAACGAAGCGGTGCAGGCGCTGGGCGGCGCCGGCTACACCAAGGACTGGCCCGTCGAACGCTATTACCGCGACGCCAAATTGCTCGACATCGGCGCGGGCACCAACGAGGTGCGGCGGATGCTGATCGGGCGCGAATTGATCGGGGCCTAGACGAGCAGGATTGTTGCGCCCGAGAGGATGAATAGAACACCGCTAATCCGGGCGATCCACGGTCCGCCGGGAAGCGACCTCTCGGCTATGACGAGCAGAGTGAGTGCGGCGATCCACGCGAGATTCATGACGCCGCCGACGAACAGCAAGGCCATCAACAGCCAGCAGCAGCCGACGCAATAGGTGCCGTGAATCAGCCCCATCCGCAATGCGCCCTTGGCGCCGGGGCGATAGTGGCGGGTGAGGAATTCGGAAGGCGTTCTGCAGGATGAAAGGCAGACGTCCTTGAGCGCCGTCAGCTGATAGATTCCGGCGGCGATGAGGAAGCCCGCCGACAGCCACGGCCTGTCCGTGGCCATGGTCATCGCAGACACGAGACCTTGCCGCTCGAGCAGCGCCTGGAGCGCCGCCGCGAGCAACGCGAAGCCGAGCCAGATGGCGAGATAGCCGGCGAGGAACGGGGCGGTCGGCGGGGCGTCGCCGCTGTGGCGATGGACGCGGGCATACAGCAGGATCAGCGGAGCGGCGCTGGGCAGCATCATCGCGATCATCATCACCCACCACATGGCAGCGGCGGTGAGGAAGCGCCCCGCATCCCATTTCATCGCCATGGCGCCCGAGCCCATGCCGGCGCCCTCAAGCAGCCACGCCCAGGCGAGGAGGGTCATCGCGGCGAGGGCGAGCAAGGTGACAGCGCGGCTCCGCCTCGCCAGCCGCTCCGCGCCGGTCAGATCATTCATCGGGCGCGAACGACGCCGTGGCTGCCGAGATGGAGAAAAGCGAACTGGCCATATGTGTCGCGAAAATCGACCTGCACCGGACCCTGCGACTTGCTCGACGCGCTGCCGATGTCGGCGACTTCATATTCGAACCCGTCGGGCAGCACGATTTGCGCGCGCGATTCCTCGCCGCTGACCTTGTTGCGGATCGGCTCTCCGGTCATTTCGACGTAATCGGCGATCGACAAGCGGCCGCGGCGGCCATCGACATCGACGTCGAAGGCGATCTTGGTGAATACCGGCGGGTGCATCGTCACCACGGTCGAGGCGTAAACCGCGAACATCGTCGCGAACGGATCGGTGTCCTGCCCGGTCATGATGCGCAGCAGGGCCTCGCGCTGGGCCCCGTCGGCGCGTTCATCGACGAACGCGATCGCTTCGCCATTGCCTTCGTGGATCGCACCCGGCCATTTGAAGATGGCGGCAATGCCCAACCCGTCGAGGCGGGTGTCGCCATGATGGCCTTCGTCGATCGCGATTCCCGCGACAGCGTAGCAATGGCCCTTGTCCGGCAGCCCGTTGAACTGGCAGTTGCAGCCATAGGTGCACGTGCAATTGACCAGCTCGCGGCCCTTGAATTCCCATTGCGTCATGATCGCCTCCGCAGATGGGAATTCGATAGCAGATTAGCGCTGCGCGATCACCACACCTTCACGCGCTTGTCGGGCGCCAGGTAGAGCTTCTCGCCCGGCTGGACGTTGAACGCCGTATACCATCCGTCGAGGTTGCGGACGGTCAGCGCGCGGTACTGGCCGGGCGCGTGGCCGTCGGTGGCGATCCGCGCGCGCAGGGCCTCGTCGCGCATCTTGGTCGCCCAGGATTGCGCGTAAGCGAGGAAGAAACGCTGGTCGCCGGTGAAACCGTCCAGCACCGGCGCCGGCTTGCCGTTCAGCGACGCATGATAGGCGTCGTAGGCGGCGGAGAGACCGGCGACGTCGGCGATATTCTCGCCCAATGTCAGCTTGCCGTTGACGTGCAGCCCAGGGAACGGCTCGTAGGTGTCGAACTCGTCGGCCAGCGCCTTGCCCGATTGCTGGAAGTGGGCGAGGTCGGCCGGGGTCCACCAGTTGCGCATGTTTCCGGTCGAATCGAACGCCGCGCCATTATTGTCGAAGCTGTGGCTGATCTCATGCCCAATGGTCGCGCCGATGCCGCCGTAGTTATAGGCCGCGTCGGCGTTGGGATCGAAGAACGGGCGGACGAGGATCGCCGCGGGGAAATTGAGCGCATTCTGCACCGGCAGATTGACCGCGTTGACCAGTTGCGGCGGCATCCACCATTCGGAGCGGTCCATCGGCTTGCCGATCTTGGCGAGCTGATGCTTATATTCGGCGAGGCCGACCGCTTCCTGGTTGGCATAAGCGTCGGTCGGGCTGATCGTTACCGCCGAATAATCGCGCCAGCTGTTGGGGTAGCCGACGCCGACGACGATCGTTTCGACCTTCTTCAGCGCTTCGGCCTTGGTGCCCGGCGCCATCCAGTCGAGCCCTTGGACCCGCGTGGCGAAGGCGGCCTTGATCCCGGTCACCATCTTCTCAATTTCGGCCTTGGCTGACGCCGGGAAATATTTGGCGACGTAGAGCTTGCCGACCGCATCCTGCAGCGCGTTGCTGGTCGCGTTGAGCGCCTGTTTGTCGCGCGGGCGCTGCTCGGGCGTGCCGTTCAATGCGGTGCCGAAGAAGGCGAAGCTGGCGTCGCGGATCGGCTTGGGCAGGACGTTGGACTGTTGGTTGAGCGTGTGGAACGCCAGCCAGTCCTTCCACGCCTGCAGCGGCTCGGATCCGACCAAGGCGGCGAGCTTGGGGATCGCGCCAGCGTGATAGGCCTCGAACTTGGGCGCCTGGCCGAGTTGGGCGGCGCCGAGCAGCGCGCCCCAATCGAGCCCGGGAGCTTTCTTTTCGAGGTCGGCGCGGCTCCACACCATCGCGCCCTTGGTGAAGTCCTCGCTCTCTTCGCGGGTGGCGTGGGCGCGGGCGATCTTGGTTTCCAGGTCGATGATCCGCGATGCCGCACCGGCGGGGTCCGGGTTGCCGGCTTCCTTCATGACGGTGGTGACGTAGCCGCGATATTTGTCGCGCAGCGCCGCCATCTTGGGGTCGGCGCTGAGGTAATATTCGCGCTCGGGCATGCCGAGGCCGCCCTGGAGGATGTAGGGGATCGTCTCGCCCGGCGTGTTCAGCCCTTGCGTGACGAAAATGCCGAACAGATTGTCGGTCTGGAAATTGGTCGCGTTCAAGGGATCGACGTCGGCACGGATGGTCTGGCCGATCGCGGCAGAAAGCGCGCGCTTGTCGGCAATTGCGTTGATCGCGTCGAGATCGGCCTTGGCGGGGGCCAGCCCGGAACGGTCGATCGCGTCGGTGTCGAGATAGGCTTTGTAATAATCGGCGATGCGCGCTTCGTCGCTGCCCGCGGCGGGGTTGGATTTGAGGATTCCATCCATCAGCTCGCGGCTGTTCTTCTCGCGCTCCTGGTCGGCGATGTAGAAGCCGCCGATCGACGATCGGTCGGCCGGGATTTTGGTGTTTTTGACCCAATTGCCGTTGGCGTAGCCGAAGAAATCGTCGCCCGGCTTGACCGTCTTGTCCATCGCCGCGAGGTCGAGCCCCGACGCGCTGGTCGCGGCGGCCTGGGTCTGATTGCCGGTTTCGCCCTGGCGGCAGGCCATGGCGGTGAGCGCGAGGCTGGCGCTGCCGAGCAGCAGGACGAGGGTCTTGGTGCGCATATCTTTCTCCCATGTGTGCGGCCGGTCTGGCGCCGCCGCTTTGCAACTGGCCTTGGGGACGCTACGCGCGGTGGACCATAAGGTTTCGACGAACGGGGATGTGGCAGGGATGAGCGGACCGCGGCTCGACAGCAAAATCGCCATCGATGGCGAGGAATTTCGCGCCCGCGCCGCGCACAACCGCGCGCTGGCCGAAAAATTGCGCGCCGATGTCGCAAAGGCGGCGCTCGGCGG
>DATHFE010000248.1:0-8446 GCA_035318245.1 Sphingomicrobium sp. | reverse complement strand
CCATGCCGCCCTATCACGGGTTCTCGCCTCGATCGCCAGTGCCTATGCGCCCGCGGCGGAAATCAAGCCGACCTATGCCGTCGCCATCGCCGAAGGGCGCACGGCAGTCGGCCTGGCGCCGGATCTGGCCGAGGGGAACCTCGCGCTTGGCTATGCCATGTTCGCGGGCCAGCTGGACATGAAAGGAGCGCGCCGGTTCTATGACCTGGCGTATCGCTATGGGCGCGGCAGTGCTGACATCTTGCTGCTCTACGCGCTCTACATCGTGCGCGCGCGCCGGTTCGCGGAAGCGAAGGCGGCGATCGAACGCGCGGTTGCATTGGACCCGCTCAATCCGCGCAGCCATCGCGCGGCCGGGATGATCGATTTTGCAGCGCGCGACTATACCGAAGCCATCGGCCATTTGCGCCGCGCGCTCGAGCTTAATCCGGCCATGACCAATGCCAACGCCACCCTTGGCAACGCGCTGATGGAAACGGGCAAGCTTGGGGAAGGGAGGGCAGCCCTTTCGGTGGAGAAAAGCGCGATGTTCCGGCTGACCGGGCTCGCGATCCTGGAGCATCGCGCTGGCAACCGCGAAGCGGCGCAGACGGCGTTCAATTCCCTGGTCCAGGATCTTGGCGACGCGGCGCTGTACCAGCAGGCGCAAGTGATGGCCCAATGGGGACGCCCGGACGAGGCGATGGCGTTATTGGAGAAAGCGCGGAGAGTCGGCGATTCAGGGCTGACCGCGGTTGTCAGCGACCCGATGCTCGACCCCCTGGCGCGTGATGCACGGTTCCGGGCCTTCGTCCGTGACATCGGCTTTGCCTGAGCGGGGCTATCGCCCGCGAGCAATTCGTGCGAATTTCCGTGGCCGTTGAAGAGGGAGAGACGATATGGCGATCGAGACCCTGAATTTCGGACCGAACGACGATGAGGAAGATGAAGATCGCGGCGGCCCCGAGGAACGCGGAAGCCCCGACGATCGTGGCAGCCCCGACGATCGTGGCAGCCCCGACGACCGCTAACGCAGCTCGTTGATCGATGGGTCGGACGCCATCGCGCGGTCGATCCAGTCGCGATAATGGTCGCGATCAATCCGGACATAGACGCCGGCGCCGCCCTCGCGGTAGCAGCCGTCCCCCCAGCTGACGACCCCGACAAGGACCGGCTGATCTTGCCCCAAAACCAGCGGGCCGCCGCTGTCGCCGGTGCATGTGTCGTTGTCGGGTGAGCTAGCACAGAGCATGTTGCCGTCGGTCTTCCCACGATAGACGGCGAGCGAGCCGCAATCGACGGTCTTCAAGTCGACTTCGGTCAGTTCGGCCTGGAAGCCCCTGTCCTTGCCTTCTTCGAGCTGGCCCCAACCGGTGGCATAGACTTCGACGCCTGCCTCGATCCCATCATCATCGTAAAGCGCGATCGGCTCGATCGGGGCTGCAGCCGCGCTGTCGTCGGTGTCGCCGTCGGCGACATAATGCACCAGCGCGATGTCGTTGAGGTGGCGCGGCTTATCGTAATCGGCGTGGCGGACCATCCGGTCGATGCGATAGGTGACGCCTTCGTCGGTATCGAGATATTGCGCGCCAAGGCGAATGCGATAGCCCTTGTCGACTTTCTTTTGATCAATGCAATGCGCGGCGGTTAGCACCCAGCCGTCGGCGATCAGCGAACCGCCGCAGCGATGGGCGAGATCCCACTCATCGCGCCTGGCCAGCTCTTCCGCGGTCCAATTGGTGAAGTTGGAATAGATTTGCGCCTGCCACGGCACACCTTCGGACGCGTCGTCCTGGGCCTCGGGCTGCTGCGCGGCGAGCGCGGCCAGCAAGAACAGCAGGTTCATCGGCGATCCCTCCCCAAGGGGATGATAGCCGATTGTGGGGATTTTGCCAGAATCAGCGAATGGCGCTCCAAGAGTCGCCATGCCTCCGGCATGCGCTACGCCCCACCTGCGGCGGGCGCTTCAAATTCAAGCATGCCCCCGGCATGCTTGCTTTGGAGCGGGTGAAGGGAATCGAACCCTCGTATTCAGCTTGGGAAGCTGCTGCTCTGCCATTGAGCTACACCCGCGAGGACAGGCCGATTGCCACAAGCGGGACGGGACGGTCAATTCGGCAAATAGGCCGCGCGTCAGTTCAGAATTGTCTTCAAGTGAGCAATGGTTTGGTCTGCGGCGCCGGCGCCGGCGCCCGGTGGCTGAAGGCTATTGATAAGCTTGCGCGCGTTCTCAGCCTTATTGGCTTCGGACTGATTCGCCTTGGCGTCCGCTTCGGCCTTCGCGGCACTTGCTTCAGCGGTATCGACCTTCCCTTGCTGGACCGCTGTGCCGAGCATCACGCCCAAAGCAGCGGCTGCCATCGCCTGGACAGAATTGAAAATGAGC
Organism: Sphingomicrobium sp.; assembly: GCA_035318245.1. Classification (GTDB taxonomy): domain Bacteria; phylum Pseudomonadota; class Alphaproteobacteria; order Sphingomonadales; family Sphingomonadaceae; genus Sphingomicrobium. The sequence continues at coordinate 6,081 of DATHFE010000248.1, read as the reverse complement.
AGCAGCCGATCCCAACGAAACTGCTCATTCGGCCCCAACACCTGGCTTTTCTCGATCATGAAGTAACACAACCACCCGAAGGCAATAATGACGATCAATCCCACCGCGAGGGAGTACCAGGGAAGGTTTGCGGTTTTATTGGCCATGATCGCCTCCTATTGCAGTCGTTTTGCCCTGAGCTCCTCGAGCGCAATCTCTGCCTGAAGATTGGCCAGCCGCGCATTGAGCAGGGACGTTTCCGCATCGAGTCCCGCTTTCTCCGTCGCGACGGGATCATCGACCTTGGGTTTCAGGGCCTCGACCGCGTCGCGGCGCGCCTTGAGCGCGGTCAAATAGGAGGTGCTAGCTTGCAACCGCGCGGTCGGACTAAGGACGCCGGAGAGTTGGTCGGCGGCATCCGCCAGCGCACCGGTCGCGACCTCGGCGGGAGCGGTCTTCTGCTCATAGCCGACTGACTTGAGGCTGCCATCCAGCGCGAACTCGGCGGAGAAACTATTGCTGCCGAAGGCGCGGCTGCGGAACGGCAGGACATTGACATAGCCGAGCTGCGCGACCGGGCCGTTGAAGCTTGCCACGACCGTATCGAAATCGATCGATGCGCAAGGCGAAACGGAACAGGCGACGAGCTTGCCCGAGGCCGGCATGCGGTAACGGAGGCCCTTTACCGTGGCGGCGGGGACGGGATTAGGTGCATTCCCGTCCGTCTCGCGGCCGAAGGTGCCGATACGTTCTATTTGAAGAAAAACGGGATCGGCACGTCCGCCGTGGATCCAGCTGCTTAGGACATTGGGGTCAATCGTGACGGGGCCATGTCTGAATGTGTTGCTGTCGAGCGGCCACAGGAATTTGCGCGAGAATGAAATCGGCTTGAGTGCGTTGGTGAGCGCTTCCGCGGCAGCGGTTTGCCTCGCCTTTGCGTTCGCCAACACCTCAATCGCGTCGGCAAGCTTCTTCTTGGAACCTTCGTCGATCAACGCCCCCATCAATGTGATCTGGTCGCCGCGCTCTTTCACCGCTCCGGTCGCCCCTTCCACAAGGTCATTCTCTGCGTCGAGTCGGCCTTTCGCGGTCTTGGCGGCCTTCAGTTTCTTAGACATGTCGTCAGCGCATGGCATCGGCGCGAGCTTGGGCTTTCCTGACTCGTCCAGCGCCGGCCCACCCGGAGCCCCCAGCATCGGCATGACCTTGATTGCGGTCTTGACCAAATTGCCGACAATCTGCGCCGATCGGTCCTCGACCGACGCGTTGATGGTCGACAGGACGTTGCGGCCCTCGTGCCATTTCGCTGAGAAGGTCGTCACGCTGGTGATCGACTGGAGATCCTGCGGATTGATCATGAAGGCGAGATTTTTGTCATCGGCGCTTCCACTGGCCGCATCGACCTTGACCGCAATCTTAGCCTTTTCCTCGCCGACTGTGCTTAGCTGGTTGCCTTCAGGGCAGTAATCGAGCCGCCAGGTGACAGCCATCGCATATTGCGTGAACGGCAGGACATAGCCGATCCCCTCGCGCGGGCCAGCATCAGTGATCGATTTTACCTCAAGCGATTTGCTGCATCCCGCCAAGGCGACAAAGGCGCACAGTGCTGCCGCGGATCGTGACTTGATCATGCCGGTTCCCCTATTTCGGATTCGTCCCCATGGAGCTTCGGCAATTGGCCAAGGCCCTGGACGGGCTCATTATTTGCCAGCCGGCTAAGGAATTCCCCGGAGTCGATGCGCTGGTTCAGGTCCAAACCGTCTAGCCCGTCCGCCATCGACGAGATGACGACCGAATCGCCAGTTTCGCCCCGGATCCACAGGCCGGTGAGAAAGTAAGCGGGCGCCACCAACACCTCCGCGTCCGTCGCGTCGGGCATATTGGCGTCGACCCATTGAATGCTTTTCTTCAACGCTTCCGGAAGCGTCGATGTCGCCACTTCGACGACTTCATGACGCCCGTTCGGGGCACCGGGGGGAGCGATCGAGCGCGCGAAATTGACGGCTTTGCGCCCGGCATAGATCTGGTGATGCCATTGGCCGGTCTCGATGATTCGCTGGGCGAGCGGGCCCTCGCCGGATTTAACGGCATCGAGCGGAAGCATGACGATCTTGAGACTCTCGCCGAGGCCTGGCGCCGCGCCGGGAGCGGCAAGTTCCATGCTGGCGGGCAAGCGCTCCGCGATCTGCGCGGCGATGTCGCTCAGGATATTTGGTGCAAGCTTATCCGCCGCCATCGTCCGCGCCTTTCAAAAAGTGAAGCTTCGAATCCACGTGCCAAGGCCGTAAGCGCCCGTAATCTGGCTGAAGCGGCGCGCGGCCCGACCATAGTCGCGGTACGGATCGAGGACCTCGAAATCGCCGTTGGGATGCTCGCCAATGATCAGCGCGACGTGGGTCTGATCGCCACCGGTCCACTTATAGCAGACCTGAACCGGCCGACCCGCCGCAAGTTGCCCCTGAACCTGTGCGACAGTCATGGCGCTGTAGACAGGAGTGACCGTCATCCCATGCGCTGGATATGCCTCGTCCGGCCAGCAACCGAGATCGCATGCTGACGGCGTTGGCGATATGCAGCATGTCTGATGGAATTGCGCGGCCGCAAGCGCGCATTGCGTCAGGCTAGGCTGCCCGCGGTGGCGGAACAACATCTCGCCGCATGCTGCCCAGCACCAATTATTTGCGCTTTGCATAACATAGGGGACCGGCAGCATCGCGCCGCCCGGCGGTGCCAATGCGATATGAAACGGGCTCCATGGAATGCGGATGCGGCGGCGGACCTTGATGCTCATGTCCGCCCTCCCAACAGGGCGCGGCAGGCATCGCGGGTGGGGCAGGCGACCGGAAACACGCAGCTGATGCCCATTCGCGCGTTGGCGATGATCCTTGTGCCGTCTCGCGACATGGCTGCCTCCTCTTGATCGGCGGGAAAAATCCCGCCCTCAAGGATCAGAGTCAGCGTCGGCACACTGGAAGCGAATTTATCTACCGGATCAAACGGAAGTGCAATTTATTTTTCGTTAACAGGCAAGTACGCGGACGCGGCACAAAAAAGCGGCGCCGCCCGGACGGGCGACGCCGCGATTTTACGCATACTAACCTTAGATCAGAATCCGATGTTGAGCGTTCCGGAGATGGTGCGCGGGGCACCGATCTGGACGAACGGGGGAGCGCCCCAGGTCGGGACCGTGACTGTGGGAACGCAGCTTGGTGTCGAGGTCGCATTGCAAGTCCGGGTCGAGGTTGCCTGCGACAGCCCGCCGCTGAACCCGCCGACGTAGAATTTGTCGAGCAGGTTATAGACGTTGAGCTGGAAGTAGGTCTTGTTCAGCTGCGGCGAGAGATGCGCGAGATTGTAGCGCGCATCGAGGTTGACCAGCCAGTAGGCGGGAGCGGTCGCGCCGAAAATTTGTTCCTGCACGATGCGTCCCGGAGTCGTCGTGGTGACTCCGATGTCGCCGCGGAACATGACCGCGCCATTATCAAAGATGGTGCGCGGGCCGGTGCGCTTGGCGGTGACGCCGAGATCGAACGGTCCGAGCGACCCGAGAGCCGAGAAGCCGTAGGTATATTTCGGCGTGCCGGATTCGCGGTTGCCCTTGGTGAAGGCGCAGTTGCGAAGACCATTGACCGAGCTCGGGTCGACTGAATCGCAGGTTACGCCGACGGGCAGGGCGCCAGTCTGGACGTTCTCCTTGATCTTGCTGTCATTCCACGAACCGAAGGCATAAACCGTCAATTGACGGAATGGGTTGTAGGCGATCGAGCCGTCGATACCCCACTTGTTGACGTCACCAAGGCTGCGGAACACCGACTGGTTGAGTTCCGGATCGAAGGCAGAAGCCGTCCGGTTGTGGAACTTGGTGTACCAGACCGAGGCCTGCGCCTGGATCTTGCTGCTGCGATAGCGCAGGCCGCCGTCGAAGCTGTCCGTGGTCTCAGGTTTCGGACTTGCCTCGTCAGTGTCGGGAGCGAAGAAGAAGCTATTGTAGAGGTTGTCCGTGCTCGGCACCGACAGGCCCTTCGAATAGTTGACGAAGGCACTGATCTGACCTGTGAAGTCGTAAACAACGCCGAGATTCGGCAGCAACTTGTCATATTTGAACGTGCGCTTCTGCGGGCCCTGGAACGTCGGGTTGGCCAACGCATAAGCGGCTTCCAGCACGGCATCTTGGCCGAAGCAATCGACGAAGCCCGAAGCCGAGGTGGTGAAGCAATAATTGTTCAATTTGCGGATGAAGAACGGCGCCCGAATGCCAAGATTGACGGTCAGGTGATCGTCGAAGAATTCGCCGCGATATTCACCGGAGACCTGATTGAGCCGCGCCAGCGACTTGCGGTCGCGCTTCTGGACGTGGGTGCCGTTCACGTCGGAAATCGGATCGTTGATCGGGAAGACGTCGTCCGGTTCGCCGTCGCGTCCGAGGAAGCCAAGCTCGCCGGTCTGGCGGTGATGCGCATCGTCGAGCGTGTAGCTGACGCGCACCGTATTGTCGGGGTTGATGTCCCAGCGGAGGCCGGCGATCAGGCCGTAGCGATCGGTGTGAGTCTGGCTCGGCGCGAGCAAGGTTACGCCCGCGAAATTCGTGCTTGAACAGGACGCTCCGGTTGCCGAGCAAGTATCGATAATGTCTCCGTCGCCATTGAGGTCGCGGCCGAAGTAATATTGGCCGCCAATGAAGCCGGTGTAATTGACCCCACCGATGGTGCGGACGCCTTCGCGGCCAATCACCGTTCCGCCGCCGTTGGCCTTCACATATTGATAGCTTGGGTCGACGGTGAGAACGACGCCCTCGGCCAGCGTGAAGCGCGACGCGCCGCGGATGTTGCCGGTGTTCGACGGATTGTAGCGGCGGTCGAACTCGGTGCCGCAACTTCCCAGGTCAAGGGTCGGCGCGGACGTGGTGTCGACGACGCCGGTCTGCGGCGTATCGGTGTTGCACGGATAGTTGATGTCATATTCGCGCTCGTCGCCGTTGCGGGGGTAGCGCTGAGTCGAAAGCGGGCCGACGTTGCGCGGACGCGGGTCAGTCGCGCTTTGCGTCAGATCTGTGCGCAGCGGCAACGAGCCGAAGAAATGGTTGCGGTTTTCGTTGTAATTGCCGGCGAGGCTGAGGAAGTCGCCGTTGGCGCCGAGCGGCTGATAGATGCGGCCGTTATACTGCTGCTTGTTGACCTTGCCGTAATTGTTGAACGGATTGTCGTTCTTGGCGCTTGAGGCCGCAATGAAAGCGCGCGTGCCCCAGGGGCCGATCTCGCCGGTATGGAAGACACCGAAAAAGCGGTGGAAATCGAACTCGCCGATCGAGACTAGGGCACGGACGCCCATTTCCTTCTGCGGCAGGATGGTGCGGTAGTTGACCGTTCCGCCGACGGCCGAAGCGGTCGGCGAGTCGACGTCGGTCGAGCCCAGATTGACGTTGACCTGTTCGATCAACTCGGGGTCGAGCTGCTGGCCCGAGAAGATCGCATAATTGCCGCTGTCGTTAAGCTGGATGCCGTCGAAGGTCAGGCTGATGCGCGATGCGTCGAAGCCGCGGATGTTGAGCGTTCCGCCCGATGAGCCGTAGGCGTCATTGTTCTGGAAGCTGACGCCGGGGACCAAATTGACCGTGTCGAGGATCGTCTGGCCGGGATTGGAGCGGGCGATGACTTCCTGAGTGAGGACCGCCTTGGCCTTGGTTGTGTCGGGAACCTGGACACCGCCGACGTCCTTGGTCCGAGTGCCGGTGACGATGATCGTGTCTTTTTCGAAATCGACCGAACCGGTCGACTGAGCGAAGGCGGCGGCGGGCATGCAAAAGGCAGCCGTCGAGCAGAGCAAAAGCAGTTTTTTCACGATTTCCCCCAATGGAAATAGAACGCGGATTCAGAAAGTGATTGGGGGCGGCTATAGCCCGAATAAGACAGGCGGGTGACGCCCCGATGGGGGTATTACCCGAATCTTTTCCTAGCGTTGCCTGAAGGACACGCCGCTCATCGCCACCCCCGCGACTCGCCCTCGCCAAGAGCAGGTCCAGCGCGGCTTTTCAAGAGGTCAAGCGCGATCGAGTTTGCGGCCCAGAGCGATCAGCGCGGTGATTACCAGCGGCACCAGGACGAT
>DATHFE010000247.1:0-2113 GCA_035318245.1 Sphingomicrobium sp. | reverse complement strand
GCGATCGCCTTCGGGCAGAGCGACGGTTTCGCCCGACTGGAAATTCAAATCCCAGCGCCGCTGACCGACCCAGGTCGCCGACGCCAATTGCGGTTTCAACGTCGGCACGCCAGCCAGCAGCGCGTTCAATTCGCGCGCCTGGGCGTTGGCGCCGGGGCCGATCAGCAGCGGAAGGTCGGGCATCTTGTCGACCGCAACCCGGTCGAGCACGACACCTTCGCTGTCGATCAACGATAGCCTCTGCTTGTCCTGCCACAGGGCCGCCGGCTCGCGCTCGACGATGTCGATCACCAAAGTGTCCGGAAGCCGCCTCGACACGCGCGCATCCTTGACCCAGCCGAATTTGAGCAGTCGCTCGCGGATCGCGCTGACGTCGACCAGCGGCATCGCCATCGACTTCTGGTCGAACGCGATTTGATAGACTGGCATGCCGTTCATCCGGTGGATGCCCTGAACATCGACACGCTTGACGGTGAAGCCGGCGCGGCCGACTGCCTCGCCCGCCTCCCCGCCGATCTTCGCCGGAATTTCGAGCGCGATCAGGACAACCACGCCGATGGCGAGCAGAAACGCAAGAAAGACCCCCCGCGCCAGCCGGTTTGCTCCAGCCGGCCGGAGTGCCGCGCTGGCAATCCTGCGCGGAGCGCCGCCGCGCTTGACGGGCTTGCGCGATCGGCTGTTCGATGGGCGCCTGCTCACAGCGCCTCGGCGATGATGCGCTCGACGAGCTCGCCATAGCCGATGCCGCGCTGCCGTGCCTGCTCGGGGACGAGGCTTAGCGGTGTCATCCCCGGCTGGGTGTTGACCTCGAGCAGATAGACTCCTGCTTCGCCCTGCTCGTCATCCCAGCGGAAATCGGAGCGCGAGGCGCCCTTGCAGCCGAGCAATTTGTGCGCCCGCGCCGCCATGTCGAGCATCGATTGCGCAATATCGTCGGGGACCTGAGCCGGGCAGACATGCTCGGTCAGGCCGTCGGTATATTTGCTGTCATAGTCGTAGAAACCAACCTTGGGCTTCAGCTCAGTGACGCAAAGCGCTTCGCCGCCGAGCACGGCGACGGTCAGCTCGTGGCCCTTGACGAAGGGTTCGGCGAGCAGCCGTTCGAAATGCAGCCACGGCCCCTCGACGTCGCGGCCGATGGGATTGCCGTAATTGCTGTCACGGGTGACGATGGCGACGCCGACCGACGAGCCCTCGTTGACCGGTTTGAGCACATATGGCCGCGCCATCGGGTCGCCGGCATGAAGGCTCTCGCTGGCGACCACCTGCCCCTCCGGCATGCGGATGCCCGCCGGGACCAGCACCATCTTGGTCAATTCCTTGTCGATGGCGATGACCGAGGTTTCGAGCCCACTGTGCGTGTAGGGGATCTGCATCAGGTCGAGCATGCCCTGGACCGTCCCGTCCTCGCCCGGCGTGCCGTGCAGCGCGTTGAAGACGACGTCGGGCCGGATCCCGGCCAGCACTTGGGCGACGTTGCGGTCCATGTCGACCAGGGTGACCTTGCTCCACCCGCGCTCCTTCAGCGCCTCGGCGACGCCCTTGCCGCTCATCAGCGACACCTCGCGCTCGGACGACCAGCCGCCCATCAGCACCGCGACATGCATGTCTTTATTGGGCAAATCCCGATTCAACCCGCGACTCCGATTCGCTGGATTTCCCATTCGAGGGAAATATTGGTCTTGGCCATCACTCGGCGCCGGACTTCCTCGCCCAGCGCCTCGATCTCGGCGCTGGTCGCGCTACCGAGGTTCAGCAAGAAATTGCAATGCTTTTCCGAAACTTGCGCGCCGCCGAGAGTCAGTCCGCGGCAACCCGAGCCGTCAATCAGGGCCCACGCCTTGTGGCCCGGTGGGTTTTTGAAGGTTGAACCGCCGGTGCGGCTCCTCAACGGCTGCGATTCCTCACGCGCGGCGGCGATGCGGTCCATCTCGGCACCGATCACCTTTGGATCGCCGGGAACACCTTCGAACCTGGCCGCGACGACCACCGCCTGGTCGGGAAGTTCGGAATGGCGATAGCTGTAGGCGAGCTGCTCGGCCTCCCATTCCTCGACCTCGCCCGAGCGCAGCACGAGCGTGCACGATTGCAGGATATCGCTGACCTCGCGGCC
>DATHFE010000246.1:0-3167 GCA_035318245.1 Sphingomicrobium sp. | reverse complement strand
TCGGGCATGAACAAGGTGTCGCCGACGAATGCCGCGTCGCCGATGCGGTAGGCGACATCGGCCGGCGTGTGACCGGGGACGTGGAGCACCTCGATCGCCATCTCGCCGACTTGCAACCTGTCCCCGTCGGCGAGGAGCCGGTCAAAGTCGGTGCAGCAGCTCGCGGTTTCGACTCCGAACATCGGGCAGAATGCGTCCTGAACTTCGCTCACCTGCTTGCCGATTGCGATCCTCGCACCGGTGCGCGCCTTGACCAGGGGAGCGCCGCTCAGATGGTCGGCGTGGACGTGGGTTTCGAGCGCCCATTCGACGGTGACGCCTTCGTGGGCGGCGGCTTCGAGCACAATATCGACCGAGCGCGACCCGACCGCGCCCGACGCGGCATCGAAATCGCGCACCGCGTCGATCACCACCCCGCGCAGCGTCGCAGCATCCCACACGAGGTAAGTGACCGTCTTGGTCGGCTCGTCGAAGAATGCGCGGATCTGGGTCATGCTTGCCCCCTCAGTCCGAAACTATCGCGGATTGCAGGGATGGGCGAGACCAAATCCTTAGCGAGGCGTGCGCGGGCCCTTGGGTTTGCCGCGGAACGGCTTGGCGTGATGGCGGACAGGTGGGCGCTGCGAGGGCGCGCTGCTCGGCTGCAACACACGACGCGGGGGACGCGGCGCGGAGCCACGGTCGCCGCGGTCGCTCGGCGCGGGCGGGCCTTCGGCGCGCTCGATCACGACTTCGCTTTCGCCTTCGTCGCCGGCGGTGCGCTTGACCGCTTCGGCGAAGCGCGTCGCCATGGCGCGCGGGATGGCGAAGCGGGTTTCGCTCGCGGCGATGCGGATCGCGCCGACTTCCGATCGGGTGATATGGCCGCGGCGGCACAGCAAGGGCAGGAGCCAGCGCGGATCGGCGTTGTGGCGGCGGCCGACATTCATCTTGAACCAGACGATGTCGTCGAAACCCGGGCGATGCCCTTCGGTCTTGCTCGGCGGGCCCTCTCGGGCGTCGATCAGATCTTCCGGAACCGGCAAGCGGGCGCGATGGACGCGGACCAGGGCGGCGGCGATGTCCTCGGGCGATTGCTCGGCGAGCAGGCGCGCGCCCAAGGCGCGATCCTCGTCGTCAACCTCGACCGGCTGGAGCAAGGTGGTCAGCAGCCGCTCGTGGTCGGCGGCGCGGATTGCCTCGGGGGTCGGCGCGGCCAGCCATTCGACGTCGATCCGGGCGCCGCGCAGCATCATCTCGACCCGGCGGCGGCGCGGATAGGGGACGATCAGGACCGCAGTGCCCTTCTTGCCGGCGCGGCCGGTACGGCCCGAGCGGTGCTGCAGCGTCTCGGCGTCGCGCGGAACTTCGACGTGGATGACCAGCGACAGGCTGGGCAGATCGATCCCGCGCGCGGCAACGTCGGTCGCGACGCAGACGCGCACCCGGCGGTCGCGCAACGCCTGCATGGCGTGGTTGCGCTCGGCCTGGCTGTGCTCGCCCGACAAAGCGACGACCGCGAAGCCGCGCTCGTTGAGGCTGTTGGCCAAGTGGCGGACATTGTCGCGGGTGGCGCAGAACAGCAAAGCGGTCTCGGCCTCGTGCAGCCGAAGGATGTTGATCACCGCATGCTCGATGTCGGCGGGGGCGACTGCGACCGCCTGGTAAGCGATGTCGCCATGGCCGCGATCCTCTCCGACGGTGGAAATTCGCAGCGCGTCACGCTGATAACGCTTCGCAAGCGCGACGATCGGGCGCGGCATGGTCGCCGAGAACAGCATGGTGCGGCGCGTGGCGGGGGTCGCGTCGAGGATTTCCTCGAGCTCTTCGCGGAAACCCATGTCGAGCATCTCATCGGCTTCATCGAGTACGACGACGGCGAGGTGCGACAGGTCGAGCGCGCCGCGCTCGAGGTGATCGCGCAACCGCCCCGGAGTACCGACGACGATCGACGCGCCTTGGGAGAGGGCGCGCCGCTCCTTCATCGCGTCCATCCCGCCGACGCAGGAAATGATCCGCGCGCCGGTCTTAGCGGTCAGCCACTCTAGCTCGCGCGCGACTTGCAGCGCGAGTTCGCGGGTCGGTGCGATGACCAGGCCGAGGGGAGCGCCGGGCCATGGTGCCTTGCCATTGCTGTCGAGCAGTTGCGCGGCCATGGCGAGGCCAAAGGCGACGGTCTTGCCCGATCCGGTCTGGGCCGAGACGATCAGGTCGCGGCCGGCCGCCTCGGGCTCCAGCACCTGGGCCTGGACCGGCGTGGCGTCGGCATATTTGCGTTCGGCAAGGGCTTCGGAAAGCGGGGCGGGAAGATTTGGAAAAGCCATTGGATCCTCAATCAGAGTAACGCGAAGATCCCCGGCAGAAATGCCGATCGAACGCGCCCGCCTCGGGCGCGCGAAAGGCCGCATTTCTGTCGCGGCCGATGTCGTCGCTAGAAAAACTGGAGCGGGCGAAGGGATTCGAACCCTCGACCCCGACCTTGGCAAGGTCGTGCTCTACCCCTGAGCTACGCCCGCTCGGCGTCGATCAGAATAGCTTCCGATCGGGTGAAGGCGGGCGCCTAGCATGGGCCTGTGAGTGTCGCAACATCTAAGCGGGCGCTTGTTGCACGCTTCGCGGATGCGCATATGGCAGTCAACCGATCGATTGGAGCGAAGCCACGTGGCGACCTTGGGAATGACCGAAGCCGAGCGCGAGGCGATCGCCAAATTCGATCGCGAGGTCGTCCAGCCATCGATGACCAGCCTGGTGATCCTCGATTTCTGGGCGGAATGGTGCGGCCCGTGCAAGCAGTTGGGCCCGGCGCTCGAGGCCGTCGCCAAGGAGTATGCCGACAAGGGCGTGGTGCTGGCCAAAATCGACGTCGACGAGGACAAGTTCATCGCCGCGCAATTCCAGATCAAATCGATCCCGACCGTCTACGCCTTCTTCCAGGGCCAGCCGGTCGCCGACATGACCGCCTACCGCACGCCGGAGACGATCAAGAAGGCGCTCGACCAGATTCTCGCCCAATTGCCGGTCAAGGGCGAGGCGCAGGCCAAGGAAGCCGAGATCGAACCGTTGATCGCGATGGGCGAGCAGGTGCTGACCGATGGCGACGCGACGCGCGCGGTTTCGATCTTCCGCCAGATTTTCGACATGGCGCCGGACAATCCCGAGGTCATCGGCGGGCTGGCGCGGGCGCTGAT
>DATHFE010000245.1:0-11765 GCA_035318245.1 Sphingomicrobium sp. | reverse complement strand
CGTTCAGCTGATGACCTCCGGTGGCGGGTCGTTGAGTGTCGCCGGTAACACGAGCCTCAGCGCGATTGGCACTGGCGCCTACAGCTCGACCGCGGGAATCCAGTCGGGCGACGGCACCGGCGGGACGATCCTGGTCCAATCGACCACCGGCGGCGACATGGTGCTCGGCGACTCAGTCTTCGACACATTCGATGCCGACGCCAGCGGCTACGGCGGACATACCCAAGTTCTCGGCGCCGATGCCGGCGGCGGTTTCGGCGGAACGGTCAACGTTTTCACCTCCGGCGGTTCGTCGATGGATGTGGCCGGGCCGGCCACTCTGGCGGCCGACGGCGTAGGCGGATTCTACTTCAACGATTGCGGCGAGTGCGGACCGTTTACCCCGACCGGCGGCCTTGGCGGAATCGGCGATGGCGGCAACATCAATGTCCAGGCCCATACCGGGCCCAGCAACACAATGGATTTCGCCAGCCGGCTGACGATGGCGGCCAATGGATTGGGCAGCAATGGCTTTACCGGAGATGGCGGAGACGGCCTTGGTGGCGATATTATCCTTGCGGCCACCGGCGGAAGCGCCATCGCGGTCGCTGAATATGTCTCGATCTCGGCCTATGGCAGTGGCGGCAACGCGCTTGGCGCGACCGGCGACGGCGCCGACGGGCTTGGCGGCGATGCCACGGTCCTCGCCGACACCAATGGATCGCTCGGCATCACTGGTAGCATCTACGAATATCTGGATGGTAGCGGCGGCAGCAGCGAGGCCAATAATGGCGGTTATGGCCAAGGCGGGTTCGGGCAATTGTTCGCCAATGGCGGAAGCGTTGCGGTCGGCGATTATTCGTCCATCCAGGCCGACGGCCGTGGCGGCGACGGCCTTGCCAGTGGCGGCGAAGGCCAAGGGGGCTCTGCCTATTTCAGCAGCAGCAATGGCGGAAGCCTGGCGATCGGAGCCTATTCGTGGCTGACCGTCGACGGTTTCGGCGGTGACGCCTATGACGCCGACGGGTTTGGTGGCAACGGCGGGCTCGGCGAGGGCGGACATGCCGAAGCCTATGCCAATAACGCCACCCTCGACGCGCAGGGCTCGCTATTCCTCTCCGCCGACGGACAAGGCGGCAGCGCCGGAGGCCTCAGCGATGCGGGTGATGGCCAGGGCGGAGATATTTATGTTCAGGCCCTCAACGCCGGAAGCCTGAGCATCGCTGGAGGGCTTTATGCCAGCGCGGTCGGGACCGGTGATTACATCAGCAGCACGACTAATAGTGGTGACGGTATCGGCGGCTTCATCGGCATCTATGCCCGCGATGGCGATTCGACGCTTACGGTCAGTGATTCGGCCGACCTCGATGCCGACGGGCGCGCCAATGTCGAAGGCGAATGCTCGCAATGCTCGACCGGCGGGGTCGGCGGCATCGGCCAAGGCGGAACGATCACCATGTCGAGCCAGGGCGCGACCGGCGATAGCGGCAATTTGCTCGATTTTGGCGGCGGCCTTTTCGCAACCGCCAACGGCTACGGCGGTGACGGAGTCGGCGGCGGCGCCGGGGACGGCTTCGGCGGCACTGTCACGCTGTCGGCGGCCAGCGGTAATAGCGTCAACGTCATTGGCAACGTAACCCTGCTGGCCAAAGGCTATGGCGGCTACGACTTTGGCGGTTTCGCTGCGGGCGATGGCTTTGGCGGGTTCGCCCAAATCACTAGCGTCGGCACTGGCGCCTCGAGCTTGTCGGTCGAAGGCTTAGCGCAAGTCGGCGCGTCGGGTTATGGCGGCGACAGCGGCTCGCAAATCGGCGGTGAAGGCCCCGGCGGCGATGGCACAGGCGGCACGGCCTCAATCGGCGCATCCTCAGGCACGCTCACCGTTGGTGACGCCTCGATCAAAGCGGAAGGCTGGGGTGGGAGCAGCGCAAGCAACACCGGCGGCACCGGTACCGGCGGCGACACCATTCTGGTTGCGAACGGCGGCGACGTATCGGTCTTGGGCAACGCTTCGCTGAGCTCGAACGGCTGGGGCGGCGATGGCCTCATCGGTGGCGATGGCTTCGGTGGCGGCGACATCAGCGATCCCCAAAACAATAACGGCGGTGCGGAGATCGTCGCAATAAACGGCGATATTGCCATTGGAAGCTACGCGAACGTCGGCGCGGACGGTTATGGCGGCGACGGGACCGACTTCGGTGGCGACAGCTTCTTCGAGTTCGGTGCCAATGGCGGAATAGGCGGAAATGGCTTTGGCGGTTATGCCGTGATTGCATCGGCCAATAGCGACTTGGGCCCGAGCTCGATCACCATCACCGGCGTTGAGACCGCCGCACTCGTCAGCGCCGACGGCTTTGGCGGCAACGGCGGCGGCGGCGCGTTGGGCGCTAACGGCCTGAACGGTATTGACGGCGCCAGCGGAAACCAGGGCGAAAACGGATCTGCGGGTGGCCCAGGCGGCGCCGGAGGCCTAGGCGGCGCAGGCGGAACCGGAACCGGCGGCGTGGCGGGCATCTTCGCGAACGCCGGCAACGGGCAACTCACGATCGACTTCGCATCGGCCAGCGCTGTCGGCGAGGGCGGCTGGGGCGGAAGCGGTGGCAGCGGCGGCGCGGGTGGCGCTGGCGGCAATGGCGGATCGGGCGATGCCTTGCCGGGCGGCGACGGCGGCAACGGCGGCAACGGCGGAAACGCGGGGTCCGGAGGCGCCGGAGGCGGCGGCATCGGTGGACGTGCAACAATCGGAACCGCCAGCGGCAGTCCCCAGGCGGCCGGCAGCAACCTTGGCCTCGCAACCATCGGTTTCGCGGAGTTGAATGCGAGCGCCACCGGCGGCCGCGGCGGCGATGGCGGTTTTTCTGGCAGCGCGGGCGGGGGCGGGCTCGCCGGCTTCGGCTCGCCGAACGGAAGCGACGGCGCGTCCGGCACTGCCGGTCTCGGCGGCAATGGAGGCACTGGCGGCGACGCGCAAGACGGCACTGCGTTGCTGCTGGTGCGAGGATCTACGCTCGACGTCGGTTTTGCTCAATTGACGGCCGACGCCACCGGGGGAGACGCGGGCTTTGGCAGCGACGGAGGCGCTACCGCAGTGGGCGGCAATGCCACGGTCGGCGGCGACGGCGGAATCCTCGTTCTGGTTACTAATCGCTTCCTCATTCCGGACCAGCGCGGCACTCTCATTGCCGGCACCATCAATGGCACGGCTGTCGCCACATCCGGGATCGGAATCCCCAATGGCAACAGGACGTCCTTGGGCGGCAGCGGGGTTGTCTTCCTCAATAGCGACGGCAATATCGGCTCGCTCGATTTCCTGGTCCAACTCGGCCAAAACGAATTGACTGCGGGCGTAGATTCGATCTCGGTGCTCAACGGCGACGTCGTTGTCGACGGTGACTTCACCTTCGTCACCCCTGGCAACTTGTCGTTGTTCGCCAACAATGGTTCGATGACGGCTGGCGGGACTCTGACGCTTACCGCGGGCAATTTCGTTCCCGATGCGAACAATGAGCCGCCGACCAACGCCGGAACCTATTTCGCCAACGCGATCAACATCACTTCCGGCCTCAACATCTACACCAGCGCCAACCTCGACAGCATCCTCGGCCTCAACCTCAATGCGGCGGGTTTCATTGTCACCGGCAATCTCAATGGCAATTCGGGCGACGTGATCGTCGAGGCGCAAGGCGGCTTGGTCGACGTCGGCAATGTCGATGGCGGGTTCGTTCACATCGAGGCCAGCGACTCCGTCACCGCCGGAGACATCAACTCGGACAGCAATATCCAGGTCACGTCGGGGACCGACATGAATTTGGGCAACCTTGTCGCCGGCGTAACCATCGACCAGAACAGCAACAAGGCGGTCCGCCTCGACGCCGGCGGCTCGATCAATGTCGGCGATGTCACTGCGCTGGGCGGCATCGACTTCTCGGCCGACGGATCCGTCACCGGCCTCGACATCACGTCGGGCGAAGTGGTGTTTGCCAGTGCCGACGGAGCGATCAGCTTCGGTAACATCTCGAGCGGGCTGATCGATCCGCAGCCCCCGACCGGCGACCCGTTCTCCGTCGGCCTCAATTCGGCAACGTCCATCAGCGTGGGCGACGTCGCGGGTGCCGGAGGACTGGCCTTCCTGACCCTCGGCGCGCTGACCACCGGCAATCTCAGCTCGGGCGGTGATGTCCTAGGTCTCGCGGGTGGCAATATGTCATTCGGCGCCATCACCGCCGGTTCAAGCGGCCGAACCTACCTCGCCGACGTGCCTGAGGGTCTTCTCGTAGGGAACGTTGACAATGACGGCGATCCTGAAGTGATCTTTGCCGCGGCACCGATAGCCAGCGCCGGCACGATCACGATCCTCGGCCCGGTCTCGACCGGCAGCCTCCAGGCGGCGGGCACATCGATCAATGCCGGCGATATCAACGCCAATAGTTTCATCCAGATGATCTCGACGGGCAACATGACCTTGGGAGATCTCGTCGCGGGAGTAAGCCCAAGTACCGAAGACGCGGTCGGTCTCGAAAGCGGCGGTTCAATTGTGGTTGGCAATATCAACTCGGCCGGCGGAATAGATTTCTCCGCGGCCGGATCGGTCACCGGCCTCAATATCACGACGGGTGATGAGTTGGGCGGCAATGCGGATGGCGCGCTCAGCTTTGCGAATATCTCAGCGGGGTTAGTCAATCCTCAAGGTCCCGTCGCAGACGGATTTTCGGTCGAACTCTCGTCGGGCACCTCCATCACCGTCGGCAGTGTCGCGGGGGCTGAGGGTGTCAGCTTAGCGTCCCTTGGCGCGCTGACCACCGCGAATATCACGGCAGGAACCGAAGTTCTGGCGACAGCTAGCGGCAATATGAACCTCGGCAACCTGCTGGCGGGGACCTCAATCGCGCTTGGCGCGGGGGGCAACATGGCGTTCGGAAACGCCACCGCCCAGAGCGGATCGGTTGAGGCGAGCGCGACGGGATCGATGAGCTTCCTCGACATCAGCGCCGGTACGTTCGTGACCATCGACCCGACCGACATCGTTGGCGGCGATGTCATCGCACTCGCCGGCGACGTCAACTTGACCGGCGGCTCGATCGATATCGGCAACGTCAGCGCTTCCGACAACGTGTTGCTGACCGCGGTTACCGGCGATCTTTCGACTGGCACGATCGGTGCGGGCATCGATGTGACGCTCAACGCCGCTGGCGACGTCACGACCGGCAACATTACGGCGGGCGGATTGATCGACGCGACCGGCGCATCCCTGACGCTGGGCAACCTTATCGCTTATTCCATTGACCTTACCACGACGGTGGCCGACCTCACCGTCGGCAATGTTACCATTCCTGGCGATTTGGCACTAACCACAGCTGGCGACCTCATCTTCGGCGACCTCAGTGCGTTCGACGTCGACCTCGCCGCAACCGGTTCGATCACCGGCGGCAGTATCGACAGCGACACGAATATCGCGGCCGACGCGGGCACCAGCATGACGCTCCTTGACCTTGAAGCTGGTGGTTTTGACGACAGCGAAGGCTTCTGGGACGGCTCGGTGTATCTGACCGCTGGCGGCAATATCGATACCGGCGACATTCTCGCGGAAGGCGGCCTCGCTGGCGGATCGATTACGGCAATTGCCGACGGCGACATCGACACCGGCGATCTTGTTACCCGCCAACTGGCGGTGTTCGGCTTTGGCGAAGTCACGCTGCTGTCGTTCGTGCCGGGTGTCAGCATCTGGCTCGATTCGGGCGGCGACATCGCCACTGGCAACATTACCTCCTTCGACTCCGTTCACGCCCAAGCCTTGGGCGGCATCGGCACGGGCGCGATCGACGCGCAGGGCTTCGTAGGGCTGTTTGCCGGGGGCGACGTCGACACGGACGATGTGGACGCTGGAAATCAAATCGACATCCTGGCCGGCGGCGATGTGACGCTGGGCGACCTGGTCGCGGGCCTTTCAATCGACCCAAGCGACGACAAGGCGATCCAGATCGACGCCGAGGGATCGATCGCCATGGGCGGTGCCCTTGCCGCAGGGAGGATTGATTTCTCGTCGGGCGGAACGGTTACCGGAGGCAACCTGACGTCAGGCGTCCAAGTCGGCGGCGACGCCAATGGCGCGATCAACCTCGGCGCGATCTCGGCCGGACTGGTCAATCCGCAAGGTCCCGCCGAAGATGGCTTCTCGGTCGGGATCGCTTCGGCAACTTCGGTCACCGTCGGCAATGTCGCGGGCGCCGAATCCGTCGGTTTCGCTTCCCTCGGATCGGTCAGCACCGGGAATATCACCGCGGGCGGGAATTTCCTGGTCATGGCCAGCGGCAACATGAACTTCGGCGCGATCACCACCGCGCTAGCCGGTCGAACCTATCTCGCCGACAGTTCGATGTTCATCGCCGCGGGCGGGGTAGATAATTTCAACGCCTCGCTGGTCTTGAACGCCGCGCCTGTGGTTACCGGCGGTTCGATCACCATCGGCGGCCCTGTTTCGACCGGTCGCTTCCAAGCCGCCGCTGGAACCGGTCTTTCGGCCGGGGCGATCAACGCGCAGACGATCGAAGCGAGCGCCGGCGGCACCGCGACGATCGGCGGGCTGTGGTCGGCGCCTTCGGTGCTGCTGAGGTCGAACGACATCGACATCACTGCTGCTGGTGGAATTGAAGCGGGCAATACAGGCCAGGTCACGCTGCAGTCGAGCAACGCCACCCAGGCGCTGATCGGCGACGGGTTGACCGGCACCGGCTACGCGCTGACCAATGCCGAATTCGGGCGGATCAGCAGCGGCTCGCTGTTCATCCTCGCCAATGGCAATGCGTCGGCCACACCGGACATGCTGATCGGCGACCTCAGCATCACCGGGCCGACCGCAGGCAGCACGATCGACAATCCCAACGGGACGGTCCTGTTCGCCACCGGCAACCTCAACACGCAAGTCTCCGGCGGCGTGATCCGTGTCGTCGGCGATATCGCAGCGACCGGCTTCCAATCGGGCAACACCCTCGAATTCCAGACCGGGCTGTTCGAGCTCGACGCCGCCACCGGGTCGATCTTTGTCACGGGGGTGAACAACGCCCTGGCGGGCAACCTTGATATCACCGCCGACCGGATCCATGTCGCTAGCGGCACGATCCTCGACCAATTGGCGCTCAATCCGCAATACGCGGGCTATCAAGGGGATCTGAACGATCCCGCGGCTGTGCAGCGCCCGGACGGTGTCATCGGCGCATCGAACATCTTCGTCCAGCCGACCGAGGCGGTGCTGGTCCAGAACACCGGCACGGCCGACATTCCTGCAGGCTTTATCGCCAACTTGGCCGAATTGACGGCGCCCGAGGGTGCGCCGGCGGGGTCGATCGAGCTGATCGTCAACGGCCAGCTCGTCACCGAAGCCGGCACCTTGACCGGCAAGGCCGCGCGCGACGCCTATGTCGCCGACACCGATCTTAGCATCTACAGCGACAACAGCATGATCAACGGCTGCTTGCTCGTCGGACCGTGCGGGGTCGTCGTTGAACCTGAGCCACCGATCGACCCGGTCGGCGGTATATCGACTGAAATAACACTGCTTTCCGGAGACCTGCTGTCCGAGCAGCCGTTCGGCAACGAGCCGGTGATCGATGACCAGGAAGGCGCGGAGGATGATGAATCGTCGAGCCCGATCGAACCGCCAGCGCCCTTGTTCGACACGCGTCCGCTCAACCCCGATGCAGATGTCGACGAGCCGATTTCGGGCAGCGGAAACCCGGCACTGATGGGCGCCGGGCCGGTCAATGACGGAGACCAGCAATGAGCGTCAAGATTGGAAGCCGCGGACGCGGAGCCGCGACGATCGTATTATTGGCAGCGGTAGCGTGGCCGCAGCTTGCGAACGCCGCTCAGTCGCAGCTTCCGCTGTCGACGCGCAACTCGTTCCGGCTGGGTGATGCCGGGGTATTGTGCACGGCGCAGACCAAGCCGACCGACAAGAGGCTGACCGGCATCTTCGACCGTGCGTATTTGCTGACCTGCCGTGACGCGGCCTCGGCCGTCGGAAGCGTGATCGCGGTCCGCCGCGGCGTCGACCTGTCGGCGGAGCCGAGTGCAATTCATGCCGCAGCGCTCGCCTGCGGCGGCGAGCAGTCGGCGACGGTCGACGGGGTTGGCATGGTGCGAACGATGAATTGCCGGGACGACACCGCAAAGCTCGACTACCGCCGCTATGCGGTCCAGCGGGGCAAGACCAGTTATTTGGTCGAGGGGCTTGCTGGCTACGATCCAGCACTGCGCCTCGCGCTTGCTTCGGTGATCACCGACCACGCCCAAAAAGGCGACGTTCGAGTCGCCGTGACCGAGGTCAGCGACGCCGCCGCCTTCGCGCGGACCCAAGCCGGATCGCTCGACGCCGCAGGTGCGCGGAGCGAAGCCTATTTCCGCAACAACGGCGGCCGCTTTGCCGAATCGGCGGAGTTCTTCGAGAATCTCGCCGGCCGCGACCGGACCGACGCGGGGAAGTTTGCCGAAGCTTTGGCCAACCAAGGCCTGCAACAGTCCAATCTGGGGAATTTCGCCGCCGCATCAGCGATGCTTGAACGGGCCGAAGCGCAAGCGCCACGCGGCGACGGGGTAACCCAGCGGCTGATCCGCAATTATCGCGCGATCAACCAATTGAACCAGCGCCAGCCCGCGGACGCGCTGACTGAGCTGGCCAAGCCGGTTGCGCCGATCGAGGCCGAAGACGAGTCGATCCGCAACGGGCTGATCACGCTCCCGTTGGCCAGCCAGATCAACCGCGAGAGCGCTTCGACCCAGCAGGTCGGAGCGATCGACGCGGCGCTGACTCCGGCGGAGCGGGGCGCGATCCTCGATGCACAGGGGATTGCATTGGCCGGAACCGCGTCACGGCAGCAAGGGCGGCTGGCCGAGGCGACCAACCAGCTCAGCGATGCCGCCGCGCGGATCCAGGCGGTGCGCGATGGCCGCGTGCTGTCAGCCAACTGGCTGAAATCGGAAATCTCTATCGAGCAGGCGCTTGTCTCGGAGGCCGGCGGCGACCGCGCTTCGGCGGCAGGGGCGTTCGACAACGCCATCACCATTATGGCCGACAGCTTCCCGCAGTCGCCTGCCTTGCTTTCCGCCAGGGCGCGCAAGGCGGCATTCCTCGCGCGCGGCGGGGACCAGGCCGGCGCGCTCGCGTTGTACGACCAGGTGGTCAAGGACAGCGCCGATGTACGCGACAGCAGCGCCGCACTGCGCGACTTGCTGGCGCCCTATTTCGCCTTGCTAGCCTCGAGCGGGTCGGCCGATGCACCGGCAGCGATGTTCCGGGCGTCGCAAGTGCTGCAGCGCCCCGGCGTGGCGCAGACGCAGGCGATCCTTGCCCGCCAATTGTCGGAGGGCAATGACGATGCAGCGGCAATGTTTCGGCTGGCCGTTGCGCGCACGCGCGAGATCGCCAGAACCGAAGGCGAGATTGCGCGGTTGAACGCCAAGCCCGAACCAACCGCGCAAGATGTCGCCAACGTGGCGGCCGCCCAGTCGAGCCTCGAGGCGCTGCGCGGCGAGCAGACCAGCATCCAGGCAAAGCTGGCCGATTACTCACGCTACAAAGTGCTCGCGCCACAGGGCGTCGAATTGTCCGAGCTTCAGACGGCGCTGCGCGAAGGCGAGGGCTATTATAAGATGATGATCGTCGGCGACGCGGTCTACGGATTATACGCGACGCACGGTGGAGCGCGAGTACTGCGCGCCGGCCAAGACCGCAAGGCGCTGGCGGAGAATGTGGGAGCGATCCGCGACACGATTGCGCGGGTCGAAAATGGCGCGGTGGTCACCGATCCGTTCGACGTTGATCGCGCGCGCGCGCTGTATCTTGCGCTGTTCGGATCGATCGACGGTGAGGTGAGAGGGTTGAAGCATCTGATCTTCGAGCCCGACGGCCCGATGCTCCAACTTCCGCCTTACCTGCTGGTTACCAGCCAGCCGGGAATCGACGCCTACAAGAAGCGCACGGCCGCCGCCGGCGGTGACGCGTTCGACTTCACCGGGGTCGATTGGCTCGGCCGCGGTCGCGAAATGTCGATCTCGGTCGGTCCGCGAAGTTTCCTCGATGTTCGTGCAATCAGCCCGTCGCACGCGCCCAAGACCTATCTTGGCCTCGGCGGCAATGCGGTTCCAGCGGCCCGGCCAGTGACCGCGGTGGCGGACGATTGCGATTGGCCGATCACCACCTGGCAAAAGCCGATCTCGCCCGACGAGCTTAACTTTGCCCGTGCCGCGTTTGGGACCGGGAACGGTGCGGTGATCACCGGGGCGGCGTTCACCGACACGGCCTTGCTGGCTGATCCGACGCTCGACGATTATCGCGTGCTGCACTTCGCGACCCATGGGCTGGTGACCGCGCCGCGGCCTGAGTGCCCGGCAAGGCCTGCGCTGGTGACGTCGTTTGGCGGTGAGGGTTCCGATGGCTTGCTCAGCTTCCGCGAAGTGTTCGACCTCAAGCTGGACGCCGATGTTGTCATCCTCTCGGCCTGCGACACCGCTGGAACCGCGACGGTCGGGGCCTCGCGCGAGGCTGGCGTCACGACCGGCGGCAATTATGCGCTCGACGGGCTCGTACGCGCCTTCATCGGCGCCGGCGCGCGTTCGGTGGTGGCGAGCCATTGGCCGGTCCCGGACGATTATGACGCGACCAAACGACTGATCTCGGGCCTGGTGAATGCCCGCCAGGGCCAGCCGTTGGCGGCTTCGCTGGCGCAAGCGCAGCAGGGGCTGATGGACGACAAACGCACATCGCATCCTTTCTATTGGGCGGCATTCATCATCCTTGGCGACGGCGCCAAGCCCTTGCTCCCGGGCCCAGACCGGATCGCCCAGGTCGCGACGCCGGCAGCGCATTGAGCACGACAAAAAGCCCGCAAAGGACGTGAGTCCTGCGGGCTGTATGAATATCGTGATGGGTTTGATGTGATGGCAACGAAAAGCCGGCCGAAGCGGGCTTTTTGGTTGGTTGCGGGAGTAGGATTTGAACCTACGACCTTCAGGTTATGAGCCTGACGAGCTACCGGGCTGCTCCATCCCGCGCCACCAAACAAAAAAGGCCGCCGCTGGGGTTGCCCGGCAGCGGCCTTTTTCAAAACTGCGAATGGGTTCTCGACTGTTTGCGCTGGCTTCAAAGCCTGGCGACGACCTACTCTTCCATTGCTTAAGCAATAGTACCATCGGCGCTGTCCGGTTTCACGGCCGAGTTCGGGATGGGATCGGGTGGGTCACGGACGCTATGGCCACCAAGCTATGGGGCCAGCGCAAATCCCTTGGCGAACCAAGGGAAGTCGAGTTCTAGAAACCGTGCATTGGGTAATGGTATTTGGCGTCATCTAGCTGAGATCTTGCAACCATCGCCAGTCCAGGACTGTCGATGATGGTGAGATTCTCAAGCGCGAAAAGAGCAATTAGGACTGGTTAGCTTCACGCATTACTGCGCTTCCACACCCAGCCTATCAACGTGGTGGTCTTCCACGGCTCGATGAAATCTTATCTTGAGGGAGGCTTCCCGCTTAGATGCTTTCAGCGGTTATCCCGTCCATACATAGCTACCCTGCTGCGCGGCTGGCGCCACGACAGGTCCACCAGAGGTATGTTCAACCCGGTCCTCTCGTACTAGGGTCAACTCCTCTCAAATTTCGACGCCCACGGCAGATAGGGACCAAACTGTCTCGCGACGTTCTGAACCCAGCTCACGTACCACTTTAATTGGCGAACAGCCAAACCCTTGGGACCTGCTCCAGCCCCAGGATGTGATGAGCCGACATCGAGGTGCCAAA
>DATHFE010000244.1:0-2509 GCA_035318245.1 Sphingomicrobium sp. | reverse complement strand
CTTCACATGAATCGGAGCAGCCTTCCTCAAATCAGCGGTGCTGCCGTCAATTCAACCCTGCGAAGCTTACAGCGTTGCTTGAGTATGAAAATATGCCGCGTCGGCGCGGGACACCGGTCGCATCTTCTTCGTCACCGAGGCTGCATCTAGGTTGCCCGTCTCCGATAAAGCCCATCCCGGCCGAGCCGATGGTCTGATCTGCGTTAATCCGTCAGCGCTTTCGTTCATCGGCTCGTGTCAGTGGCGGAATCCAAGGGTGACTACAAGGTCCGTCGTCTCGGGCTCGTGAAGTTCCAGGGCGCTCGGAGCGTCGTCACTCCACTCCCCGAGGTTCACGACCTTGGCCGATTGCACCCCTGCCAGACCGCTCCCGGCCGGTTCCAGGATAATAAGTCCATCGCTGTTGACGAAATATGTGTGTTCCCCAAACACCTCGTTGAGCTGCGGAACCATCGGATGGTCCTCTGGAATGGGCTCCGCTTCGAATTGGCCGAGCGTTTGCTCGATCTGTGTGGACGTGAGCTTCATCGCCCTCTCCTTTCGGTTGGTTTCGCCGGCGGCATCGTCAGGCGGAGGACGTCCAAACCCTCGTGTGTTCAACTTACGTTCGTTCTTGCCGCGCCGTCTACACTCTGAACGTAAGGTGCTCACACACCCCATCAAGGAATGATGGAGCCTTCGGGGAACTCCAAGTGCGTCGAGACGCCACGCTTTGTGCCGAGCTGATCCTACCTGTGCGGACATCCACTGTTGCCGACAAGTGGAACTGCCTTGGGCGGCTGCTGTTCGAGCTATGGGCGAAAGTTGGTGACGGCATAAGGAGGTGAGGCGGCGTATCGTGGGGTGTTCGAAGCTCCACTTCTCCACCGAAGGAGTGATACGCCGTGACCGAAACTAATGTTTTCCAGCTCTCCCAACCAGGAACTTTTACTGATCCGCTAACCGCGGTGCTGCGCAACGGCGCGCGAGCGTTGTTGGCCCAGGCAGTCGAGGCCGAGGCTGCAGCCTTGCTCGCCAGTCATGCTGACAACCTAACCGAGGACGGCCGCCGGCGGCTGGTCCGTCACGGGCATCTGCCCGAGCGTGAGGTCATGACCGGCATCGGCCCGGTCGCTGTGCGCTGCCCGCGCGTGCGTGATCGCGTTGGCGAAGGCTCAGAGCGCATCCGCTTCTCGTCGGCGATTCTGCCGCCCTACGCGCGCCGGTCAAAGACCCTCGAGGTGCTGATCCCGATCCTCTACCTCAAGGGGGTTTCCACTGGCGACTTTGAGGAGGCGCTGGTCGCGCTGCTCGGCAAAGATGCCGGCGGGCTGTCGGCGACCACCATCGGACGGCTCAAGGAGGCCTGGTCGGAGGAGCATGTGCGCTGGAGCAAGCGCGATCTCTCCGCCAAGCATTACGTCTACTTCTGGGCCGACGGCATCCATGTGCAGGCGCGGCTCGAGGACGCCGCCCAGTGCCTGCTGGTCATCATCGGCGCCACGCCGGAGGGCAAGAAGGAGCTAGTCGGCCTTATCGACGGTGTGCGCGAGAGTGCGCAATCCTGGAAGGAGCTGCTGCTCGACCTGAAGCGACGCGGACTTGCGATGGCCCCCAAGCTCGCGATCGCCGATGGCGCGCTCGGCTTCTGGCAGGCGATCGAGGAAGTGTGGCCGCAGACCCGCGGCCAACGCTGCTGGGTGCACAAGACCGCCAATGTGCTGAACAAGCTGCCGAAGAGCCAGCAGTCGAAAGCCAAGCGGGCCCTGCAGGAGATCTGGATGGCCGAAACTAAGAAGGATGCGCTCGCGGCGTTCGATGTCTTTGTCGAGACCTGGGGCGTCAAATACGACAAGGCGGTCGAATGTCTCGCCAAGGATCGCGATGCGCTACTGGCCTTTTACGAGTTCCCGGCCGAGCACTGGAAACACCTGCGCACGACCAACGTCATCGAAAGCTCGTTCGCCACCGTGCGTCACCGCACCGTGCGCTCGAAGGGATGTCTTTCGAATAAGACTGCGCTCGCGATGATCTTCAAGCTCGCCGAGTCCGCCGAGAAAAGCTGGCGTCGCCTCGATGGTCACAACCAGTTGCCGAAAGTCATCCTCGGCGTAAAATTCTCCGACGGAATCGAGGTCGTTAGATCGCAAGCTCAAGCCGCTGCCGCCTGACCCCTACCGTCACCAAGAGTCGGCGATAGCTCTCGCGCCGTGAGCAAAAGGAGAATCGTGATGACCTTGTTTTCAAGAAGAGCGGCTGCTCGTCTGATCGCGGCGGCCGGTTTCGCGCTGGCGTTGTCTGCACCGTGTTTGGCGCAATCGCTGGATCGTCAAGACGGTATGGGTCGAGATACGCAGCAGCTGGTCCAAAGGTTGCGCGTGGGCGGCTATGTCATCGTCGTCCGGCATGGCGCGACGGTCTCGAACCAGGCTGACACGGACCCATTCAACTTCGATGACGTCGCAAAGCAGCGAAACCTCAACGACAAAGGCAAGGAGCTGGCAAAGGCGTTTGGCGATGCGGTTCGCCG
>DATHFE010000243.1:0-21514 GCA_035318245.1 Sphingomicrobium sp. | reverse complement strand
GGTATGGGACGAGGCCGAAAACCGGCTCCATGCGCAAAAGTCGCTGCTGTTGTGGGCACTCGGCAAGCTGGGATGAGCGATGCGCCATCAGGATCGTTGACGATCGACACCGCGCTTGGGGTGACGGTCCCGTCGCGCCATGCCCGCGGCCGGATGGCACGGATCGGCCCGGCGCTGAACGCGATCCTCGCCAATCATAACTACCCGCCGGCGATCGAGAAATTGCTCGCCGAAGCGTTGGTGCTGACCGCCTTGCTCGGCGCCTTGCTCAAGGATGCCAGCGGGCAAATGACGCTGCAGGCACAGACCGAAAATGGCGTCGTCGACTTGCTTGTCTGCGATTATCTCAACGGCGAATTGCGTGGCTATGTCCGGCATGACGCCGAGCGGCTGGCCGAAGCGCCCGCCGAGCCATCGCTGTTCGCATTGTTCGGCAAGGGGTATCTGGCGATCACCTTCGACCAGCCGGCGACCGAAGAGCGTTACCAGGGGATCGTGCCGCTGGAAGGCCAGAGCCTGGCCGATGCCGCGCAAAGCTATTTTACCCAGTCGGAGCAAATCCCGAGCATCGTCAGACTTGCCGCGCGGCGGGATGAGGCCGGGGGCTGGATCGCGGGCGGGCTGTTGTTCCAGCATCTGCCCGAGGGCGAAGAGGGGCGCGACCGGATCCACACGCGGCTCGACCACCCCGAATGGGCGCATGTTGCCGTGCTCGCCGGATCGATACGCGAAGAGGAACTGACCGATCCGGGGCTACCGCTCGACGAACTGGTATGGCGGCTGTTTCACGACGAAGACGAAGTGCGGACGCTGGAGCCGGTTGCCTTGAAGCGCGGTTGCCGCTGCGACGCCGACTATGTCCGGTCGGTGATCGAGCGGTTCCCGCCCGAGGAGCGCGCCGCGATGGTCGGCGACGACGGCATGATCCGAGTCGATTGCGAATTTTGCGCGACCAGCTTCCCGATTGCCGTGGAACTCAACTGATCGCGAATTTCACACCGGTTAACAAATTTGTGCTAGTTCGCGACTCATGATTCGGCGGCTTTCTCAATCCCTTGTCCTTGCCGGGACGGCGGCGTTCGCGGTGCTCGCGTTGGCGGCGGCGCATCGCCCGGCGGCGCTCTCGAACGTCAGCGGCGGGCTGTGGGAAATCAGCATGTCGGCGGCGGGGCGCAATGCCACCAAGGTTTGTCTCGCGGACCCCCTCGCGCTGGCCCAATATGAGCATCGTACGGCAAGCTGCACGCGCAAGGTGATCTCCGACAAGCCGAGCGAGGCGGTCATTCATTATGATTGTCCGGGCGGCGGTTTCGGGGACACCAAGATGACCGTGCTGACGCCGCGCTCGATGCGAGTCGAAACCCAGGGCATCTCGGACAATGCGCCGTTTAACTATGTCCTGCAGGTCCGTCGCGTTGGCGATTGCCCCGCTCGTTAAGGCGGCGTTTAACCATCATTGATTAGAAACGGGGTGTGTCGAGGTTTTGACACGCTTTCCTCCCAATCGAGTCTAGGCTCGAAACTGGGGCCGCGCCGGGGTTTTACGGCGCGGCCCTTCTTTTTTGTGGGGCGGGGCTAGCTTGCTCGTCCCTCGCGGGGCCTGTAGCGGGACCGCGTGATGAGCGATCCCGGAAAATCCGCCGTCGTCCTGCTGTCGGGCGGGCTCGATTCGATGGTCTGCGCGGGTCTCGCCCGCGAGGCGGGATTCCGGGTGTTGGCGCTGACGATCGACTATGGCCAGAGGCACCGGGTGGAGATCGAAGCGGCAAAGCAGATCGCGGGGCTGCTCGCTGATCGACACATCATCCTGCCGCTCGATTTGCGGGCATTCGGCGGGTCGGCGCTGACCGACGATATTGCCGTGCCGAAGGGCGGGGTCGGCACCGACACCCCGGTGACCTATGTCCCGGCGCGCAACACGGTGTTCTTGAGCCTGGCGCTGGCGTGGGCCGAAGCGGCCAGCGCGCGCGACCTGTTCGTCGGGGTCAATGCGGTGGATTATTCGGGTTATCCGGATTGCCGCCCGGCATTCATCGAGGAATTTGAGCGGCTGGCGCGGCTCGCCACCAAGGCGGGCGACGAGGGCGCGACTTTCACCGTCCACGCGCCTTTGCTCAAGATGACCAAGGCCGATATCGCGCGGGAGGCGGTGCGGCTGGGGCTCGATGCGGGACTGAGCCACAGCTGCTACGATCCCGACGAAGGCGGAGCGGCCTGCGGCCTGTGCGATGCATGCCGGTTGCGCGCCAAGGGGTTCGAGGACGCCGGCCTTCCCGATCCGACGCGTTATGCGGACGCCTGACGATGGCATACGCGGTCAAGGAATGTTTCCTCACGCTGCAGGGCGAGGGCGCGCAGGCCGGAAGCCGCGCGGTGTTCCTGCGCTTTGCCGGCTGCAACCTGTGGTCGGGGCGCGAAGCCGATCGGGTGAGCGCGACCTGCAATTTCTGCGACACCGATTTCGTCGGTACCGACGGTCCGGGTGGGGGCAAATTCGCCGATGCCGAGCGCCTTGCCGACCAGGTCGCGGCGACCTGGGGTGAAAACCGCGACAATCGCCTGGTGGTGATCACCGGGGGGGAGCCGATGCTCCAGCTCGACGGCGCGTTGATCGATGCACTGCATTTGCGCGGTTTTCGCGTCGCGGTCGAAAGCAACGGCACGCTTGCGGCGACGCCGGGGATCGACTGGCTATGCGTCAGCCCTAAGGCAGGCAGCGAGGTGATCCAACGCAGCGGCGACGAATTGAAGCTGGTGTGGCCGCAGCCGGGGATCGATCCCGCAGAACTCGAATCTTGGGAATTCGACCATTTCCTCGTCCAGCCGATGGATTGCGCGGAGCGCGATGCGGCGATCCAGGCGGCAATCGACCTGGCGATGGAACGGCCGCGCTGGCGGCTAACCCTTCAGGCGCATAAAGTTCTCGGCCTGCCGTAAACGCATAAAAAAGGGGCCGCCGGTTCGCACCGGCGGCCCCTTGATACGCGCAACGCCCCGTGAAGGGCGTTACTTGCGATTACATCGCGTTGTTGGTTGCCGCAGCATTCGCGCCGGCAGCATTCGTGTCGGCGTTCATGGTCATGTTGGCATCCGCCGCCATGTTGGCGTCGGCATTGGTCGTCGCGTCGATGGCGGTCGTGTCGTTAGCCGTCACGTTTTCAGCCATCAAATTTTCGTCGACGTTCATGGTGTTGTTGGCTGCTTCGTTGCTGCTGCAAGCCGAAAGAGCCAAGGCCGCACCGGCGACCAGGATAAGAGCACGCATTCAAAACTCCCTAGATTATGGGATCTGGAACGGGGTTTTCCGCATCCAAGATCGCGGGCACCTTAGTCGCTCGGGCGCGCGCCCTCAAGAGTCATTGTCTATAGCTATTAACGTATTGATAAATAAAGGAAAGCTATCGCGGAGAATAACATCGATTGCATTTAGCGGCGTCGGCCGGCCAAGCTCCGAAAGGCTGGTTACGCCATATTCGGCGATGCCGCAGGGCACGATTCCGCTGAAATGGGTGAGGTCCGGCGCGACGTTGATGGCGAAGCCGTGCATCGTCACCCAGCGCTTGATGCGCACGCCCAGCGCAGCGATTTTCGCTTCGGCGGACCCCTCGCCGACCCAGATGCCGATACGCCCATCGGCGCGGTGCGAGGCGACGCCCAATTCGGCCAATGTGGCGATGATCCAGCCTTCGAGGCCGTGGACGAAGCGGCGAATATCCCGCCCGCGTTTTTCAAGGTCGAGCATGACATAGCCGACCCGCTGTCCGGGTCCGTGGTAGGTGTAGCGCCCGCCGCGCCCGGCTTCGAACACCGGGAAGCCCTGCGGATTGATGAGTTCGGCCGCATCGGCGCTGGTGCCGGCAGTGAACAAGGGCGGATGCTCGAGCAGCCAGACGCATTCGGGCGCGCTGCCGGCGCGAATCGCCTCGGCGCGCTCATTCATGAAGGCGAGCGCTTCGGCATAAGGCACGAGGCCCTCGCTGATTTTCCATTCGACGGCGTCCATCGCATCGGCAGATGGCGGCGCGGCGAGCCGTCGGCAAGGGTGATTGCCAGCCGCGCCGTGGCTTCCCATAAGCCGGGGAGGCGACAGGGAGATCCCATGACCAAGCTTTCGATCGGCCAAGCATGGAGCGAAACCCTCCAGGTGGCGAAGCGCGAAGGACGGCTGATCGTCCCGATCGCGCTGGCCTTCGCCGTCATCCCGGCTACCCTGTTTGCTCTCGCGGCTCCACAAGTGCCGGTCGGACAGATGCCCGAATCGGGGCCGTGGGCACTGATTTATCTGTTGCTGATCCTCACCGCGCTGATCGGCCAGATGGCGATCATCAGGCTGGCGATCGGACCCGCGACAAGCGTGGCCGAATCGATTCGCCATTCGCTTCGCCGCTTTCCTTCGGTTTTTGGCGCGGCTCTGATCTTCGGGCTTCCGGCGGCGGCCATCATCGTTCCGGCGGCAACGCCGATCCTGGCCAACCCGACCGACCCGCCGCCGGGCCCGGCATTCGCGTTCATGGTCGTTTGCATCGTCCTTCTGTGCCTGTGGGTGCGGCTGATGCTGGTGACTGCGGCGGGCGTTGCCGAACCGATCGGGCCGATTGCGATCATCAAGCGATCCTGGGCCCTGACCAGCGGCAATTTCTGGAGGTTGCTGGCGACGATCCTGCTGTTTGGGCTCGTCGCCTGGGTTGCGATCAAGGCGGCGGAATGGGTCAGCGGTACGGCGTTGATCGTCGCGCTCGGCAAGCCGGACCCCTGGACTGTCTCGGCCTTGCTGATCGCCCTGATCGCGGCGATTACCCAGACCATCGCATCTGTGCTTTTCGCAATATTGCTGGCGCGAATTTACGCCCAACGGGCGAAAGATCAGACCAACGGCCAGTGAGGCGCCGAGTCGGGGGGGAGAAATCCTGAAAGGCGCGGATCGGGGAAGGTTTCGATAGCGCGCTTGATCGGGGCGAAACCGGCGCGGCGATAGGCGGCGAGCGCTGCCGGATGGTCTAGCGTGCAGGTGTGGACATGGACCCGGCGGATGCTGTCGCGCCAGGCGAGGCGCAGCGCTTCGGCGAGCAGCCAGCGGCCGTGACCCTTGCCGGCGAGTTCGGGCACCAAGCCGATGAAGGCCAGCTCGCACTCGCCCGGAACGCTGAAATCCAGCTCGATCATACCGACCTCGACCCCGGCCGCGTCGACGATCGCGTAAAGCTCGCCGATGGCCGAGCTGAGCCTCGCATCGTCCATCGCCAGTCGTGAAAACCACAGCCAGGGCGCGCCCACCTTGCGAAATAAGTTGCGGTATTGCTCGGGCGATGAGTCGGGGCGGGCCACAAGGGCGAGCGGCGATTCGGGGAGCGGCGCGGCCTGCGGAGGCTCCAGCATTTCGAGATACGTGACGACCGCGGCAAGATGGCCTTGCGGGACAGGCGTCAGGCTCACGTCCAACTCGCCAGCGGAGGCAGGCTCATCAGGATGGCGTCGATATTGCCGCCGGTCTTGAGGCCGAACAAGGTGCCTCGGTCATAGAGCAGGTTGAACTCTACGTAGCGTCCGCGGAATTCGAGCAGTTTCTGCCGCTCGCTCTCGTCGAACGGCATGTCCATTCGCCGCCGTACGATCTCAGGGAAGATGTCGAGAAACGCCTCGCCGACGTCGCGGGTGAAGGCGAAATGGCCGTCGAAATGATCCTCCAAGCGGTCGAAGAAGATACCGCCGACGCCGCGCGCGACATTGCGGTGGGGCAGCCAGAAATACTCCTCGGCCCACTTCGAAAAGCGCGGATAGAAGGTCGGGTCGTGCGCGGCGCAGGCGGCACGGAGGCGGGCATGAAACGCCTCGGTGTCTTCCGCACAGGGGATCGCTGGATTGAGGTCGGCGCCGCCGCCGAACCAGCGCCTGGTCGTAGTCAGGAAGCGCGTGTTGAAATGGACCGCCGGGACATGCGGGTTGGCCATGTGCGCGACCAGGCTGATCCCGGTGGCAAAGAAATGCGGGTCTTCCTCGGCGCCGGGGATCGACGCGGCGAATTCGGGCGAGAATTTGCCTCCGACGGTCGAAACGTTGACGCCGACCTTTTCGAACACCTTGCCCGCCATTTGCGCCCGCACTCCGCCGCCGCCGGGCGAGCTATCGGCCTCGGTGCGGTCCCAAGGGATCATCTCGAAATGGGCGTCGCTCCCGGCTTCGCGCTCGATCGCCTCGAACGCGGCGCAAATTCGGTCACGCAAGGCTTCGAACCAGTCGCGCGCGGCCTGTTGCTGATCGTCGAGCGGGAGCATGGGGCGGCGATGCCGTGTTAGCGCCGCGCGATCAAGCCGCCGGTAAGGCGCCCGTCTGTCGCAACGCCTCGCTGAGGGCGATTCCGGCGGCCATAGCGAGGTTGAAGGAGCGGACGGCCGGCGCGATGGGGATCTTAAGTTTGAGGTTGCAGGCAGCGGCGACTTCGGGGGGGACGCCGGCGCTTTCCTGGCCGAACAGAAGGATGTCGGCGGGGCGGAAGGCGGCGGCGTAGAGCGATTGGCCGCTTTTGGTTGTCATAAGGATCAGGCGCGAGCTTTCGATGGTCGCGCGGAACGCGTCGAAGCCTTTGTGGTGAGTGATCGCGACATGGTCGATGTAGTCCATCGCCGCCCTGCGCACCCTCGCATCGTCCCAGGCAAATCCCATCGGTTCGATCAGGTCGACCGGTACGCCCAGGCAGGCGGCGAGGCGGAGGACCGCGCCGACATTGCCGGCGATTTCAGGCTGGAAAAGCGCGATCCGCATGGCGGCGGCATAGGCGGACCCACAGCGCCGAAACAAGGGCACCGCCAAACTCCGCAATCTGCCCTTGGCAAAGACCGCCCCACCCGTCTATCAGGCCCGCCAATCCGCTCCGGGGGCACCAGGGCGGCTTCGCCTTAGCCCGGTCGGGCAAACAGGTTTCGTGCATTAAGGGTGAGCATGGCCACGCTGGAACAGTCCGCAGACGGTCCTCAGACGGGCGACGGAGTCCGTCGCCGCGACTTCATCAATATCGCGGCGGTAAGCTTTGCCGGGGTTGGCGCGGCGGCCGTGGTGCTGCCGTTGGTCAGCCAGATGAGCCCGTCAGCAGATGTGCTGGCCTTGGCGTCCACCGAAGTCGATATTTCGAAGATCGCGCCCGGACAGGCGATCAAGACGACCTGGCGCAAGCAGCCGGTGTTCATCCGCAATCTGACGGCCAAGGAGATCGCCGAGGCCAATGCGGTCGACATCAACAGCCTGCGCGACCCGCAGACGCTGGCTGAGCGGACCAAGCCGGGCAAGACCAATTGGCTGATCACGATGGGCGTGTGCACGCATTTGGGCTGCATCCCGCTGGGCACCGGCGAGGGCGAGAATCGCGGGCCGTTCGGCGGCTATTTCTGCCCGTGCCACGGGTCGGCTTACGACACCGCGGCGCGGATCCGCAAAGGCCCGGCGCCGCGCAACCTCGACGTGCCCGAATATAAATTCAATTCCGACACAGTCGTCCAGATCGGTTGAGGGCAGACATGAGCTTTTCCTGGGCAAAGCCCTACGAACCCAAATCGCCGTTCATGCGCTGGCTCGACGAGCGGCTGCCGCTTCCGCGGCTGGTCCACGGAGCGACGGGCCCCGGCTATCCGGTTCCGCGCAACCTCAATTATTTCTGGAATTTCGGGGTCCTCGCGGGTCTGGCGCTGGTCGTCCAGATCGTCACCGGGATCGTGCTGGCGATGCATTATTATGCGTCGGCGGACGGGGCGTTCAATTCGGTCGAGCACATCATGCGCGACGTCAACGCCGGCTGGTTGCTGCGTTATGCGCACAGCAACGGCGCCAGCTTCTTCTTCATCGTCGTCTACATCCACATCTTCCGCGGCCTGTTCTACGGCAGCTACAAGGCGCCGCGCGAAATGGTCTGGATGCTCGGGCTGGTCATCTATTTGCTGATGATGGCGACTGCTTTCATGGGCTATGTCCTGCCGTGGGGCCAAATGAGCTATTGGGGCGCGCAGGTCATTACCGGCTTCTTCTCCGCCTTCCCCTTGGTCGGCGAGCCGATCCGAGTGTGGCTACTGGGCGGATATGCGCCCGACCAGGCGACGCTGACGCGCTTCTTTTCGCTGCATTATTTGCTGCCGTT
This sequence comes from Sphingomicrobium sp., assembly GCA_035318245.1. Taxonomy (GTDB): domain Bacteria; phylum Pseudomonadota; class Alphaproteobacteria; order Sphingomonadales; family Sphingomonadaceae; genus Sphingomicrobium. The sequence continues at coordinate 13,392 of DATHFE010000243.1, read as the reverse complement.
CGTAATCGCCGCGGTGGTCATCCTCCACATCTGGTCGCTGCATATTCCAGGGTCGAACAACCCGACGGGGGTCGATGTGAAGGACGAGAAGGACACGCTGCCGTTCCATCCGTTCTACACCGCCAAGGACGGTTTCGGGGTTGGCGTGTTCCTGATCCTCTATTGCGCGGTGCTTTATTTTGCGCCGAACGCCCTTGGTCATCCCGACAATTATATCCCGGCCAATCCGCTCGCGACACCGGCGCACATCGTCCCAGAATGGTATTTCTGGCCGTTCTACGCGATCCTTCGCGCCTTTACGGTCGATGTCATCCTGCAGGCGAAATTGTGGGGCGTGCTGGCGATGTTCAGCTCGATCCTGTTGCTGTTTTTCCTGCCGTGGCTCGACCGCTCGCCGGTCCGCTCGGGCAATTACCGGCCCGTGTTCAGGACATTCTTCTGGATCCTGGTTCTCGACGTGCTGGTCTTGGGCTGGTGCGGCGGCTCGCCGGCCGAGCCGCTCTATATCGCATTGGGGCAGCTCGCTTCGGCTTATTATTTCGCGCATTTCCTGATCATTCTGCCGCTGATCTCCAAGTTCGAGCGGCCGCTGCCGCTGCCATCGTCGATCACGGCGTCGGTGCTGCATGGCGAGAAGCAGGAAAGCGCTCCGTACGGGCTCGCCAAGAGCGCGCCCGCGGCGACCGAATAAAGGACGACACGCCACATGGTCCGCATCATCGCTTTTTTCGTCGGGCTGGGCTTCGCCGGCGTGCTGCTGCTGTCGCTGGTGATCGGCGCTGTCAGCTATTTCCAGGAGCCGCCCGAAGCGACCGCCGAGCATGAGTTCCACCGCGAGGCGGAGCCGCTGGCGTTGGCCAGCAACGGCCCACTCGGCAAGTTCGACAAGGCGCAACTGCAGCGCGGCTTCCAAGTCTACAAGGAAGTCTGCTCGGCCTGCCACAGCCTGCATTTAGTCGCCTTCCGCGACCTCAAGGCGCTCGAGTATAGCGACGCCGAAGTGAAGGCGATCGCCAATCAGTGGGCGACCGAAGTCCCGTCGATCAACCCCGACACCGGCGAACCGGCGACGCGCAAGGCGACCCCGGCCGATCATTTCCCCAGCCCCTACGCCAACGAAACCGCGGCGCGCGCGGCCAATAATAATGCCCTGCCGCCCGACCTGTCGCTGATGGCCAAGGCGCGCGAAGGCGGCCCGGCCTACGTCCATGCGCTGCTGACCGGTTATCAGAACCAGCCGGCCGCACTGCTTCGCCAATTCCCCGACGCGAAGACCCCGGCGGGGCTCCACTACAATCCCTATTTCGCCAATTTGAACCTCGCCATGCCGCCGCCGTTGGTGGCTGATGGCCAGGTGACTTATGCGCCGGGCAACCCCAAGCCGACGGTCAACCAGATGGCGACTGATGTCGCCGCGTTCCTGGTATGGACCGCCGAGCCCAAGCTCGAAGCCCGCCACGCCGCGGGGATCGCGGTCTTGATTTTCCTGATTTTCGGGACGGTGCTGGCCTATTTGGCGTACCAGAACATTTGGGCCGAGGCGAAACGCAAGGTGGCGCCAGTCGGGCCGTTGAACCCCGACAATAAAGCCAAGCGCAACCGCGCCAAGGGCAAGGCGGGGATCAAGGGCTAGGGCGTTTCAATGTGACTGACGCCAACGACGATTTGAAGGCGCTGGTCCGCACCATTGCGGATTTCCCCAAGCCGGGAATCCAGTTTCGCGATATTACGACCTTGCTGCTCGACGGCGATGGCTTTGCCGACACGATCGAGCGGCTGGCCGACAGCGTCGTGGAGCGGCCTGACCTTATCGCGGCGATCGAGGCGCGGGGGTTTGTGATCGGTGCGGCGCTTGCCGTGCGGCTCGGCTGCGGACTGCTGTTGATCCGCAAGGATGGCAAATTGCCCGGCGAGACCATCGCGGAGGATTATGCGCTCGAATATGGCTCGGACCGGTTGGCGATGCATGTCGACGCCTGCACGCCGGGGGCCAGCGTACTGCTCGCCGACGACCTTATCGCGACCGGCGGCACAGCGATCGCCGCCGCGCGGCTGGTGCGGAGGGCAGGGGGGATCGTTACCCAGGCGCGGTTCGTGATCGACCTGGCCGAATTGGGCGGCGCCGAGGCATTGCGAGCCGAGGGCATCGCGGTCGAAAGCCTAATGAGTTTCGAAGGCGCCTAAACGGCGATCCCGGCCAGCACCTCGCCCAGCAAATCGTCGACGAACCGCGCGTCGATCGGCGCATGGGCCATGGTCAGCCGGTAGAAGATCGGCCCATAGATCAGGTCCAACGCCACCTCCATGTTGACGTTGGCTCGCACCTCTCCGGTCGCGATTGCCTGCTTGATGAGGGCGTGCCCTTCGTCGCGCCGGGCCTGGACGAAATAGAGGCGAAACGCCTTGGAAAGCTCGGTCTCGCCATAGCCTGACGCCAGCACGGCGGCGACATTGCGCCCGGTCGACGAGGTGAACAGCTCGGCCAGGCCGTGCAATTGCTGCCGCAACGCCCGCAGCGGGGCGTCCGGGATGCTTGGCGCTTCGGCGCTGCGCGTGGCCTCGATCAGGGCTGCCATCGCGACCTCATAGCGATTGCTCCAGTGGCGATAGACCGTCGGCTTGCCGACGCCGGCCCGGGCGGCGACGCCTTCCATGGTGATCGACAAAAGGCCCCCTTCGTCGAGCAGCTCGCGCGCGGCGCGCAAGATCGCCCGGCGTGCTGCCTCACTGGGCGGACGGCCGCGGCGGGCCGGTTTGGGAATTTCACTATCCATGTTGACGCGGCCTATTATTTACGTAACGATACGTAATGTAAATAGCGATTCGCACAGGAGACCACGATGACGCAAGCCCGCACCCAAACGCTCACGCCCTACATCATTGTCAGGGGCGCCGCAGCGGCGATCGACTTCTATAAAAAGGCCTTCGGGGCGGAAGAGAGCATGCGCATGGCCGACCCGACAGGGCGCATCGGCCATGCCGAACTCACCATCGGCGGAGCATTGATCATGCTGGCCGACGAGCATCCCGAATTTGGCGCGGTCGGTCCGGCCAGCCTCGGCGGGACCTCGGTCAAGCTGCACCTCACCGTCGCGGATGCTGATTCCGTGGCCGCGCGGGCGGTCGAGGCCGGCGCCACCTTGCTGAGGCCGGTCGAGGATCAGTTCCACGGCAATCGCTCCGGCGCGATTGCCGATCCGTTCGGGCACAACTGGTTCATTTCGCAGGAAATCGAGCAGCTTAGCCCAGAGGAAATGCTGCAGCGCTATGGCGACGAACTGCAGGAACCGAAGGGTTGAAGCCGGAACCAGCCCAACCCGCTGTTCGTTAACAATTTTTCCGTGCCTTCGGGAGAATTGTCATGCGTGCCCTCGGTTTCCGCAAGATCGCCATCATCGCTGTCGCCGGCGTAACCCTAGGTGGCTGCGCCAGCTATTACGGGGGCTATGGAGGCTACGGCGGCTACGGCGGCTACGGCGGCTATGGCGGATATGGCAGCGGCGTATCGATCGGCATTGGTACGGGTAGCGGCTATTACGATCCCTATTACGGCGGCAGTCCCTATTGGGGCTGGAACGACGGCTATTATTACCCCGGCAGCGGCTATTATGTGTACGACAGCTATCGCCGTCCGCACCGGTGGAGCGATAGCCAACAGCGCTATTGGACCCAGCGCCGGGCAGTTGCCGGCACCAGGTCGACCATGAGGACGACAAGCGTCCGGCCCAATTGGAGCGGCTTCAATCGCTCAAGGGCGACGACGACGACAATGACTCGTTCAGAGCGCCCCCAACGAAACCAGTCGCGGATCGAGCGGCAGCGGTCGGTTGCGACGGATGCCACCACGATCGATCGGCCTAGGCGGAAGCGCTAGGGCTATTCGGCCGGCCGCCGCCGCATCAGGACGATGGAGGTAAAGCGCATCACCGGGACCTCGTCCTGGTTGGTGACCGTGGTCTGGGTGCGAAAAGAGCCGATTTCCGGCTTCGATCGCGACGGGGTTTTTTCGATGATCTTGCCGCGCACGGTCAGCGTGTCGCCAGGATATACCGGTTTCAGCCAGCGCAATTCATCGACGCCGGGGGAGCCGAGGCCCGCCTGCTCGTCGGCGACAACGTGGCGCGCAATCACCGCCATGGTCATCGCGCAGGTGTGCCAGCCGCTCGCGGCGAGCCGGCCGAAGTGAGTCTTGGCCGCGGCTTCGTCGGACAGATGGAACGGTTGCGGATCGTATTTGGTGGCGAATTCGATGACCTCTTCGCGGGTCACCTCATAGCTACCAAAAAGAGTCTCGGCGCCGACTTGAAGGTCTTCGAAATAAATCATCGCGCGGCATCCCTGTCCCAATTCTCCAGAGCCGGGCCAAGCGCAGCCTTGAGCGGACCCAGATGAGGTTCGTAGCGTTTCCAATAGTCCACCCCGTCGCGGTTGATTGGGCGGCGGACCTGCCCGGCGCTTGCTGATCGGACGGCGCGTACGTTGCGGTGGAACTGAAGGCAGGCGGGATCAAACGGCAGCCCGCAATAAGCGAGCAGGGCGCGGACCTGCGCTTCCGGGTCATCGATCAGGCGTTCATTGACAACGCGATGGATTGCGCCTGGCTGGACCCGGTTGAGATGGTCCATCATGCGCACATAATTGGCGTAGAATTTGCCAATCGAATCAAGACTGTAGGCAAAGCTGACTCCGGTCGCAAAATGCTGTTTGAAATTGGAAAAGCCGCAAGCCATCGGGTGGCGCCGGGCATCGATAATCTTCGCGTTGGGCAGCGCAAGCCGGATCAATCCGACATTCATCCAATTGGCCGGCAATTTATCGACGAAATAAGGGCGATCGGTCAGCCGAAAAGGCCTCGTACGCGCGATATAGGTCTCGCCGATCTTGCGAATGGCCGAGCCGTCGAGCCTTGCCAGCCGCGTAAATCGGTCCCCGCCGGCAGCCTGTCCCGCATGCTCGAGCTCATCGAACAATTGCGACATAGCCAGCAATTCGGAGGTGCCTTCGACCAGCGGATGGCTGGCGAGGATTTGCTCGACGAGAGTCGAGCCAGAGCGCTGCAGCCCGACCACGAAGATCGGGTCCGGCGCCGGGCACCCTTTGCCCGAATGCGCGGCAAACAGTTCCGGCGTCAACGTCGCGATCGCGCGGTCGACCCAGCCTCGGGCGGTCTTGTCCCCGGGACCGAGATTCTTCATGCGCAGCGCATTGCCAGCCGCATAATGTTCGAACGAACGCGCGGCGTCATTGCGATCCTCGAAAGCCTTGCCCAGCGCGAAGTGGAAATGAAGCGCATCCGAATTCGTCAGCTTGCCGCGCAGCGCCTTGCGCATCGCCGAAATGTCGCGGTCGTCGAAGCGCATGGTCTTGAGGTTGGCTAGGCTCCACCACGACTCGCCGAGGCTGGGCTTGAGTTTGATCGCGCGGCGGTAGGCATGGATCGCCTCGTCGGTTTGGCCGACCGTCTTCAGCGCGTGGCCCATGCTCATCCATAAATGCGCATTGTCGGGATTGGTTTTGAGCACCGTGCGATAAGTCTCTATCTCGTCCTCATGCATGCCCAATTTGCCGAGCAGCGCCGCGCGAAGGGTGAGGATGTTGAAACGCTCATGCCGGCCGGGGGAAAGCTGCTCAATCTCGCGGAGCGCCTCGGCCGACCGTTCGAGCTTTGTCAGGACGTCGATGAGCAAGAGTCGCGCTTCCTCAAGATCGGGCGCAATGGTGAGGGCACGCCGAAGCATGACGATGGCGTAGTCCCGCCGGCCGCGGCTGATCGCGATTTCGCCCAATTTGGCGATCGCGGGGGCATCGTTCGGGGACTGGCGCAAATGCTCGGTGAGGATGGCCTCAGCTTCAGCGAGACTACCGGCCTTGATTGCGCCCGTCGCATTGGTCAGCGCTGGAGAGGCAAGGGATGCACGACGGAGCGCCGCCGCCATGTCGTTGCGCGCTGTTGAACTCAGTCCCAAGCCTTGGCTTCCCTGCTTACGGTCGCGGTGTGACGCCTATAGTCGCAAAACCTGACTAGTTAAGCTAGGCAAGGAGCGTTGAGGGAGAGATGTCATGACCGGTTACAGACCATTCACTTTGCTCGCCGCCATCATTTTCGGGTTGATGGCGCTGGTACATATCTACCGCATCGTCACCCATTTTCAGGTCATCGTGGGGTCGCACGCCTTCCCTCAGAGTGTCAGCTGGATTGCCTTGTTCGTAGCGGGCGCCCTCAGCATCATGCTGTTTCGCGAGGCCAAGCGCTGATCTTAGAACCTGTCCCGGCCAAGGACAGGCTCTAGACGTTGAAGCGGAACAGCAGGACGTCGCCGTCCTGGACGACGTAATCCTTGCCTTCCGAGCGCAATTTGCCGGCGTCGCGGGCTCCGGCTTCACCGTTGCAGGTGACGAAGTCGTTATAGGCGATGGTTTCGGCGCGGATGAAGCCGCGCTCGAAATCGCTGTGGATGACGCCCGCGGCCTCCGGAGCCTTGGCGCCGCGATGGACGGTCCATGCGCGCGCTTCCTTGGGCCCGGCGGTGAAGAAGGTCAGCAGGCCGAGCAAGGCATAGCCCGCGCGGATGATGCGGGTGAGGCCGGTTTCGGTGAGGCCGAGATCGGCGAGGAACGGCTCGCGGTCGGCCGGGTCCATGGTTGCGATTTCGGCCTCGATCGCGGCCGAGATGACCACCGCGACAGCGCCCTCGGCGGCGGCTTTTTCGAACACCCGGGCCGACAGCGCGTTGCCGCCCGCCGCGTCACTTTCATCGACGTTGCAGACGTAGAGCACCGGCTTGGCGGTGAGCAATTGCGCCTTGGCCAGCGCTCGCGCCTCTTCGGCATCCTTGGGCACGGTCAGCCGCGCGGGCTTTGAGGCGCGCAGCAGTCCGAGCGCCTGGCCGAGCACTGAAGCTTCGACCTTGGCCTCCTTGTCGCCCTGGGTGGCCTTCTTGGCGAGCGCCGGGACGCGCCGCTCCAGGCTGTCGAGGTCGGCCAGCATCAACTCGGTCTCAACCGTTTCGGCATCGGCGATCGGGTCGACCTTGTTTTCGACGTGCGTCACGTCGCCGCCCTCGAAGCAGCGCAGGACATGGACGATCGCGTCGACTTCGCGAATGTTGGCGAGAAACTGGTTACCGAGGCCTTCGCCCTTTGACGCGCCGCGGACCAGCCCGGCGATGTCGACGAATTCGATTTGCGTCTCGATCTCGGCCTTGGAACCGGCAATCGCGCGAATCCTGTCGAGCCGCTCATCCGGCACGGCGACGCGGCCGACATTGGGCTCGATCGTGCAAAATGGATAATTCGCCGCCTGCGCCGCCGCCGTCTCGGTCAGCGCGTTGAAAAGCGTCGATTTGCCGACGTTCGGCAAGCCGACAATGCCGCAGCGGAATCCCATGAGGATATGTCTTTCTGTTGGTGTTTGGGGGGCCTTAGCCGCGCATCACGTGAAGTTGAAGCTGATGCTCAATCTTTCGGCCTTGGTCGCGCCGGCGAGGACTTCGTGGCGCAGCCAGCTTTCCCACAGCAGTATCAGGCCGGGGCGGGGCGCGACGGTGACAAAGGTCTGCATTTCTTCCGGCGCGTCGGCGCGGCGGGTGGGGGCGGCCATCATCTGTGTGAGGCGCGGATCCTCGAAGCGGATCGAGCCGCTGCCGGGCGGGGCTGCGACATACATGGTGCCGGAAATGACGCTGTGCGGGTGGATGTGCGCGGTGTGATGGCCGACCGGTTTCAGGAGGTTAACCCACAGGCTGTCGAGCCTCGGCTTGCGGTCGAGATCGAAGGCGCAGTCCCTGGCGAAAACGGCGGCGTGGCGGGTTAGCGCTTTCGCAAGGTCGGCAAAAGCCGGGTCGCGCTTTGGCAGGTCGTTTAGGGAGGCGTAGCTGGTGTATCCCTTATAGCCATGCTCGCGGCTCCAGCGCTGGCCGGCATGGTCGTCGGCGGCGAGGCTGCGGATCGAGTGCGCGAGATCGGCGAGCAGGCCGGCATCGCCAAGTTCGGCTTCATATAGCCGGGTGATAAACAGGGAGCGGGACATCGCCATGCCGATGGCGGATCGCGCAGCGCTTGGCAAAGGGATTGCGTCGGGCAATGACTGGCGCAGAGGTGCGGCGCTGGAGGTGTCATGTCGGTCAAGCTGGAAGCTTATGAGGTGCTCTTCCCGACGCCCTTGTGGTGCTACACCGTCGAAAATCACGAGGATTTGAACCGGCGCCTGTTGATGGAGATTGCGGCACGGCGGAAAGTCGAGGGCGACCGCGCCAACCGCAACCGGGTTGGCTGGCAATCGCAGCATGATCTGTTCGACCGCACAGAGCCGGCCCATGTCGAGCTTGCGGCGCACGCACAGACGGCGATGCTCGATGCGCTGCGCCGGATGTCGTCGGAGATCGGCACCGGAATCCAGATCGGCTACAACGGCTGGATCAACGTCAATCCGCCGGGCGGCTACATCGGCCCGCACTCGCACCCGCAGGCCCTGCTGTCGGGAAGCTATTATGTCGACATGCCCGGGGAAGGCGACGGGGCAGGCGACGTGGAATTCGTTTCGCCGCACGCGGTGACCCTGATGGGCGGGCTGATCAGGTCGCCGATGCTGCTCGACAAGCGCCGGGTGAAGCCGCGGGCCGGCACCATATTGTTGTTCCTCAGCACGCAGATGCATTGGGTGCTGCCCAACCGAACCAAGAAAGAGCGCGTCAGCATTGCCTTCAACATGTCCGCGCGTGGCGTGCCGCCGGGAGCGATCAAGAAAGGACGCTAAGGCTGCGTCCGCATCGCGACGTCGTTCATGAAGCGGACGTCGTCGCCTTCCGCGAGCCATTCGGCCTCGGCGGCGATGGCGCCGAGCAAGTCGCTTAGCGGCTCAATCTCCGACTTGGCGTAATTGCCGAGCACGTATGGCGTCACCCGGTCCTTGTGGCCGGGGTGGCCGATGCCGATGCGGACGCGCTTGAAATCGGGGCCCAAATGCTGGTCGATCGAGCGCAGGCCGTTATGGCCGGCCGTGCCTCCGCCCTGCTTCACCTTCAGCTTGAACGGCGCGAGGTCGAGCTCGTCGTGGAACACCGTCAGCGCGTCCAGGTCGAGCTTGTAGAAATTGAGCGCCGCCGAGACCGCCGAGCCGCTGTCGTTCATGAAGGTCTGGGGCCGGAGCAAGAGAATGCGATGCGGGCCGATGCGCCCTTCCTGCACAAGGCTGCGGAATGCCTTTCTGGGCGCCGGGAAACGGTGCAGCTCGGCGATGATATCCACCGCCATGAAGCCGACATTGTGGCGGTGCATCGCATATTGCGCGCCGGGATTGCCGAGGCCCGCCCAGATCTGCACTCGCCCCTCCTGTGTTCAAACCAAAACCGCCCACCCTGAATAGCCAGGATGGGCGGTTTCGATAGTCGCTATTGTGAGTTTCAGGCTTCGGTTTCGCCGCCGCCCTTGGCTTCGGCTTCGCCAGTTTCGCCGGCTTCGCCTTCTTCGCCCTCGATTTCGCCTTCGACGCCCTCGGTCGATGTGTCGCCCTCCTCGGACTTCATCGCCGACGGAGCAACGATCGTGGCGACGGTGAAGTCGCGGTCGTCGATCGCCGCCTTGGTGCCCTCGGGCAGCTTGACGTCGCTGATGTGGATCGAATCGCCGATGTCGAGCCCGGTCAGGTCGATGTGAATCTCGTCCGGAATATGGGACGCGTCGCAAACCAGCTCCAGCTCGTGCTGGACGACGTTGAGAACGCCGCCGCGCTTCAGGCCCGGCGAATCTTCCTCATTGTCGAAGCGCACCGGCACGTTGACGTGCACCTGGCTATGCTCACCGATGCGCAGGAAATCGACGTGGATCGGGCGGCTCGACACCGGGTGGAACTGGACGTCCTTGGGCAGGGTGCGGTTGGCCTTGCCCTTGATGTCGACCATGATCACGCTGTTCATGAAGTGCCCGCTCGAGAGCATCTTCGTCAGCAGTTTTTCCTCGACATGGAAGGCCAGGGCCTCCTTTTTGTCGCCATAGATCACGCAGGGTACCCGGCCATCGCGACGCAGTGCACGGGAGGCTCCCTTGCCAGCCCGTTCGCGCGTCTCAGCGGGCAGCGTCAGCTGTTCGCTCATTCGCTTGTTCCTTTAACTTATGACGCCCCCCACGCCTCCAGGGATGACCATGGGTCGGGCAAGCGCCGCCCCCTAGCGAAAGGCGCGCTGGAAGGCAAGCTGCCGGGGGCAGCTTGTCGGCTGAGCGGCGAAGGACGAGCTACTGGATGCGGGTGACGGTGTAGCCGTGGCTTTCGAGTGCCTGGAGGACCGACCCCTTGCCGGCGAGATGTCCCGCGCCGACCGCGACCATGACGCTTCCGGGCTGGGCCATGCGCTGGTCGATCCAGTTGGCCCAGCGCACGTTGCGGCGGGTCAGCAACGCCTCGCGCAGCTCGGGCTGGGCGGCCAGCTCGGCGTTGAAGCTTTTGGCGATGCCGGCGACGTCGCCGTTGGCCCAGGTGCCGACCATCGCATCGAGCTGGCCGCGGACCGATCGCGCACGAACGCCGGGATCGCCGATCATGGCGCTCAGCATGCCGCGCTGGGCGCGCTCAGACAGGCCGTCGTACATGTTCAATTGGTCGACATTGGTTTCCAGCTGTCCGACCGGTTTGCCGGCCGCGGCGAAATTCTTCTTGAGGATGGTCTCCACGCCGTCAGAACCCTTGAACCCGCCAGAGTTCGTCTGCTGGCCGAGAAGGGTGAGAGTCGCCGCCCAGGTTTCCAATTGGTCGTAGCGGCTCTCCGGAATTCCCGACTTAACGATCGCAGCTTCGATCGCCGGACGCTCGCCGGCCGAGAATCGCTGGAGGAACGGCGGCAGCCCCTGACGCTCGCCAAGCCGGGTGAAGTCCGCAGCAAGCGCCGTCGGTTTCTCTTCGATGACGGTTTCGAGCACCAGGCCGTCGGCATTGGCCATCACGCGGTTGATCTCCGGCGTGCGCCAGCCGAGCCCATTGGGCAGCAAGTGGATCGTGCCGAACAGGTACACCGTCGTGTCGGCATCGCTGATCTGCCACATCGCCGGGCGAACAGCGTTATTGGCGTTCAACAGGGATGCCGGTGGAAGGGCGGGGGCGCTAAGCGCTGTTCCCGCTACTGCGAGCCCAAGAGCGGCGACGCCGCGCCTCACCCAAGGCAATGTTTTCATGCGACAAACATTGACGCAAATTGGTTAACAGAGGCTTGCGGAACCATTCGAAATCCCCCCGGATGCCGATAGGGAGAGATTATCATAGGTTAATCGATAAGCGAGGCGAATTATTGACGCCGCAGCGATTATTGGACCCGAGTGACTCGATAACCACGACGTTTGAGCATTTCCTGGACCGAGCCGTCACCGGCCAGATGCCCCGCGCCGACCGCCACCATGACGCTTCCCGGCTGCGTCATGCGCCGTTCGACCCAGCCCGCCCAATTGGCGTTGCGCCGCCCGAGCAGGGCAGCCTGGAGCTCGGGGGAATCGCGGAACTCGGCGGAGAAGCTGCGCGCGATTTCAGCAACGTCGCCGCTGATCCAAGCCTTGAGCATTCCGTCGAATTCGCCGCGCATCGACTCAGGGCTTTCGATTGCGCCTTGCAGCAAGTCGACCTGCGCCGGTTCGGACAATTGATCGAAAAAACTCAATTGTTCGCGGTTGGTCTCTAGCTGACCGATCGGCTTGCCGGCGGTCGCGAATGCGCTGCGCAGCGAATTTTCGACGCCATCGGCGCCTTTGAGGTCGAGCGCCTGGAACTGCAAATTCAGCAAAGTGAACGCGGCCGCCCAGGTTTCCATGCCGTCGAGCCCGGCCAGCGGAACCTTCAATCGCGCCGCCGTATCCGTGAGATTGGCGCGCTTTTCCGGCGGGACGCGGTCCAGGATCGGCCGCAGTCCCGTGCGATAGCCCAATTGCCTGAAGTCGGTCCTGAATCCCTCGGGGTTCTGCTGGTCGATCAAAGTCTCGACGAACAATCCGTTGGACTTGGCCAAAGCCTTGTCGATCGCCGGCGATCGCCACGCGTAATTTTGCGGCAACATGTGGATCGTGCCGAACAAATAGACGGTGGTGTCTTTGTCGGCGACGCGCCACAGCGCCGGCTTGGCCTCCGCGGGCGATGCGGCGAGGGTCGAGCAGCCGGCCGCCGCGGCGAGCCCCAGAGCTGCCAGGCCGCGCCGCAGCCAGGGTAAAAATCGCATCCGCTTACCTCTTCAAAGCCGTCTTGGCGCTTGATGTAGTGCGGGCGGTCGCCATCCGCCACCACCCGCCCTTGCCCGCCGGCTGCGCTTGCGCCAAAGCCACGCACCATATCTGCAATTTTTCGCTCGATTTGGACACCCGCCTTGGCCTTGAGTTTCCAGGACCTGATCTTGACGCTGCACCATTATTGGGCGGATCGCGGCTGCCTGATCCTCCAGCCATACGACATGGAAATGGGGGCGGGGACGTTCCACCCGGCGACGGTGCTGCGCGCGCTGGGGCCCGACCCGTGGAAATGCGCCTATGTCCAGCCGTGCCGCCGCCCGACCGACGGCCGCTATGGGGAAAACCCCAACCGGCTCGGCCATTATTACCAATACCAAGTGATGCTGAAGCCAAGCCCGGCGGATTTGCAGGCGCAATATCTCGGCAGCCTCGACGCGATCGGCATCGACCCGCTCAAGCATGATATCCGCTTCGTCGAGGATGATTGGGAAAGCCCGACGCTCGGCGCCTGGGGGCTGGGCTGGGAAGTGTGGTGCGACGGGATGGAAGTGACGCAATTCACTTACTTCCAGCAGGTCGGCGGGTTCGACTGCAAGCCGGTCGCGGGCGAGCTGACCTACGGGCTCGAGCGGCTGGCGATGTACATCCAGGGCGTCGACAATGTCTTCGACCTCCAGTTCAATGATGAAGGCGTGACCTACGGCGACGTGTTCCTCGACAATGAGAAACAGATGTCGAAGTGGAATTTCGAAGTCGCCGATACTGAGGCGCTGTTCGACCTGTTCAAGAAAGCGGCGGCGGAGGCCGAGAACAGCCTCGCCGCGGGCCTGCCGATCCCGGCCTATGAGCAGGCGATCAAGGCCAGCCATGTGTTCAACACGTTGCAGGCGCGGGGCGTGATCTCGGTCGCCGAGCGGCAGGCTTACATCGGCCGCGTCCGCGATTTGGCGAAGGGCGCGTGCGGGGCATGGATGCAGGCCAAAGGGTGGGCGGCGTGAGCGCCGACTTCCTGCTCGAGCTTTTGTCGGAGGAAATTCCGGCGCGGATGCAGGCCAAGGCGCGCAACGATCTGGCGCGGCTGTTTGCCGAATGTACCGGCGAGGCGGGGCTCGGGACCGGCGCGATCCACGTCCATTCGACGCCGCGGCGGCTGGTGCTGATTGTGCGCGAGGTCGCCGAGGCCACCGAGGCTGC
>DATHFE010000242.1:0-10601 GCA_035318245.1 Sphingomicrobium sp. | reverse complement strand
CTCGCCGAAGTCCTGCTCGACTACGTCGGCGTCGCGCACTTCGACGTTGGGCAGGGCCCGCGCCCTGAGCGCGCCAAGGAAATTGGGTGAGCGCTCGATCGCGATGATCTTGCCGTCAGGGCCCACGGTGTCGGCGAGGTCTGCGGTGGCAAAGCCGGGGCCGGCGCCGACGTCGAGGATCGTTTGGCCAGGCGCGAAGCGGGCGTTGCGGAAGCCTTCGAGCATTTGTGCGCGCCACAGGCGGTGCTGGAGGCCGAGGCGTGCGATCTCGTCATCGCGGGTTCCGAGAAGATAGTCGCCGTCGCTCATGGTTGCGCGCTTAGGCGGTGCGGCACGGCCGCTCCACCCAATTTTTGCGCGTAAACAAAAAGGGCGGCCCCGAAGGACCGCCCGATCTTGTTCGCTGCGATTGCGGTTACCGCTTCGAGAATTGGAAGCTGCGGCGGGCCTTGGCGCGGCCGTACTTCTTGCGCTCGACGACGCGGCTGTCGCGGGTCAGGAAACCGGCCCGCTTGACTGTGGTGCGGAGCACCGGTTCGAAGCGGGTCAGCGCCTGGGCGATGCCGTGCAACACCGCGCCGGCCTGGCCGGACAAACCGCCGCCCTTGACCGTGGCGACGACGTCATATTGGCCGGTCCGCTCGGTGATGCCGAACGGCTGGTTGATCACGAGGCGCAGCGTCGGGCGGGCGAAATAGGTCTCCTGGTCGCGGCCGTTGACCTGGATCTTGCCCGAGCCCGGCTTCAGCCAGACACGCGCGATGGCGTCCTTGCGGCGGCCAGTGGCGTAGGCGCGGCCGAACTTGTCGAGCTGCTGCTCGCGAAGCACGGCTTCGATCTGCTGCGGCTCGGCCGGAGCGGCGACCTCCTCGACTGGCGCGGTTTCAGCGACGGCTTCGGTCGCTTCCGGAGTCGGCGTTGGCTCGGGCTTGGCAGCGGCGAGGGCGCCGAGGTCGGCAAGCGACTTCGCCTTCTCGGCAGGCGCCTTCTTTGCGACAGGGGCCTTCTTTTCGGCTGGCGCCTTTTTCTCGGCAGGGGCCGTGGCTTCGGCAGGTATCTTCTTGTCGGCCATGTTATGCGCCCACCTTGTTCTTGCGGTTCATCGCCGCGACGTCGAGAGTTTGCGGATCCTGGCCGCCGTGCGGATGCTCGGTGCCATTATAGAGGTGCAAGGCGCGCATCTGGTCGCGGCCCAGGGGACCGCGCGGGATCATGCGCTCGACAGCTTTTTCGAGGATGCGCTCGGGGAAGCGGCCTTCGAGGATCTTGCCCGCGGTGACTTCCTTCAGGCCGCCGATGTAGCCGGTGTGCTTGTAGTAAATCTTCTTTTCGAGCTTGCGGCCGGTGAACTTGACCTTGCCGGCGTTGACGACGACGACATGGTCGCCGCAGTCGACGTGCGGGGTGAAGCTCGGCTTATGCTTGCCGCGCAAGATGTTGGCGATGATCGTCGCCAGGCGGCCGACCACCAGGCCGTCGGCATCGATCAGATGCCATTTTTTCTCCACGTCAGCCGGTTTGATCGACTTGGTGGTCTTCATCAGCGCCTTCATGGCCTGGGACCTCGCGATAAAAAAGGAAGCGCCAGCCGAGAGGGCCAGCGCCGATGAGCGGTCGAATAGCGCGAGCGGCGATTTAGTCAAGCAAATCCGGGCATTTGTTGACGGGTATCATATTACCCTCGTTTCGCTTTCGACCCATTCGGCATAGTTCGCGAGGAGTTTTTCTATCGGCCAAACGGCAATGCATGGCACGTCATAGCTGTGCAGCGTGGCGATGCGGGCGATGAGGGCGTCGGCTTGGGCGGCGTCGGTCTTGAGGATCGCGGGGACTTCGTCGCTTTCCTCGATCTTGCCTTGCCAGCGGTAGATCGAGCGGCACGGGCCAAGGATGTTGATGCAGGCGGCGAGGCGTTCTTCGACGACGGTGCGGCCGATGGTCTCGGCTTCGGCCTGGTTGGCGAAAACCGCGTAGACCGAAACAATGGTCATTGGGCGCGGCTCCCCAGGACATGCGCCCCCCACGTCGCGGCGGCGACGAGTAAAGCGCCGACGGCTTGGTGGGCGGCTGCCAGGGGCAAGGCGACTCCGCTGAGTACGGTAGCGATGCCGAGCAGGATTTGGACGCCGAGTGCAAGGTCGATGGCGAGCGCGGCGCAGCGATCGAGCGGGCGGACGCTGCGCACGAATATCACCAGCACGATCAACGTGACGAACGCCCACCAGCGGTGGAGGAAGTGGATCAGGAAGGGGTCATGGGTCAGCGCAAAGCCGACGCCCTTGGACCAGTCGATGCCGTCAGGGACGAAGCGGTCGTTCATTAACGGCCATGTGTTGGCGACTTGGCCGGCATTGAGGCCTGCGACCCACGCGCCGAGGAGCAATTGGATCGACAGAGTGGTGAGGATGATTGCAGAAAGCCGGGTGAGGCGCGCGGGTGGCAGCGGGCGCCGGCGGAGATCGAGCGCGGTCCAGATCAGGCCGCCGAGCAGGAACAGCGCCGTCAGCAAGTGCGCGGACAGGCGGAAATGGCTGACGTCGGTGCGGTTCACCAGGCCCGACTGGACCATGTACCAGCCCAAGGCGCCCTGGAACCCCCCGAGCGCAAGCAAGGCGGTCAGCCGCCAGCCGTAGCCGCGCGGGATCGCCTTGCGGATGGCGAACCACAAAAGCGGAAGCGCGAAGGCCAGCCCGACCAGCCGCCCGAGCAGTCGATGAGTCCATTCCCAGAAATAGATCGTCTTATACGCCGCGAGGTCCATCCCCGCGGGGCCGTTGATCCGCTGATATTCGGGGGTGGCCTGGTAACGCGCAAACTCCGCCTGCCAGTCGGCGGCATTCAACGGCGGGATCGCGCCGGCGAGCGGCTTCCATTCGGTGATCGACAGCCCGCTTTCGGTCAGCCGGGTGATCCCGCCGATGACCACCATCGCGAACACCAGGAAGGCGACCGCGAACAGCCAGCAAGCGAGAGCGAGAGGGCGGGTAGGGGGCGACTTCATCGGCGCGCGCTATGGCGTGGCTCGCATGCGCTGCCAAGACCCGCGGTCTCTACAATGTGATGTTGTATCTTTCGTGATGTATCTATATATCAACCCGCGATGAATGCGCTGACAGTCCCGACTCACCGGCTCGACCGGCTGGCGATCGGCCTTTCCGGCCTGTGCGCGGTGCATTGCGTCGCGACTGCCGTGCTTTTGGCGATGCTGGCTTCGGCCGGGGGATTTCTCGGCTCGCCGTGGATCCATGAGGTGGGCCTTACCCTGGCGATGATCGTCGGGTCATTTGCGCTCGGCCGCGGCATCTGGGAGCACGGCTTCATGATGCCGAGCGCGGTCGGCGGGCTTGGTTTGGGTGTGATGGCCGGCGCGATGTCGCTTGGGCATGGCCAGACCGAGGCGCTCTACACGATCATCGGCGTGGCGATCCTCGCCTTGGGCCACGACCTCAACCGCCGCGCGGCGAACTAAGCTCGCGCTTGCGGGACAAGCCCGCGAAGCCTATTTCAGCACCATGGCCAGGCACGATCATCACGACCACAAAGGCGCCGAGCTGCGCGAGGCAGCAAAATCTCATCTGGTTTCGCGCGGTGAGCAATGGACCGACATGCGCGCCGCGGTGTTCGATGAGCTGGCCAAATTCACCAAGCCTGCATCCGCCTATGACATCGCCGAGGCGGTTTCGAAGGCCAAGGGGCGGCGGATCGCGGCCAACAGCGTCTACCGCATCCTCGACCTGTTCGTCGGGTCGAACCTCGCGCGGCGGGTCGAAAGCGCCAACGCTTATGTCGCCAACGCCCACCCCGAATGCCTGCACGACTGCATTTTCCTGATCTGCGACACGTGCGGACAGACGACCCATATCGACGACGACAAATTGTCGACCGGCGTCCGCGACGCCGCATCGAGCACCGGATTCGCGCCCACGCGCCCGGTGATCGAAGTCCGCGGCACCTGCGAGGATTGCAGCTAGAAAATGAGGCGCCGCGGATAAGCCGCGACGCCCCTTCAGATTGGCTCAGGCTAGAGCCTGGCGCCGCCCGAGGCCTCGATCACCTGACCGGTGACCCAGCCGCTGTCAGGCCCGGCGAGGAACCCGGCTACGCCAGCGATATCGTCGACCTGGCCGATACGCTTGAGGGCCTGCATCGCTTTGACCTGCTCCTTGCCCTCATCGGTGCCGATGAAACCCGCGGCCATGTCGGTATCGATGGCGCCCGGAGCGATGGCGTTGACGCGGATGCCGCGCTCACCGAGCTCGGCGGCGAGGTAGCGCGTCAGCGTGTCGATCGCACCCTTGGTGATCGCATAAGCCGTGGCGCCGGGGAAATGATTGTCGGCGACGACCGAGCTCAGGAACAGCACGCGACCGTCTGTTGCGAGCTTGTCCACCAAGGCATTGGTCAGCTGATAGGGGGCCCGGACGTTCACGGCGAGGAGGCGATCAAGAACGGTCGGATCATTGTCACCCAGGGTCCAGTAATCGATGATTCCGGCATTGTTGACGAGAACGTCGAGCTTGCGGTCGCCGAGGCGCTCTTTGATCTCGCCGATCAGGCGATTGACCGCATCGACGTCCTCGAGGTTGGCGGCGACGGCTTCGGCTGACCCGCCGGCCTGCTCGATCTCGGTGACCAGCGTATCGGCTTGGTTGGAAGACCGGTTGTAGTGAACGAACACATGGGCGCCGTCGTCGGCGAGGCGCTTGGCGATCGCGCGGCCGATCCCGCGAGAGGCGCCGGTGACGAGGGCGATTTTGTTGGCAAGCGGCTTAGACATGGGACACTCCAGTTGAAGGTCCCGGAACATGGGCGCGTCCTGCTACTAGTTCAAGATATCCGAACTACCGAATATTGGGATTTTTTGAATTCTATTCTACATCAGTGGCATGGCACGGTTCATTCATCCCAATCTTAAGGACGTTCCCTTATCGAGCGTGCTTCATGCTCTGTCTGATCCGACGCGCCTGGCGATTGTTCGCTGCCTCGACCGCGACCTGCATGACAAGGGTGGGGGCCTGGCCTGCAATCTGGCGGCGCCAAATGAGCTGCCGCGCGCGACCATCTCCAATCATTTCACAATATTGAGGACCGCGGGCCTGATCGAAAGCCGCAAGCAGGGGGTGATGGTTATCAATCGCCTGCGCCGCGCCGAGGTCGACGCGCGTTTCCCAGGGTTGCTCGGCGCGGTACTTCAGGGGGAAGCCGCCAACGCGCTGGATTAGGACCTCATAAGGGGTTAGTTGCTTGGCAATGTCAGACCGTCCCGCCACCCCTTTGCTCGACACGATCCAATCGCCCGCGGACATCCGCGCCTTGCAGCGCGCGCAGCTGCCGCAATTGGCGGATGAGCTACGCCAGGAGATGATTTCGGCGGTGTCCGTGACCGGCGGGCATCTGGGTGCGGGGCTTGGGGTCGTCGAGCTGACGGTGGCGATCCACCATGTCTTCAACACGCCGGACGACAAATTGGTGTGGGACGTTGGGCACCAGGCCTATCCGCACAAGATCGTCACCGGGCGGCGCGACCGCATCCGTACGCTACGCCAGGGCGGGGGGCTTTCGGGTTTCACCAAGCGGTCCGAAAGTGAATATGACCCGTTCGGAGCGGCGCACAGCTCGACTTCAATCTCGGCCGCGCTAGGCTTTGCCATTTCGAACAAGCTTGCCGACCGTGAAGGCCGCGCGATCGCGGTGATCGGCGACGGCGCGATGAGCGCGGGCATGGCCTATGAGGCGATGAACAACGCCGCCGCCGCCGGCAACCGGCTGATCGTCATCCTCAACGACAACGACATGTCGATCGCGCCGCCGGTCGGCGGTCTGTCGCATTATCTCGCGCGATTGGTGTCGTCGGGCCCCTACCTGTCCGTGCGCCAGTTCGCGCAGCGGGTAGCGCGGAAACTGCCGGCGCCGCTCCACCGCGCCGCGCGCAAGGCCGAGGAATATGCCCGGGGCATGGCGACCGGCGGGACCTTATTCGAGGAGTTGGGCTTCTATTACGTCGGGCCGGTCGACGGCCACGACGTCGAGGGGCTGGTCGAAATCTTGGAGAATGTGCGCGACGCGAGCGAGGGACCGATGCTGGTCCATGCCGTCACCAAGAAGGGCAAAGGCTATGGCCCGGCCGAAGCGGCGGCGGACAAATATCACGGCGTGGTCAAGTTCGACGTGGTCTCGGGAGTCCAGGCGAAGGCCGCCGCGGGCGCGATGAGCTACACCAACGTGTTCGCCCATGCGCTGATCACCGAGGCGACGCGCGACGAGAAAGTGGTCGCGATCACGGCGGCGATGCCGTCGGGAACCGGACTCGACAAGTTCGAGGCGAAATTCCCCGATCGCACCTTCGACGTCGGCATTGCCGAGCAGCATGCGGTGACCTTCGCCGCCGGGCTCGCCGCCCAGGGCCACCGGCCGTTCTGTGCGATTTATTCGACCTTCCTCCAGCGCGCCTACGACCAGGTCGTCCACGACGTCGCGGTGCAGAATTTGCCGGTGCGCTTCGCGATGGACCGGGCCGGGCTGGTCGGCGCCGACGGCTGCACCCATGCCGGTTCGTTTGACCTCGCCTACCTCTGCACCTTGCCCAATTTCATCGTCATGGCGCCGTCCGACGAGGCGGAGCTGTGCCACATGGTCCACACCATGGCGCTCCACGACAGCGGGCCGAGCGCGGTGCGCTATCCGCGCGGCGAGGGGCGCGGTGTGGCATTGCCTGAGGTCCCGGAAGAGCTTGAGATCGGTAAGGGCCGGATCGTCCGCGAAGGGCGGCAGGTCGCGATCCTGTCGCTCGGAACGCGGTTGGAAGAGGCCGAGAAGGCTGCCGCGCAGTTGGACGCGATGGGGCTTTCGACGACCATCGCCGACTTGCGCTTCGCCAAGCCGCTCGACGGCGAGCTGATCCGCAAATTGCTCAGCTCGCATGAGGTCGCGGTGACGATCGAGGAAGCGAGCATCGGCGGGCTCGGCGCGCATGTCCTGACGCTGGCGAGCGATGAGGGGCTGATCGATGCGGGCCTGAAGCTTCGCACCATGCGGCTGCCCGACCGCTTCCAGGACCATGACAAGCCCGACAAGCAATATGACGAGGCGGGGCTCAACGCGCCGCACATCGTCGACACGGTGCTCAAGGCCCTTCGGCGGAACAGCGTCGGGGTATTGCTGGACGAAGGCGCGCGGGCATGAAATTCCTGGGGGGAATCGCTCTCGTTTTGTTCATGGAGTTAGCCGTGCCCGCATCCGCCAAACCGCCCGAATATTTCGGATCGGATCTTGGGTTGCCGTTCTCCGAAGCGGTCCAGGTCGGCGACATGTTGTTCCTCGCCGGCCAGATCGGCTCGGCGCCGGGGACGCGGACCGTCGTGCCAGGTGGGATCGACGCCGAAGCCAAGCAGGCGTTGGACAATATCGGCGCGGTCCTGAAACGCCGCGGGCTGGGCTTTGACTCGGTGGTCAAATGCACCGTGATGCTGGCCGACATGAAGGACTGGCCGGCGTTCAACACGGTCTACGCGGCATACTTCAAGCCGGGCCGCTTCCCGGCGCGGAGCGCATTCGGCGCCAATGGCCTCGCCTTGGGTAGCCGGGTCGAGGTCGAATGTTGGGCTCATAACCCACAGAAGTGAGTAAGATCCGCGCCGATCAATTGCTTGTGCAGCGCGAGCTCGCGGAGAGCCGGACTCGGGCTCAGGCGCTGATTCTTGCTGGCAACGTGTTCAGTGGCGACCGACGGGTGGCCAAGGCGGGCGATTTGCTTGCCGAGGATGCCGAGTTAACGGTCAAGGGGCGCGACCATCCGTGGGTGTCGCGCGGCGGGGTCAAGCTTGACCATGGACTGACGCATTTCGGGTTCGATGTGTCGGGGTCGATCGCGCTCGATGTCGGGTCGTCGACCGGCGGTTTTACCGACGTGCTTCTGAGCCGTGGGGCGGCCAAAGTGTACGCGGTCGATGTCGGGACCAATCAGCTGGCATGGAAGCTGCGCAACGACCCGCGTGTGGTGGTTCATGAGAAAACCAATGCGCGGACGCTGGACGCCAATATTGTCCCCGAGCCGATTGACATCATCGTGTGCGACGCGAGCTTTATCGCCTTGTCGAAGGTGCTCGGTACGGCGCTCGACTTGGCGAAGTCCGGCGCCAAGCTGGTCGCGCTGATCAAACCGCAATTCGAGGCCGGTCGTAGCGAGGTCGGGAAGGGCGGGGTAGTGCGTGACCCCGAAGTGCATCAGCGCGTCTGCGATGAGGCCGTGGCCTGGGTCGTTTCCAAGGGTTGGGACGTGCTGGGCGTGACGCCGAGCCCGATTGCCGGGCCCGAGGGCAATGTGGAGTTCCTGTTGGGGGCGGTAAAGCACCCACAGTTATGATCCGCCTGCCACTGGCGGGAGCGGCCTTGCATCCCTATTTGACGATTTAACAGAGCAAAGCCTGGAATCAGGGGAGTCATGCAATGCAATCCGAAAACCGGATGTTCGACGATCTGGTCAAGATGATGAACGGTCTCGCCGGCACTGCCGCCGGGATGGGCCGCGAAGCCCAGGGATCGATGCGCGAGAAGATGCGCGAATGGGTCGGCGGGATGGATTTCGTCAGCCGCGAGGAGTTCGACGCGGTCAAAGCCATGGCCGCCGCCGCGCGCGACGAAAATGAGGTGCTTGCCAGGCGCATCGCCGCATTGGAAGCGGCTGCCAAGCCCGCTTCTGCCAAGCCCAAAGCGGCGCCGCGCGCCAAGCGTGGAGCCTGAGTGCAGACCGTGACCGACGAAGCCGAGGAGCGCGACGACGGCGCGCCGATCGAGGTGCTCGAGCAATATTTCGAGGCGCGCGGCTGGGCCTGCGAGCGCACCGGCGAGGGCGAGATCGTCGCCTCCGCGCCGGGCAGCTGGGCGCAATATGAATTGCGCGGCGTATGGCGCCCCGAAGACGCGGTCCTGCAATTCCTGACTTTTCCCGACATCAAGGTCGGGCCCGAAAAACGCGGCGCGATCTATGAGACATTGGGCCTGATCAACGAGCAATTATGGCTCGGTCATTTTGAATTATGGTCGGGTTCCGGGCTGATCGTGTTCCGCCACGCGGCCTTATGCGAGGCGGGCGAGGGCGAGGGATTGAGCATCGAGCAGGCCGAGGCGATCGCCGAAGCCGCAATCGAGGAGTGCGAGCGCTTTTATCCGGTGTTCCAGTTCGTCCTGTGGGGCGGCAAGTCGCCGAGCGAGGCGATTTCCGCGGCGCTGATCGAGACCGTCGGCGAGGCTTGAGATCTTAAGGATGATATTATGACTGCATTGCCTGGCGTGACCTGGTTCGTGGGCTGCGGCCATATGGCGGGGGCGATGGTCGAAGGCTGGCGCGCGGGCGGGGTCGATTTATCCCAGGCGGTGGCAATCCGGCCAAGCGGGCGCGCGGTCGAGGGCGTTCGCACGGTCAGTTCGCTGGGCGAGGCGGGGCGCGAACCGAAGCTGGTGGTGCTCGGCTTCAAGCCGCAGCAGCTGGATGAAGTCGCTATGACCCTGGAGCCGCTGACGACCCACCAGACCGTGATTGTTTCCATTCTCGCTGGCGTCGAAGTCGGTAGCTTGTGGGCGCGGTTTCCCAATGCACGGGCGATCGTCCGCGCCATGCCCAATCTGCCCGTGGCGGTGCGGCGCGGCGTGGTTGCACTCTATGGTGAGGATCTCGATAATTCGCTTACCCAGCAGCTTGCGAACCTTTTCGGCGTTCTCGGGCACGCGCCATGGATGACCGACGAAGCCGGCCTTGCCGCGGTCGGCTCGGTCGCTGGCGCAGGTCCCGCCTATGTTGCGCGCTTCGTCGATGCGCTGGCAAAGGCGGGGGTCGCCCGCGGCTTGTCCGAAACGATGGCGAAGACGGTTGCGCTCGAAACGGTGCTTGGAACGGTGTGGATGGCTGCGGCGACCGGCGAGGCGATGGATGAGCTCGCCAGGCGCGTGGCCAGCCCCAACGGAACGACCGAGGCGGGGCTTGCCGTGCTCGACCGCGATCGCGTGCTCGACCAATTGCTGGCGGTGACGATCGAAGCGGCGGCGCGCCGCGGGTCGGAGCTGGCTGCGGCAGCGCGGCCGCATTGATTCGATTACTGCGCTGTCCTAGGCCGATCGCAAGCTTGAACAGGGAAATTTATGGCTGAACAGCCCAATTTCGACGACCGCGACGGATGGATCTGGTTCGACGGCAAGCTCGTCCCGTGGCGCGAAGCCAATGTCCACGTCCTGACCCACGCGCTGCATTATGCCTCTTCGGTGTTCGAGGGCCAGCGTGCCTATGGCGGCACCATCTTCAAGCTCAGCGAGCATAGCGCGCGGCTGCGCAACAGCGCATCGCTGCTCGGCTTCGAGCTGCCGTGGAGCGTCGAGGAGATCGACGCGGCGTGCAACGAGGTGCTCAAGGCCAATGATCTGGTCGATGCCTACCTCCGCCCGGTGGCGTGGCGCGGGTCGGAGAAAATGGGCGTGTCGCCGACCGGCACCAAGCCGCACATGGCAATTGCTGCGTGGGAATGGGGTAAATATTTCGACCCGGAAATCGCCGCCAAGGGCATCCGCCTCAACATCGCGCCGTGGCGGCGGCCCGCGCCCTACACCGCACC
>DATHFE010000241.1:0-6861 GCA_035318245.1 Sphingomicrobium sp. | reverse complement strand
CCCCAGGTCCGTGGCTTATTGTTCGACGGATCTGGCCGGTGGCGAAATTATGCGGACAAATTGCAGCCCGTATTTCCGATGCTGAGGCGTTGGGTGCGGTCGGCCAGCCCCGGGCAAAGATCGACCGTCGAAGAAAAGGCCTGCAGCTGCAGCTAAATCGACTGTCGATGATTCAATAGGGCGTGCGGTCCTTGTGCAGATATTGGTCGGTCGGGCCGTCGGCGAGGAGGTCGATGTCGGGGTAATGGCAGTCCTGCGCGCTGTGGCGGCCGACGACGAGGAAGCGGCACGGCGCATTGCTTTCGTTGACGAGATGATGGCCGTTGGGACGGTCCTTTGGAAAGGCGGCGATGTCTCCGCGGCCAAGCCTGGTCCGCCCCTCGTCCTCGATCAGCACCGCCTCGCCTTCGATCATCACCAGCAGTTCGTCTTCGCCCTCGTGCCAATGGCGCTGGGCCGACCAGGCGCCGGGCTCCAGGCGGACCAGGCTCGCGCCGAAATCGGTCAGGCCGAGCGCCGTCGCGAGCCGTCGATACCAGCGGCCGCTGACCGGCTCGTCGAACGGCGGCGGATAGCCGGTACGGTTGGTCTCCTCGATCGTCTCGAGATCGGCCTTGGGCATGTTGGCGCTCCTCTGTGCAACCGTCGCGCCGCTTGCTAGGCCCGCGCGATGTCCGCTTCAATCGATCCCGTCGCCCTCGCCTCTCAGCTTATCACTTGCCCCAGCGTCACGCCCGCGACCGGCGCGGTTTTCGACGTGCTTCAGCGATCACTCGAACTGCTCGGCTTTACCGTCCACCGCTTCGTGGTCGGCGAGGCTCCCGACGGGCCGGTCGAAAATTGCGTCGCGATCCGCGGCTCGGGAGCGCCGCATTTCGGCTTTGCCGGCCACCTCGACGTCGTCCCTGCCGGCGAAGGCTGGACCACCGACCCGTTCACGCCGACGATCGAGGACGGGCGCCTGATCGGACGCGGTGCCAATGACATGAAGAGCGCGGTCGCCGCCTTCATTGCCGCCGCCGCTTCGATCGACCAGCAGCGCGGTACGATCTCCCTGCTGATCACCGGCGACGAGGAAGGGCCGGCGACCTTCGGCACTCCGGCAATCATCGATTGGCTGCGCGAACGCAAAATTGCCCCCGACATGATCCTGATCGGCGAGCCAACGTCGGAAACGCGGTTGGGCGACACGGTCAAGATCGGGCGGCGCGGATCGGTCAACATGTGGATCGACGTTCCCGGCACGCAGGGCCACGTCGCTTACCCCCACCGCGCCGATAATCCGGTGCCGCCGTTGGCCCGGCTAGTCGCGGCACTGGACGCCGTGCATCTCGACGACGGCAACGATGCCTTCCCGCCCTCGAACCTCGAATTCACCGACATTAACGCGCCGGCCGGCGCGACCAACCTCATCCCCGGATCGGCTTCGACCCGGCTCAACATCCGTTTCAACAATCTCCAGCGCGGCGTGGATCTGGTCCGGATGGTTGAAGAGATTGCCGAGCGCGAGGCGCCCGGATCGAAAGTCATCGCCAAGATTTCCGGCGAGGCGTTCCTGACTCCCCCAGGCGAACTCTATGATTTGGTTGTCGGCGCAATCGAGGGTGAGACCGGAATCACGCCCAACTTGTCGACCGGCGGCGGCACGTCTGATGGCCGCTATTTGATCGCGCTCTGCCCAGTGGTCGATTTCGGCCTGCCCAATGCGACGATGCACAAGCTCGACGAAAGCGCCGCGGTCGACGACATTCATGCGCTCGTGCGCATCTACCGTCGAATTATTGAAAAGGCGTTGGGCTAGGCGACTGAGCGCGAGCCGCCGCGCTCGGCGTTGCGGGTCCAGGCGAGGAATTCTTCCTCGAACATCGGCTGGGCGAAGATGTAGCCCTGGACCGTGTGGCAGCCCATGGCCCGCAAGATGTCGGCCTGCGCGACATTTTCCACCGCTTCGGCGACGATTTCGCAATCCACTCCGCGGATCAGCTGGATCACCGCCTGGACGACGACCCGCGCCTTTTCGCTTGTCGCGATGTCGGCGATCAGCGACGGGTCGAGCTTGACTCGGTCGAGCGGCATCGAGCGGAGCCGGGCCAGGTTCGAGTAGCCGGTCCCAAAATCGTCGATCGCGATGGTTGCGCCTTCGGCCCTTAGAGATGCGATCTCGGTCAGTACGGCCTCGCTGCACTCCATTGCCGCGGTTTCAGTGAATTCCAGTTCGACCAGGTTCAGCGGCGCGCCATGCTCGGCGAACGCTTGGCGCATCCGTCCGAAGAAATCGGCGCGGTCGAGCTGGCGCGGGCTGATGTTGAACGCCAGCCGCCGAGCGATGCCTTCGCGGTGCCATGCGCCGATCATCGACGCGACCTCGGCGATCACCCAATCGCCGATTTCGGCAATGATCCCGGTCTGCTCGGCGATCGGGATGAAGCTGTTCGGCATCCGCATGCCGTCGCGCGGATGGTTCCAGCGGAGCAGCGCTTCCGCCCCTGTGATTTCGCCGGTGACAAGGCTCAGTTGCGGCTGCAGGGCGAGCAGGAATTCGCCGCGCTGAACCGCTTCCGTCAGTGCATTCTCGGTCTCGACCTTTTGCTGGTGCTCGAGCGCCAGCGCCTCGCTGAACATGCAATACTGGCCGCCGCCGCGCGATTTGGCGCGGTACATCGCGATGTCGGCGGCGCGCATCAGCGATTCGACGCTCCGGCCATGTTCCGGACTCAGCGCGACACCGATGGACGCGCCGATGTCGATGCTGTGCCCATGCAATTCGAACGGTTCCGAGATCGCCAAGGCTATCCGCCGGGCGACCCGCTCAATCTCGGCGGTCGAGGGAATTTCGGGGAAGAACAGGGTGAACTCGTCGCCAGCGAGGCGCGCCAGCAACGGCCGGAGGTTGTCGGTATCGCAGAACTCGGCGGTAACGACGACGCGCAGCCGGTTGGCAACCATCACCAGCAATTGGTCGCCGCGAGCGTGACCGAGGCTGTCATTGACCGCCTTGAACCGGTCGAGATCGACGAACAGCATCGCCGCTTTGGTGCTTTCGTCCATCTCGCTGAGCATCCTGTCGGCCTCGGAGCGGAAATGGAGGCGATTGGGTAGCGAGGTGACGGGGTCATACATGCCCAGCGCATGGGCGTTTTCGATCGACGAGCGAACTTCGGCGAACAGACTATCGACCGCGGCCGCGAGCTTGGGCATCATGCGCTGCACTACCGCAGGCGCGGGCGAAACAAGGTCGCCGTCCTCGACCGCCATCAGCCTATCGCCGAGCGCGGTCAAAGCGCGCGCAGACTCGCTATTGGGCCGCTCGGACGCGATGTAGCTGATCAACAGGCAGAACGCCCCGGCGACGAATGAGGCGACGATTTGTTCATCAAATTCAGTAATGTAGAGGAAGGCCGCAAGCGAAAACAGAAAGGACGCGAAGCCCGCCGCGCCCGACAGGATCGCGTTGCTGATTTTCTGGGCAGTGCCGTCTTTCATGTAATGCGCGCGTCCCGGCCTCGCGGGAACTGCCCGCCTCTTAGGCCCGAGGTAAACAGGGCCGGTTAATATTTGGTGGAACCACCGTCGCTTCGGCGCAATATTATGTAGAGGCTTCCGCCTCCTCCGTGGCGGCCGTGGGCGGCCCGGACCGCGGCGATCCGCGGGGCATGGCGCGACGCCGCCAGCCAATCGTGTACCGCAGCGCGAATTCGGCCGCGCTGGATGGGTGGCTCACCTGCCCGCGCGTGGCCGGTGATCAGCAAGATGACCCGTTCGCCGCCTGCAATTGCCCGCTCCAGCGCATGGTCGATCGCATCATAGGCGCGATCGAGATTGTGGCCGTGGAGATCGAGCGTCCGGTCCGGGCTGACCGTCCCCGCCTTCAACCGCCGATCCCATCCGCCATCGAGCGTATTGCGGGATGCGGGCTTGACCGGTGCTGCGGCTGTCCGGCGGAGTGGTTCGGGTCGGGATTTTGCGGGCTTTTGCGGTTCGACACGCACCGGAGCGACGTCCATCGCTTCGACCGGACCGCGTGATAATGGTCGGATCGTCGCCGTTACCCGTTGCCACAGCGCGGCTTCGTCAGGGGTGAGCGGTCGCACGCGCCACCGAGGCTTTGGGTAGGAGGATCAGGGCCGATCCCTTGGCCGACATGCCGCCGGCGATCTGCGCCGCTTCGCTGCCTGCCCCCCAGAATGTGTCGAAACGGTTGGCGCCCTTGATCGCCCCACCGGTATCCTGCGCGACCCATAAGCCGTTGGCTTCGGGGCGGTCGAGCGTCAGGAAAACTGGCGCACCCAATGGGACGAACGCGGGATCGGCGGCGACGCTGTCGTTTGCGGAAACCTGGACGGCTAGCGCACCGAGCGGGCCCGGCCCGGTCAATTCCTTGAAGAAGATATAGCTCATGTTTTCGCGCATCAGCGCGCGACCGTCTTCAGGATGGGCACGCAACCAGTCGACGATCCCTCGCATCGTGGCGCCCCCGGGCGGCAGAAGGTTACGCTCGCGCAGCCGCCGCCCGACAGCGACATATTCGCGGCCATTCTGGTCGGCATAACCAATCCGCACCACAGCGCCGTCGGGCAGTTTGACCCGGCCAGACCCCTGGATTTGAAGAAAAAACAATTCGACGGGATCGGTCGCCCATCCGAGCTCGAGCCCTTTGTCCGCCAAGGCACCGTCTTCGATTTCGGCGCGGGTGTAATAAAGGACGCAGGTGCCGGTTTCGTCGATCCGGCCGCGCCCGTTGGCCCCATCCGGCATGGTGCAGCGTACGAGATCGGGCGGCACGCGATAGATCGGCACTTGGTAACCCGGCCCCGGTGCGCGCGAGCCGGCGATTTCCGGCTCATAATAGCCGGTAGCGAAGGCCTCGCCCTTGCCTACCCGAACCCAATCGAAACGGTCGCGAAAAAACACGGCCGCCCCATTTGGCTGGACCGCCGAGGCGTCAGCGCACACCGGCTCCCAATCCTCCGATTGGGTTAAACCGGACGCATCTTTGCGTCTAAGCAGCGACGGGCACGACCTGCGAAACGCAACCAACGCATTTTCCGCATCCCCGGCCGAGACCGGCCGCGGCTCGGCCCGGGTAATCCCGGCCGCGAGCGCATTCGCCGGCGGCGGAGGAGCCACGACTGGCGGCGGAGCAATCGGCGGCGGCGCAGACGGACGCGAAACGCAGGCCGACAGCAGGACCAGCGAAGCCAGCGCCAGCGCGCGAAACGCGAAGCTCACTCTTCCTCGTCGGTTTCGATCAGCAGCCAGTTGGGATCGCGTGTCGCGAGATCGCGGCGGAAGGTCCACAAGTCGCGCGTCTGGACCGCATCGCTGAGCGATCCGGCGACCACTTCGCCTTCGGCATTGCGGGTCACCGCGGCGATGTCGGACTCGAACCGTACCGTGACGACCGCCGCAGTTTTTTCAAGCGAGGCCTCGGCAATCACGGCTTGCTCGATCAGGACCAGCCGATTGTCGAGCTTGAGTCCCTGCTTTTCGCGCTCGGTGACGGCATTGGCAAAGGTCGTATAGACATCGTTGTCGACATGCGGGCGCATGGTCTCCAGATCGCCCGACCAATAGGCCTCGAGAATCATCCGATAGGCCGCCTGAGCGCCTTCGAGGAAATGCGCGACATCGAAGCTTGGGTCAGCGGCGAGGATCGCGCGAACTCCCGGGCCGGCGGTCGGAAGATAGGCCATGTCGGCGCCATCGGCCGAAGAGGTCGGCGTATTGGCCGGCGCCGCGGGACGCGGCTCGACCCGGGCGTCGGGATCGGCCGGCTTGAGGATGGGCTGTTGCTCATGGCCGGTCCGTTCGCCCAGCACACTGTACAGGCGAAGGCCGACGAATACGGCAACGAGAGCGAGAATGACGATGGCGGTCAACACGATTTCCGATCTTCTGAGGCCCGCAACATAATGCGCTTGTCGAACGGATTCAAAGGGGCATGGTTGCGTGCCGCCCGCCATTGCACCTCATTTCACCGACTGCTAGTCGCGCAGCGAACATTCCCGGGCAGAACCGGGGACGAAAATCACCTCAATTTTACCAAGGGCAATTAGAGCATGGCCGACCAGGACCCGATCATCCCCGACAATGAGGGAGGCGACGACAACTCGGCCCCGCAGGTCGCGACAATCGCGCAATATATCAAAGATTTGTCGGTCGAAAGCCCGAACTCGCCGCAAGTCTTCCAGTGGCAGGCCCAGCCGCCGCAGCTCGACGTTCAGTTCCACATCAACGTCAACGCCGCGGGCGAAGATGTCCACGAGGTCACGCTGAAGATCGATGTTTCTGCCAAAACCGAAAACGGCACACATTTCCTCGTTGATTTGAGTTATGCCGGGCTGTTCGGCTTCCGCAACATTCCAGAGGAATCGCTCGCGCCCTTCCTTCTCGCCGAGGCCCCTCGCCTGCTGTTTCCGTTTGCGCGTCAGGTTATCGCCGAAGCGATCCAGAATTGCGGGTTCCCGCCGTTGCTGCTCGACCCGATCGATTTCGGCGCGGCCTATATGGCGCAGGCCGATGCAGCGGTGCAGAATCCGGCTGCGATTGGCGGTGAGACCGGCGACGCCACGCCGCCAACCGACGAGGCGCCCACCGCCTAAGGCGTGGGCGCGATCCTGATATGAACCTGCTCAAGGCGACCGGGACGATCGGCGGGCTGACGATGGTCAGCCGAATTGCCGGTTTCGCCCGCGAGATGCTGATGTCGCGGGTGATGGGGGCGAGCATCGCCGCCGACGCCTTCTTCGTCGCCTTCCGCCTGCCCAACACCTTCCGGCGCTTGTTCGGCGAAGGCGCTTTCTCGGCCGGTTTCGTCCCCTTGTTCAGCCAGCGCCTCCACGGCGAGGGCGGCCAGGCCGA
>DATHFE010000240.1:0-2199 GCA_035318245.1 Sphingomicrobium sp. | reverse complement strand
CTCGACCTTTTCGTCCTCGGTGTAGCCTTCGAGGCGGATGATCTCCATCCGGTCGAGCAAGGGCTGGGCCATGTCGAGCGAGTTGGCGGTGGTGACGAACATCACGTCCGACAAATCGTAGTCGAGCTCGAGATAATGGTCTTGGAACTTGGCATTCTGTTCGGGATCGAGCACCTCCAGCAGCGCCGACGCGGGATCGCCGCGGAAATCGGTGCCGAGCTTGTCGATCTCGTCGAGCAGGAACAACGGATTCGAGGTCCCCGCCTTCTTCAGATTGGTGATGATCTTGCCCGGAAGCGAGCCGATGTAGGTGCGGCGGTGGCCGCGAATTTCGGCTTCATCGCGCACACCGCCCAAGGACTGGCGCGCGAATTCTCGGCCCGTGGCGCGCGCGATCGAGCGGCCCAATGAGGTCTTGCCGACGCCGGGCGGGCCGACCAGGCACAGGATCGGGCCCTTGAGGCGGTTGGTGCGCGCCTGGACGGCGAGATATTCGACGATCCGGTCCTTGACCTTTTCGAGGCCATAATGGTCCTCGTCGAGGATCGCCTGCGCTTCAGCGATGTCCTTCTTGACCCGCGACTTCTTGCCCCACGGCAGGCCAAGCAGAACGTCGAGATAATTGCGCGCGACGGTCGCTTCGGCCGACATCGGCGCCATCGATTTGAGCTTCTTGAGCTCGGCCGTCGCGCGGACGCGGGCTTCCTTCGACAGCCGGGTCTTGCGGATCTTCTGGGCGAGCTCGGCAAGCTCGTCGCCGCCGTCCTCGCCCTCATTGCCGAGCTCGCGCTGGATCGCCTTCAACTGCTCGTTCAAATAATATTCGCGCTGGGTCTTCTCCATCTGGCGCTTGACCCGTCCACGGATCTTTTTCTCGACCTGCAGGACGCCAAGCTCACCTTCCATGAAGGCGAACACCATTTCCAACCGCCGCGCCGGGTTCAATTCGCCGAGCAAGGCTTGCTTGTCGGCCACCTTGACCGAAAGGTTCGACGCGACCGCGTCGGCCAGCAACGAGGGATCGTCGATCTCGCCCAGCTGGATCGTCGTTTCGGCCGGAAGCCGCTTGTTCAATTTG
Organism: Sphingomicrobium sp.; assembly: GCA_035318245.1. Lineage (GTDB taxonomy): Bacteria > Pseudomonadota > Alphaproteobacteria > Sphingomonadales > Sphingomonadaceae > Sphingomicrobium. The sequence goes on along the minus strand of DATHFE010000240.1, from coordinate 1,121 downwards.
GCATAATTGTCGAACTGGTCGATGACCGAACGCATCAGCGCCTGGGCTTCGGGGCCGTCAGAAGGCTCGTCGTCGACATATTCGACCTCGGCCGCCATATGCCCATCGACTTCGACCAGATTGACCAGCCTCGCGCGCTGGCCGCCCTCGACCAGCACGCGGACGGTGCCGTCGGGGAGCTTCAACAATTGCATCGCGGTAGCGACGACGCCGAGGTCGTAGAGCGCATCGCGATCGGGATCGTCCTCGCTTGGGTCGAGTTGGGCGACGAGGAACAATTCCTTGTCGCTTTCCATCGCCGCTTCCAATGCCGCGACCGATTTCTCGCGGCCGACGAACAAGGGAACGATGCGCTGCGGGAAGACAACGATGTCGCGCAGGGGCAGGATCGGCAGGGTCTTGGTCAATTTAGGGTCAGCTCCGGAAAGGCTTTTCAGTTCTTGCCATCCATATGGGGGAGGCAGTTAGGTTTATCTAGTTCGATGTCGCCACCAAGAGCGCTGGAATGAGGTTTTGGAGGGCATGTGTGGCGGCGACGACGCCCACGCCCATGAAGAATCCGCGCTCGCGCCAGACGACGAACAGGGTCGAAAAGATCAGGAACGGCCACCAGATCACCAGCCCCCAGGCCGGCGCGGCGGCGCTGTGGGCCAGCCCCCACCCGGCGGCGCTGAGCAGGATCGCCACCGGCGGCCGGACGAAGCGCAGTAGAAGCACCAGCACGCCGGCCATGATGAAGGTCTCGATGACCGGCGAGAAGACGACCAAGAGGAACACCGCCATCGCCCCGCCAACCTTGAATTCAGGGCCGGCGGCGTTGGGCAGCAATGTGGATGCCAGCCATGACAAAGCGATGCTGGGGAAAAAGGCGCAGACCCACCCGGTGGCAATTGCCAGCCACGCGCGGCGCGGTTCGAGCAAGGGCGACGGCAGCCAGCCAACCAGGCTGTGCCGAAGCGTCACCGATTGAGCGTTGTCAGGCAGCGTCGCCGCCGCTGGCCTTTTCCTTCTTCGAATAGACGCGGACCGGTTCCTTGCGGCCCTCGACCACGTCCTTGTCGACATGGACCTCGTCGACCCCGTCCATCGACGGCAGGTCGAACATCGTGTCGAGCAAGATG
>DATHFE010000239.1:0-11023 GCA_035318245.1 Sphingomicrobium sp. | reverse complement strand
AGCAGATGCTTCTGGAACTCGGGCGACTGGCGGCAATGCGTGACCAGTTTCAGCCGCTTCTGGCCGCGGAACAACGAGGTCGCTGCCGGCGCCCGGTTGAAGTCGACGCGCAGGGGCGGGAACTGGCAGACATTGCTGTTGCGGCGCGCATGGCCCCGCGCCGAAAGCGTGATCGGATAGGTCTCGTCGGCGGTCCCCAGCGAAATTGTCGCGGGAAACGGCGCAGTCGATCCTTCGGCGCGCGATGCAATCATAGAGATCGGCCCGGTGATGCTGAAGTGGATCGGCGCATCGCCGGCGAAGAGTGGCTTGGCCTCCTCCGCGGCGAGCGCGCCGGAGGAGGTGAGCAAAGCAAGCGCGAAACTTAGCGTCCTGGTCATTTCGTGCACCTTGTGGATGTGCGGCTGACTGTGTGGGGGACGATCTGGTCGCCGAGGATTTCGAGGTAGGACAGCGCCCCGCCGTAATATTTTGAGATGCCGGTATCGATCCTGATCAGCTTGCCGTCGTGGGTCACGGTGATACCCGACAGGATTGGCGTGTGGGCGACAACCATCCGTTTTGCGCCATAGGCCTTGAGCGCCATGTCAATCTCCGCTTCGATCGAGGGTCGCGGCGCCGTCGCGATCGCCGATCCCGTCGGTGCAGGACCTTCGTCAACGCCCTTGGCGCGGGTGATCAGGCCGCGATACCAAAGTGGCCCGGCGGAATCGTTGATGATCGATTCCGGGTTCATCTCGCGCGCGGCAAGCGCGGCCGCGACGCGGCGGTTGATCTCGTCGATCGGTATCGCGGAATAAGCCGCGCTGATCCCGCCGTGGACGAACACTGTATCGCCGATCAGGGCCACCGCGGGATTGCCGATGACCCATTTGCCGATCTCGCCGGTCGGGTGCCAGGCGGCCTGGTGCTCGAGCATCCCGAGCGGGGTCGCTTTCAACCACGCATCGCGGATCTGGTCGCGGCTCAGGGCCGGATTTGTCTTGCGGGCGGAGGCTTCGAATATTGCGCGATTGGCGTCATAAAAACTCGCCCGGCGCTTGACCGAATCCCGGTCGACGAACGCGGCATATTCGCCGGGATGGACGTAGCGCAGATCGTCGGTGACGTTCATCGCTTCGTGATTGCCGACCATCGTTACGACCCGGCCGCCGGCACGCAGGGCCTCTCGCTTCAGCCGCTGCAGGTCTCGGATGATCAGCAGCGAATCTGGACCCCGGTCAGGGACATCGCCATCCTGGACGAGGACCGTTTTGCCCCCGATCCAGCGGTTTCCGGCATCGATCAACTGCGCCGCCCGCGCGATGTCGCGCCAGGCGCTGCAATCGCCGTGCAGGTCGCCGATCGCGACGATGCGCTGGGGCGCGGGCGGGCGCGGGGCCTGGGACGGCAGGGCCACGGCAATTCCAGGCACGACGACCAGCCACGCCGAGAGCGCAAAACCGACTTGCCTCAATAGCCGCCGGAACATCCCAGCCTCTCCCCGCGATACGTCGCGAATGGGGCACTGTGCATGCCGCCTTGTCAAGCGACAGGCATTTGAAACCGCTTTCCCCGCATGGTAGCGGCTCGTTCGAACTTCCTTTGCGTCGAGGAGCGTCCCGTCCGTGGCCGAATTCAGCCTGCCGAAGAACAGCAAGATCCAGAAGGGCCGCACGCATCCGGCCGCCGGTGAGGTAAAGCGGGCCAAGGCGTTCAAAATCTATCGTTACGATCCCGACAGCGGTGCCAACCCGCGCTACGACACCTACACCATCGACCTCGACAAATGCGGTCCGATGGTCCTCGACGCCCTCATCAAGATCAAGAGCGAGATCGACCCGACCCTGACCTTTCGCCGCTCATGCCGTGAGGGGATTTGCGGGTCCTGCTCGATGAATATGGGCGGCCGCAACGGACTCGCCTGCACGACCGCGATCGAGGATTTGAAGGGCGAGGTCAGAATCACGCCGCTGCCGCACATGGACGTGGTCAAGGACCTGGTCCCCGATTTCACCCATTTTTACGCGCAATATGCCTCGATCCAGCCGTGGCTGAGGACGGAAGCGCCGCCGCCCTCGGGCAAGGAACGGCTCCAGTCGCCCGAAGATCGCGCGAAGCTGGATGGGCTTTACGAATGCATCCTGTGCGCTTGCTGCTCGACCAGCTGCCCATCCTATTGGTGGAACGCCGACCGCTTCCTCGGGCCCGCGATCCTGCTCCAGGCCTATCGCTTCATCATCGACAGCCGCGACGAGGCGACAGCCGAGCGGCTCGACGAGCTCGAGGATCCGTTCAAGCTCTACCGCTGCCACACGATCATGAACTGTGCCAACGCCTGTCCCAAGGGGCTGAACCCGGCCAAGGCGATCGCGGAAACCAAGAAGCTCATCGGCGAGCGCGCCTTGTGAGCTTGCCTAAGGGGGCGGTCGAGGATCCCGAACACGCCGGCTGGTATGGCTGGGGCGAGTTTCCTCGCGGGTCGTTCGCCGCGGCGACCGGCAAATTGCTGTTCAAGCCCGACGGGCCGGGGAAGGCGCGCTGCCGCATCTTCCCGACCGCGGCGATGCTCAACATGGGCGGGTCGATCCACGGCGGTGCGGTGATGAGCTTCATCGACATGGCGATGTTTGCCGGCGGGCGCTGCGCCGGAATGGCCGAGGGGCATTATGTCACGCTCGACTGCGCGGTGCATTTTATCGCCCGCGGCCGCGACGGCATTCCATTGGATGCGCTGGTGACTTTGGTCTCGCAAACTCCCGGCCATGTCTTCCTGATCGGAACCTGCGAGCAGGACGGCGTGCCGACCCACAGCTTCACCGGCACGCTAAAGCGCATCCGGACCCCCAACGCGCCGGCATGACCGGACCGGTCGGCAAAGCCTATGCGGCTTTGGTCGCGGCCGGCGAATTGAAGCCAGATCCCGAGCAGAAAAAGGCCGTGCAGTCGCTCGATCGGCTGGCGTTTGAACTTGGCCAAGGCAAACCGGCGCTTCTGGCGAAACTGTTTGGCCGGCCCGCCAACGGTCCGCGCGGCGTTTACCTGTGGGGCGGTGTCGGGCGCGGCAAGTCGATGCTGATGGATTTGGCATTCGACCGGATCGCGATCACGCCCAAGCGCCGGGTGCATTTCATTGCCTTCATGCTTGAGGTGCACCAGCGGCTGCGCGCGGCTCGGGCCAGCGAGGAAGGCGACCCGATCCTGCCCGTCGCCGAAGGCATCGCAAAGGAAGCGCGCTTCCTCGCGTTCGACGAGATGGTGGTCAACAACCCCGCCGACGCGATGATCCTGTCGCGCCTGTTCACCGCGCTGATCGATGAAGGTGTGGCAGTCGTCGCCACCTCCAATCGCCCGCCGCGCGACCTCTACAAGGACGGCCTCAATCGCGAACTGTTCCTGCCATTCATCGACCTGATCGAACAGCGAATGGATGTCGTGTCCTTGAACGGTCCGACCGATTACCGGCTCGACCGCTTGCAGGGCGTCGACACGTGGCTCGTCCCCAACGGCCCCGAGGCGACCGCCGCGCTGAGCGACGCCTTCTTCCGCCTGACCGACTATCCGGTCGAGGACCGCGCCAACGTGCCCAGCGAGGAGCTGGACGTCGGCGGTGGGCGGACGCTGCATGTGCCAAAGAGCCTTAAGGGCGTCGCGGTTTTCTCGTTCAAGCGCCTCTGCGTCGAAGCGCGCGGCGCGGCCGACTATCTCGCCATCGCCCAGCGGTTCCATACCGTGGTTATCGTCGGCATCCCGGCGATGACCCGGGAAATGCGCAACGAGGCGGCGCGCTTCGTCACGCTGATCGACGCACTCTATGAGCATAAGGTCAAACTGCTCGCCGCCGCGGACGCCGAACCCGAAGGGCTTGACCCGGCGGGAGACGGCGGGTTCGAGTTTCAGCGCACCGTCAGCCGCCTCGAGGAAATGCAGAGCGCCGAATATCTTGCCGAGGGGCATGGCGCCGCCTAGCCTTCGCAAGACAATTTCCCGGGAGACTGTTCATGCGTCGAATTGCCATGCTGCTCGCCTGTATTTCCGCGTCGGCGATGGCCGCTCCCAATCCGCTCGCCCAGCCGACCAAGCTTGACCCGGAATGGCAGGCGAAAACCCGTGCCTTGTTCAAGCAGGTCATCGAGATCCCGACCGTCACAGGGCGCGGCCAGGTGCCGAAAATGGCCCAGTTGGTGGCCGATCAACTGAAGGCCGGCGGCTTTCCGGAAAGCGATATCAAGATCATGCCCTATGAGGGGCTGCCCGGCGACAAGACTGCGGCGCTCATCTTTCGCTGGCGCGCCGACCATTCGACCAAAAAGCCAATCCTTTTGCTCGGCCACATGGACGTCGTCGAGGCCAAGCGTGAGGATTGGAAGTTCGACCCGTTCGTGTTTCGAGAGGAAGGCGGATATTTCTATGGCCGCGGCGCATCCGACATGAAGGACGGCGACGTGGCGATGACCATGGCGCTGCTCAAGCTCAAGGCCGCCGGGTTCAAGCCGGACCGAGACATCATCCTGTTCCTGTCGGGCGACGAGGAAACCATGGGCCGCGGAGCGACTCTCGGCTCGACCGAATGGCGCAGTCTCACCGACGCCGAATTTGGGCTAAATGCCGATGGCGGCTGCGCGTCGTACGATCGCAATTTCCGTGCTCTGGGATGCGGAATTTCGACTGCGGAAAAGACCTTCCAGACCTATTTCTTTACCGCGCATAATCCCGGCGGCCACAGCTCGCGGCCACGCCCCGACAACGCCATTTATGACCTCGCCGACGCCTTGAAGGCGCTCCAGGCCCACCGCTTCACGCCGATGCTCAACGAAACCAGCCGCGGCTATTTCGAGGAACGGGCAAAGCAGGAAGGCGACACGCCGCTGGGCCAGCAGATCCGGCGCTGGCTGGCCAATCCCAACGACGGCGCGGCGGCCGACGCGATCGAAGCCAATCCGCTTGAGGTCGGGCTGACCCGCACCCGATGCGTCGCGACGATGCTCCAGGCGGGCCACGCCGACAACGCGCTGCCGCAGACGGCCAAGGCGACGGTCAATTGCCGGATCATGCCGGGCGTCCAGCCCAAGGTTGTCCAGGCCGAGCTGCAGCAGCTCGCCGGGCCGAAGATCGAGGTGGTCCCCGATCCCAACTACATCGGCCAACCAACTCCGGTTTCGCCGCTTCGGCCCGATGTACTGAAGGCCGTGACCGCCGCGATCCAGCGCTTCCACGGGCCGGCGATGCATGTCTATCCGGTGATGCAGACCGGGGCGAGCGACGGCAGCTTCTTCCGCGCCGCGGGGATTCCGGTCTACGACGTCGACGGCAGCTGGGGCATCTCACCCGACGACGAGCGCGCCCACGGCCTCGACGAGCGCGTGCCGGTGCGGGCAATGTACGACGATGTGCTGCATTGGGAGATGATTCTGCGCGATCTCGCCGGAAAATAGAGTCAAATCACCGGCTTGACCCGGCCAATTGGAGGCCTAGCGTCCGCTCAATCCTCGGGAGGGAAACCCATGCGCCTTACTGCCTTGATCCTTTTCGCCTGCCTGCCCGCCGCCGCGCTTGCCGCGCCGGCCAAGCCCGAATTGACCCCGGCCCAGCGCACAGCGACCCACGCCATGTTCGAGCATGCCATCAACATCCCGACCGTCATCGGCCGCCACCGCACGCCGGAATTGGCGCAATATGTCGCCGATCAGTTCAAGGCAGCCGGATTTCCCGAGGCCGACATCCACGTCATGCCCTATCACACCGGCAGCGCGACCACCGGCGAAGATGACACCGCCGCGCTGATCGTCCGCTGGCGCGCGGCGGGAAAGCCCTCCGGCCGTCCGATCCTGCTGATGGGCCACATGGACGTGGTCGAGGCCAAGCGCGAAGATTCGACCACCGACCCGTTCGTGATGACCGAGAAGGACGGCTATTATTATGGCCGCGGTACGATCGACATGAAAGACGGCATCGTCGGCATCACCCAGGCGATGATCGATTTGAAGGCCGCTGGATTCAAGCCCAAGCGTGACATCGTCGTGCTGTTTACAGGCGATGAGGAAACCAACGGCATCGGCGCCACCAACGGCGCGACCATCTGGCGCGAAATGCTCGGCAATCCCGAATATGGCCTCAACGCCGACGGCGGCGGGGGAGGCTTCAATCCCGACGGGTCGATGGCCGGGTTCACCATGCAGACCGCCGAGAAGACCTTTGCCGGCTACACGCTGACGGTGCGCAACCGCGGCGGCCATTCGTCCAAGCCGCGCAAGGACAATGCGATCTATTCGCTCGCCCACGCGCTCGACAAGATCGAGGCCTATCGCTTCACGCCGATGCAGAGCGAGACGACGCGGGCCTATTTCGCCGCGCGCGAGAAGTCGGAGAAGACTCCGCTTGGCGACGCAATGCGCGCCTGGCTGGCCAATCCCGACGACGGCAAGGCCGCCGACTTCATCGAGGCGAGCGAGAGCGAGGTCGGGCTCACCCGCACGCGCTGCGTTCCCACGCGCCTGTTCGGCGGTCATGCCGACAATGCCTTGCCCCAACTGGCGACAGCGATGATCAATTGCCGAATCTTCCCCGGCACCGATCCCAATGCGATCAAGGCTGAGCTGGAAAAGATCGTTAGCGATCCCGAAGTGGTGGTGACCCGCAACGACAATGCGGTGTCGTCGATCAGCTCGCCGCTGCGGCCCGACGTCACCGGCGCCTACACGAGCGCGGTGCAACGGCTCCACCCGGGCATGCCGGTGTTTCCCGAAATGTCGACCGGTGCGAGCGACGCGCGTCCGTTCCGCGTTGCCGGAATTCCGGTTTATGGCGCCAACGGCGGCTGGGTGATCGTGCCGATCGATTTCCGCGCGCACGGCAAGGACGAACGGCTGCCGGTGCAGTCGCTGTATGACAATGTCGTCCATTGGGAATTGATGCTGCGCGATTTGGCGGGGAAATGAAAAAGGGCCGCGCGGTTGCCCCGCGCGGCCCCATTCAGCCCGCTCTGACGGTTGTTAGAGGATCGCGCTGAGAATCCGCTCAACGATGCTTGTCCTGCGATCGACCTGATAAAGGTAGCCGTCGCGATAGATGTAGCGGTCGTTCCGGTCGAGGTCGTAGCGGTTGCGCAAGTCGTAGGGCAGGCGATCATAGCGCATGAGGCCATCGTAACCGTAGGGCACGCGCTGGCCCCGCGCGAACAGCTTCTTCGCCTGGCCGGGAGGCAGGCAACCGTTGTTCTTCTTGGCGAGGCCAGGCGGGCAGCCGCCGGCGCCATAACCGACATAGCCGTAATTGCCCTTGTGGCCCTTGGCTGCTTGAGAATTACCGTGTCCGTTGCCCGGCTTGGCCAGGACGGGGAATGTCGAGGCGAGCGCCGTGGCGCCGGCCAGAAGCAAAAGCATTCTCATCTCTATTTTCCTTGTTGTTTCAAACGGATTACGGTCTCCAATGGACCATATTTACGCAGCTGAAACGAATAGCGTGGTGCACCGGTTCCTCTCTTGCTCCCCGATGAACGGATGCCCAGCGGAGCCGAAAGCGCCAGACCGTGCGTGGCTTGGCGCAGGCGGCGGAACCGCAACGCTTGCCTCCTTGTTCAATGGTCATTGGCAAAGGAGAAAGACATGCTTGGCAAGACCGACGCCACACCCATGATCGCGGTCAAGGACCTCGACCGTGCCCGGAAATTCTATGAGGAAACGCTCGGCCTCAAGCAGGTCGACGACTTCGGCGAGGGTTTCATGCTGAAAAGCGGCGACACGAAATTCAACGTCTATCGTTCCGAGTTTGCTGGAACCAACAAGGCGACCGCGCTCAACTTCGACGTCGACGACATCGACGCCGAGGTCCGCGAACTCAAGGACAAGGGCATATTGTTCGAACATTACGAGCTGGAAGGGCTCACCCCCAAGGGCGACATCTATGTCGGCGAAGGGATGAAGACCGCCTGGTTCAAGGATCCGGACGGCAACATACTAAGCTTGCTTGAGAGCGTCGACTGAATGGAAAAGGGCCGCCGAGACCGGCGGCCCTTCCTCAGGACTTTCTCCGGTTAGTGGCTGATGACGTCGAGAACCCGCGTGACCGCGTAGGTCGTCGGGTCGACGACATAGACATAGCCGTTGCTGTAGACGTAGCGCTCGTTCTCGCCGAGCTTGTAGTATGTCGTGACTGGCCCCGGCAGGGTGCTGTATGTCGTGTAGTTATATTTCGGACCGAATACATAGCCGACCTTATACGGGGAGGCGCCTTTGACGCGATGCGTCGAAACGCAAACGCCGTCATTCCACTTGGTGCAGACATAGGTCTTCACTTTGGCGTCTGCCGGAGTGACGGTGAGCGCCAATGCGGCGCCCGAGAGTGCGAGAAGAATCTTTCTCATGACTTACTCCTTTCGGTTGTCGGGTATCAACGAATGGCGAAAATTGGGGTTTCCTGCTCGTTCATCTGGCAGAAAGGTTTCGCGGCGAGCGGTCGCATTTTCAACCCGGTTGCCCGCTTCCGTCTCCCGGTCTAGAGCGCCGCCAACATCATGGCGCCGGCTCTCGGCGCACCCAAAACAGCAGAGGGAAGTGGTCGCTCCATGGCTCGCAAGAAAATCGCGCTGATCGGCGCGGGAATGATCGGCGGCACGCTCGCCCACTTGGCCGCGATGCGCGAATTGGGCGACATCGTGCTGTTCGACATCGCCGAAGGCATTCCCGAGGGTAAAGCGCTCGACATTTCGCAGGCGGGGCCGGTCGATGGCTTCGACGCCAGCCTCAAGGGCAGCTCGGACTATGCCGACATCGCCGGGGCCGACGTGTGCATCGTCACCGCCGGAATCGCCCGCAAGCCGGGGATGAGCCGCGACGATCTGCTGGCGATTAATCTGAAGGTGATGAAAGCGGTCGGCGAGGGCATCAAGACCCACGCGCCCGACAGTTTCGTCATCTGCATCACCAATCCGCTGGACGCGATGGTGTGGGCGCTGCGCGAATTCTCAGGCCTGCCGCACAAGCGCGTGGTCGGCATGGCCGGTGTTCTCGATTCGGCGCGTTTCCGCCATTTCCTCGCCGACGAGTTCCAGGTTTCGGTCGAGGACGTCACCGCCTTCGTGCTCGGCGGCCACGGCGACACGATGGTCCCGATCGTCGAATATTCGACCGTCGCCGGCATCCCCATCCCCGACCTCATCAAGATGGGCTGGTCGACCAAGGAACGGATCGACGCGATTGTCGCCCGCACCCGCGCGGGCGGCGGCGAGATCGTCGCCTTGCTCAAGACCGGCAGCGCTTATTACGCCCCCGCCACGTCCGCGATCGCGATGGCCGAGAGCTTCTTGAAGGACAAGAAACGCGTCCTCCCCGCCGCCGCCAACCTCACCGGCCAGTACGGCGTCGACAACCTCTACGTCGGTGTCCCGGTGGTGATCGGCGCCGGAGGCGTCGAGAAAATCGTCGAGATCGCCCTCGACGACAGCGCCAAGGCCAATTTCCAGGTCAGCGTCGATGCGGTCAAGGAACTGCTGGTAGCGTGCAAGGCGATTGACGGAAGCCTCGCTTAAGTGTCCGTTCTAATCCCCCTTGTTTTTCTTGGTCTATTTCTCGCGCCATTTTTCCTTTCGGGCCTGCGCCGCAAATGGCGCATTGCGGCTGTGTTCGGGGGGATTTTTGTCGGCTACGCTTTGCTTACTTGGTCGAGTCCCCTCCCGTCAGAAGAAGCCCAAATGACTGAACTTTGGCGCATGATCGTAACGGTCATCGCCATCGGTAGCATTGCAGCGTTTGTGGCGGGATTGGCCATCTCATTTGCGGTGGCAGCCCGACAGCCAGCAGATCCCAAAGAAGGGCAGTGAATGAGCATTCTCGTCAACAAGAACACCAAGGTCATCACGCAGGGCATGACCGGCGAGACCGGGACTTTCCATACGCAGCAGGCGCTCGCCTACGGCACGCAGATGGTTGCGGGGGTGACGCCGGGGAAGGGCGGGACGACGCACCTCGGCCTGCCGGTGTTCAACACCGTCGAGGAAGCGGTCGAAGCGACCGGCGCGACCGCGTCAGTGGTCTATGTCCCGCCGCCGTTCGCCGCGGATTCGATCCTCGAGGCGATCGACGCCGAAGTGCCGCTGATCGTCACCATCACCGAGGGCGTTCCGGTGCTCGACATGGTCAAGGTCAAGCGCGCTTTGTCCGGCTCCAAGTCGCGGCTGATCGGGCCCAATTGCCCGGGCGTTCTGACGCCCGAGGAATGCAAGATCGGGATCATGCCGGGATCGATCTTCAAGAAGGGCAGCGTCGGGGTGGTCAGCCGCTCGGGCACGCTCACCTATGAAGCGGTGTTCCAGACGACCAACGAGGGCCTCGGCCAGTCGACCGCGGTCGGCATTGGCGGGGATCCGGTCAACGGCACCGATTTCATCGACATGCTCGAATTGTTCATGGCGGACGACGAAACCCAATCGATCATCATGATCGGCGAGATCGGCGGATCGGCCGAGGAAGACGCGGCGCAGTTCATCGCCGATGAGGCGAAACGCGGCCGCCAGAAGCCGATGGTCGGCTTCATCGCCGGGCTGACCGCTCCTCCGGGACGCCGGATGGGCCATGCCGGGGCGATCGTCGCCGGCGGCAAGGGCGACGCGGCAAGCAAGATCGCGGCGATGGAAGCGGCTGGTATTCGCGTATCCCCAAGCCCATCTGAGCTTGGCCGAACGCTTTCGGAGCTGCTGAAGGGCTGATTGGACAATGGACGGGGAGATCCTGCGCGAACCGGGACCGAGCTGGGAGCGGCCGAATTGGCCGGTGACGGTGCTCGACCCGATCAACGTGGGCCTCGATCCAACCGAAGCGACGATCGAGCAGGTCAGGGCCACTTCCACCCAGGTCGCGGCGGCCGCGGGCGCGAGTCCGGAAGCTATGCGCCGCGCGGCCAACGAATCCATCTGCGCGATGATGCTGATCCGCACCTATCGCGTGCGCGGGCATCTTGCCGCGAAACTCGATCCATTGGGTCTCGCCCATTACGACCTACCGGCCGATCTGACCCCGGCCTATCACGGCTTCGACGATACCGAGCTCGA
>DATHFE010000238.1:0-4346 GCA_035318245.1 Sphingomicrobium sp. | reverse complement strand
GACATCCCGCGCGGGGACACCGCGGCGCTGGCCGGGGCTTACGCGAGATTGATTGAGGCGGCCGAGGGCGGGACATTGGGCCTGTTCACCGCGATCCAGCGATTGAAGGCGGTCCATGCGCGGATCGCCGACCGGCTGGCGCGGGCCGGGCTGCCGCTGATCGCGCAGCATGTCGATCCGATCGACACCGGAACCCTGGTCGACATTTTCCGCGACGATCCGCGGGCGTCTCTGCTCGGCACCGATGCCTTGCGCGACGGGGTCGACGTTCCCGGCGAATCGCTGCGGTTGGTGGTGATGGAGCGAGTACCGTGGCCGCGCCCGACGGTGCTGCATGCGGCGCGGCGGATGGCAGGCGGCGGAGCCAGGTTCGACGACCGGGTGGTGCGGGCGCGGCTGGCGCAGGCGTTCGGCCGACTGATTCGCCGCGATGGGGACAGGGGGCTGTTCGTGATCCTGTCGCCGGCGATGCCGTCGCGGTTACTCAGCGCGTTTCCTCCCGGCGTGAAAATCTCCAGGTTGCCGCTCGACGCCGCGCTGGAGCGGGTCAGGACGAAGCTATTCGGCGCCGTGGGCGTTGAGCAGGCGGAGAGCATCGCATGAAGACGTTGACCCTGCTGCGCCACGCCAAAGCCGAACGGGAATCGCCCGGTGGGGGCGATTTCGATCGGGCGCTCAGCGCACGTGGGCGCGAAAATTCGATTCGCATGGGCCAGGAAATGCGCCGGCTCGGCCTTCACTTCGACCGGGTTCTCGCCAGCCCCGCACGGCGCGTGGTCGAGACCGTCGAAGGCGTGGGCGAGCTATTGCCGCAGTATGACGAGCGAATCTATGATGCCTCGACCGGGCAATTGTTCGACGTCATCGGGTCGGTCGACGATGGCGTTGGGAAGCTGTTGATTATCGGTCACAATCCCGGACTCGAGCGACTCGCGGCGAAACTCACCGCCGGCGAAATTCAGGAATTTCCGACTGCGGCGCTGGCCGAAATCGAGCTTCCGATCGAGCATTGGCGGGACATCAAGGAAGCCAGCGGACGCTTGGTCCATCTCCTGACGCCGAAGACGCTGGATTAGCCGTCGAGAGCGTTGGCCAGCCTGTTGCGCAGCGACTTTAGCCGGTCGACATCCACGCCGCTTTGTGTTCCGACGATCGCAGGCTGCGGCGCCGCGACGGGCGGAGGCAAAGGCGCGGGTTCGTCGCCGATTTCGCCGTTCCTCAGCACCTTCTGCACGCCCTTCACCGTATAGCCCTCTTCGTTGAGGAGGCGGTGGATTCGTTTGGCGAGCGCGACGTCGGCCGGGCGGTAGTAGCGACGGTTGCCTGCGCGCTGAAGCGGCTTCAATTGCGGGAATTTGGTTTCCCAATAGCGCAGGATGTGCTGCGCAACCCCGAGGTCGCGGGCGAGTTCGCCGATTGTACGGAAGGCATCCGGTTGCTTTTCGCTGGACGCCACCCGTGAATCCTTACCGTGCGATCCGGTCGCGCATGATCTGGCTGGCGCGGAACGTCATCACCCGGCGCGGCGCGATCGGCACTTCGACCCCGGTCTTGGGATTGCGGCCCACCCGCTCGCCCTTGTCGCGCAGGATGAAGCTGCCAAAGCCCGAAATCTTGACGTTGTTGCCCTTGGCGAGGGCATGGCACATGTGATGCAGCACGCGCTCCACCACCCCGGCAGATTCGGCGCGTGACAGGCCGAGCTTGCGGTGGACGACGTCGGACAAGTCCGCCCTCGTCAGCGTGCCCGAATGCAAGCCATGATCGTCCCCAGAACGGGCGACACCCGCGTCAGCCATAGAAAACCTCCCGCCCCGTATCGGCGCTCGCGTGCGCCACCTTGTTAATTAACCCAAAATGCTTGGATCGGCAATTCAACTTTTGTATCGATATCGAAACAATTTCAATAGCGAAGCGCGGCCGCGCCCCAAGTAAATCCACCACCCATCGCTTCCAGCACAATCAGGTCGCCGCGCTTGATCCGTCCGTCGCGAACCGCCGTGTCGAGCGCCAGCGGAACCGAGGCCGCGGACGTGTTGGCGTGCTTGTCGACGGTGACCACGACCTTGGCTGGATCCAAGCCCAATTTGCGCGCCGTCGCGTCGAGGATTCGCGAATTGGCCTGGTGCGGCACGACCCAGTCGACCTGGTCCGCATCGAGGCCGGCCTCGACCAGCACCTCGGTCAGGACGTCGGCGAGATTGACCACCGCATGGCGGAACACCTCGCGGCCCTTCATGCGCAATTTGCCGACGGTGCCGGTCGTGGATGGACCGCCGTCGACATAGAGCATGTCGCCGTGGCGGCCGTCGGCGTGGAGCTTGGTGGCAAGGATGCCGCGTTCGCCGTCCTCGGCTTTGAGCACCAGCGCTCCGGCGCCGTCGCCGAACAAAACGCAGGTGCCGCGATCTTCCCAGTCGAGGATTCGGCTGAAGGTTTCCGATCCGATGACGAGGGCCGTGCTCGCCGAGCCCGATCTCAGCATCGAGTCGGCGACGGTCAGCGCATAGAGGAAGCCGGTGCACACCGCATGGACGTCGAAGGCGATGCAATCGTCGATGCCGAGCATCGCCTGGACCTTGGTCGCCGAGGATGGGAAGGTCTGGTCGGGGGTCGCGGTGGCCAGCACGATGAGGTCGACCGACGCGGGATCGACCCCGGCATGCTCGAGCGCGGCGCGCGAGGCGTCGGCGGCAAGGGTCGCCGTGGTTTCGCCTTCGCCGGCGATATAGCGGCTGCGAATTCCGGTGCGCTCGACGATCCATTCGTCGGTGGTGTCGACGATCGCGCAAAGCTCGGCATTGTCGACGCGTCGGATGGGAAGCGCGGAGCCGGTGCCGGCGATGACCGAGCGAAGCGTCACTTGGCCGTGCCGTTGGCAAAGGCATGGGCGCGGAACTGGTCGAGATCGTCGCCGATCCGGCGGGTGATGTCGTTGCGGACCATCCGCGCGGCGACGCCGATGGCGTTGGCAATGCCCTTGGGCGTGGCGCTGCCGTGGCTTTTGACGACCAGGCCGTTCAAACCAAGAAACACCGCGCCATTGTGATTATTGGGGTCGAGGTGGACCTTCAGCATGTGCAGCGCGGGGCGCGAAAGGGCGAAGCCGGCCTTGGAGCGCAGCGAGCTGGTGAATGCCCGGCGGAGAAGATCGGTGACGAAGCGCGCGGTGCCTTCGGCGGTCTTCAGCGCGATATTGCCCGAGAATCCGTCGGTGACGACGACATCGATCTGACCGCGCGATAATTGGTCGCCCTCGGTGAAGCCCTTGAAGCTCATGTCGAGATAGTCGGCATCGCGCAGCAAAGCGGCGGCTTCCTTCAACTCGCCGGTGCCCTTCAATTCTTCGGTGCCGATGTTGAGCAGTTTGACCCGCGGTTTGGGGATGCCCAGCACGCAGCGCGAATATGCCGCGCCCATCACCGCGAACTGGACGAGGTTTTGCGCGTCACATTCGGTGTTGGCGCCGAGGTCGAGCATAACGAGGTCATTCGCGCCCAAAGTCGGGAGCAGGGCGGCAAGCGCAGGCCGGTCGATTCCAGGCATGGTGCGCAGCGCAAGCTTGGCGATGGCCATGAGCGCGCCAGTGTTGCCGGCTGACAAAGCGGCATCGGCATTGCCATCTTTGACGGCGTTGATCGCCATGCCCATCGAGGTAGTGCGGGCGCGCCGGATCGCCTGGCTGGGCTTTTCGGTCGCTTCGATGGCGTCGATCGCGTGGGTCATTTCGACCGCATCGGCGAGGCCCTTGTGCCGCGCCAGCTCCGGTTCGATCAGCGTGCGGTCACCGAACACCTGGAAGCGCAGCGCCCTGTCGTTGCGGCGCGCGCGGGCAATCCCGGCGAGCATTGCCGCCGGGCCGATATCGCCGCCCATGGCGTCGATCGCAATTCGCGGGCTGGCCTGCATCCGGCTGTGCCCCTTATCCGCTGTGCCGCTCAGGCCTCGGTCGAGACGATCTCGCGGCCGTTATAGTGGCCGCAGGCCGAGCACATATTGTGCGGAATCTTGAGTTCGCCGCAATTCGGGCATTCCTGGAAGCTCGGCACGTCCAGCGCGTGATGGCTGCGACGCATGTTGCGCTTCGAGGGCGACGTTTTTCTTTTTGGGACGGCCATTGCGGCACCTGCTCTTCAACTGACAAAAAAATTAGCGACCAACCCTCGCCTCTCTTCAACGGGCGTTTCCACTAAAGGAAAATCCCGCGGCGGCGGTCGGATCGTCGCGAAGGCGCGTCCTATAGCGGTTTGGCTGGCCGTTGCAAGCGCGGGCACCCGGTGCGAGGAGGTCAGGCGAGCAGGGAAGGAACGCATCATGATATTATTGCCCGTCACGCTGGCAACCGC
>DATHFE010000237.1:0-2079 GCA_035318245.1 Sphingomicrobium sp. | reverse complement strand
AGTAAACAAAGGCTTTTAGAACCGAAATGGAGATAAAATCTCGGCCGCCGCCTCGGTGATCGCGGCGCCGTCGAGGCGGTAGGCGGCATAGAGGTCGGCGAGGTTGCCGGTCTGGCCGAAACGATCGACGCCGAGCGGGGCAACACGCTGGCCGAGGACCCCGCCCAGCCATGACAGGGAGGCGGGCGCGGCGTCGGCGATGGTGACGAGGCCGGCGCCGGGGGCGAGTTGCGAAAGCAGGGTTTCGATGTGGGAAGGGGCCCCTCCACCGCCTTCGGCGGTCCCCCTCCCCCGCACATGCAGGGGAGGAGACCAACGGGCGGCCTGCGCCGCGCTCCATCCGCGGTGGAGGAGGTCGGGCGAGGTGATGCTGAGCAAGCCTAGTCCGGGGATTTCGGCGGACAGCTCGTCCCATGCGGCGAGCGCCTCGGGCATGATCGCGCCCATCGCGACGATCGCGGCTTCGGCGTTGGGACCGGGTTCGCGCAGCCAATAGCCGCCTTTCAGGGCGCCACTTCGCCAATCGTCGCCGTCGCGCTCAACCTGCGAGATCGATCGGGTCGAGAGGCGGAGGTAAGTGGATTCGCCGTCGGGCGCGTCGATCAGGCGGAACGCTTCTTCCATCATCGCCGCAAGCTCGTCGGCGAAGGCGGGCTCGTAATGACGCAGGCCCGGCTGGCCCAATGCGATCAAGGGCGGGTTGATCGACTGGTGGGCGCCGCCTTCGGGGCCCAAGGTGATCCCGCTGGGGGTGGCGACGAGCAGGAATCTCGCATCCTGGTAGCAGGCGTAGTTGAGCGCATCGAGACCGCGGGCGATGAACGGATCGTAGAGCGTGCCGATCGGGAACAGCCGCTCGCCGAACTGGTCGCCGGCCAGCCCCAGCGCCGCAAGCATCAGGAAGAGATTATTCTCCGCGATGCCGAGCTCGATGTGCTGGCCCTTGCTGGTGCCCGACCATTTTTGCGCGGACGCGATTTTTTCAGCTGCGAAAACATCCCGCATTTCGCGCCGTTTGAACAGCCCGCGCTGATTGACCCAGGCGCCGAGGTTGGTCGAGACGGTGACGTCAGGCGAGGTGGTGACGATGCGATCTGGAAGGTCGCCGCCCGCGCGGCTGAGGTCGAGGAGGATGCGGCCGAACGCGGCCTGGGTGGATTGTTCGTCGGCCGCCGGAGCAGGGATCGCGGGAATACTGACATTGCCGAAATTGCGGGCGCGTTTTTCGCGGAGGATTTTCGAACGCTCGATCGCCGCTTCGACCGCGGGGCGGGCGTTGGCGCCGATCCCGGCGAGCGGCTCCCATTCCTCGCCCTCGGCGATCCCCATCGAGCCACGCAATGCGGCGGTCTGGGTGGGGTTCATCAGCCCGGCGTGATTGTCCTTGTGGCCGGCGAAGGGCAGGCCGAAACCCTTGATCGTCCAGGCGATGAACAGGGTCGGGACGTCGTCATCGGCCGCGTCGAACGCGTCGATCAAAGATTCCATGCAGTGTCCGCCAAGATCGGTCATCAGCGCGGCGAGGGCATCGTCGTCGTGCGCCTTGAGGAATGCCGCCGCCGTCTTGCCGAGATCGGAGTCGATGCGCTTGCGCCACGCCGCGCCGCCCTGGAATGACAGTGCCGCGAAGTCCGCATTGGGAAGGCCGTCGAGCCACTGCTTGAGCGCCGGCTGCTTCGCCAGCACGGCGGCGAGGCGCTTGCCGTAGCGCAGTTCGACGGTCCGCCAGCCGCAGCTTTTGAAAATCTCGTCGAACCGCTCGAACATGCGGTCGGCGCTGGTCGCGTCGAGGCTTTGCCGGTTGTAGTCGACGATCCACCAGCAGTTGCGGATGTCGTGCTTATAGCCCTCGATCAAAGCCTCGTAGATATTGCCTTCGTCCAGTTCGGCATCGCCGATCAGCGCGACGAAGCGGCCGCGGTCGGCCTCGTCGATCATGCCGTGGGCGGTCAGATAATCCTGCACCAGGCTGGAGAAGGCCGTGATCGCGACGCCGAGCCCGACCGATCCGGTAGAGAAATCGACCGGGATCTGGTCCTTGGTCCGGCTTGGATAGCTCTGCATGCCGCCGAAGCCGCG
>DATHFE010000236.1:0-2968 GCA_035318245.1 Sphingomicrobium sp. | reverse complement strand
GTCGGTCACCGACAATATCGTCGAGGACCAGGTCGTGCACCCAGAGGCCGTCGTCGTCCACGACGGCCAGGATCCCTATTTCGTGGTTGCCGCGGACAAAGGCACCGCCAGCTTTTCCGACGTCGCCAACGCCATCGCAATCGAGCGCGGCTTCTGGCTCGGCGATGCGTTCGCCAGCGGCGGCTCGAACGGATACGACCACAAGGCGATGGGAATCACCGCCAAGGGCGGGTGGATTTCGGTCCAGCGCCACTTCCTCGAGATGGGCGTCGACGTTCAGACCGAAAGCATCAGCATCGTCGGCTGCGGCGACATGTCGGGCGACGTGTTCGGCAATGGCCTGTTGCTGTCGAAAGCGGTCAAGCTGGTCGCAGCATTCGACCACCGCCACATCTTTATCGATCCGGATCCCGACCCGGCCAAGAGCTGGGCCGAGCGCGACCGATTGTTCAAGCTGCCGCGGTCGAGCTGGGATGACTATGACCGCGAAATCCTGTCCAAGGGCGGTGATATTTTTCCGCGCACCCAAAAGTCGATCAACCTGTCGAAGGAGGCTCGGGCGGCGCTTGGCATTGAGCAGGATACGATCGACCCGACCGGTCTCGTCAACGCGATCCTCAAGGCCGAGGTCGATCTCATCTGGTTCGGCGGCATCGGCACCTATGTGAAGGCGACTGCCCAGCCGCACGGCGCGGTCGGCGATCCGGCCAATGACACGCTTCGGGTCGATGCCAGCGAGGTCCGCGCCAAGGCCATCGGCGAGGGTGCCAACCTCGCGATTACGCAGGCGGGCAGGATTGAGTTTGCCGAGCTGGGCGGGCGGATCAACACGGACTTCATCGACAATTCAGCCGGGGTCGATTGCTCAGATAATGAGGTCAACATCAAGATTCCGCTCAATCGCGAAATGAATGAAGGGCGATTACCGGAGACCAAGCGCAACGCCCTGCTGGCCAGGATGACCGACGACGTTTCCGAGCTGGTCCTCGAGGACAACCGGCTGCAGACGCTGGCCTTGTCGATCGCCGAGGCTGGCGGAGCGCGCGCGCTGCCGGGCCAGGTGAGGACGATCGAGCTTCTCGAAACCAGCGGCAGGCTCGACCGGCGCGTGGAAGGCCTGGCGACCAGCGAGCAATTGCTGCGCCGTGCGCAGGAGAATCGCGGGCTGACGCGGCCCGAGCTGGCCGTCGTGCTGTCGATGGCCAAAATCACGCTTCAAGAGGCCGCCGAGGGGCTGAAACTGGCCGACGATCCGTCGATGGAAGAGGAGCTCTTCGCTGCCTTCCCCGAGCCGATGCGCGGGGCCCATGCCGACGCGATTCGAGCCCATCGGCTGAAAAACGAGATTGTTGCGACAAAGGTCGCCAACCGCTTCGTCAACCGCCTTGGTCCAAGCATCGCGCTCGACATGACCGATGAGGAAGGCGCCTCGCTGGCGCAGGTCGTCATCGCATTCCTCGTCGCGGAACGCCTGCTCAAGCTCGACAAGCTATGGGGCCGGATCGAACGCGCCGAGGTCAGCGAGAAAATCCGCATCACCTTGTTCGAACTGGCCGCCAACGGCATCAGGGCGCACATCGCGGACATCCTGCGCGCCTCGGATGGCGAGATGAACGTTGAGCATTTATGCGCCCTGCTCGCGCCCGGCCTGGCCAAGGTTGCGGTTGCCGCCAAAGACCTGATCAAAGCCGAGGTCCGCCACGAAGCCGCCGCGCGCGGAGAACAAATCACCGGGCTTGGCGCGAGCCATGAAATCGTCCGCGGACTGGTCAAATTGTACGAACTCGACGGCGTGTTCGGGATCGCGGCACTCGGCGCGCGCAAGAAGGTCGACGAGCTGGCGCTGACCCGCGCTTACATCCGGCTCGGCGAGGCGCTTGGGCTCGATTGGGCGCAGAGCCAGGTCAGGCGCTTCATTCCCGCCGACCAATGGGAACGCCTGCTAAGCGCGGGCCTGATGCGCGATTTCGAGCAGCTGCGGATCGAGTTCCTGGCGCGCGGCCGCAACGACGATCCCGAGGCCACGGTCGAGCGCTGGGTTGAGCGCAATTCCGATCGCACCGCGCAGTTCAGGCAGCTGATCGGCCGCGCGCGGATCGCGCCCGCGGTGAGCTCGGCGATGCTGGCGCAAATCGCCAGCCAGGCCCGCATCCTGCTCGCACGTTGAGGGTCGCCTTCCTGGTTCCCGAGCCCAATTTTCACGAGGCGTGGGATTGGGCGTTCGACCGCGAGGCCGCTGCTTTGGCCGCGGCGGGGCTTGATGTCGAAGCCGTGTCATGGACCGAGTTGGGCGATGTATCTGACTTCGACCTTATCCTTCCATTGCTTGTGTGGGGCTATCATTTGCGCTTTGCCGGGTGGCACGCGCTCCTGGACCGATTGGAAGTCTCGAGGCGGGCGGTAATCAACCCGATTCCGTTGCTCCGTTGGAACAGCGACAAATCCTATCTGGCCGAGCTGGTTGCCAAGGGCGTGCCGACGGTCGCGACACGGCTGACCAAGGCTTTGATCGCGCAAGATCTTGACGACGCGCGCGCCGCGTTCGGCTGCGACACGCTGGTGATCAAGCCGCCGGTATCGGCCTCCGCCGACGGGACGTTCAAGATCGCCGCCAGCGACGGAGTGCCCGTTGGCGCGCTGGGCAAGCCGATGCTGATCCAGCCGTGGATGGCGGCGATCACTACGACCGGCGAATATTCGCTGATGTTCTTCGGCGGCAAGTTCAGCCACGCGATCGTCAAGCGGCCGAAGGACGGCGATTTCCGCGTCCAGGCGCATCTCGGCGGGAGCGAGCAAGCGTGCGACCCGCCGAGCGGTGGAAGAGAACTCGCGCTCACTGCGCTCGCCGCCGCGCCAGCGGAAGCCGCCTACGCCCGCGTCGATATGGTCGCAGGCGATGATGACAAATTGCGGATCATGGAACTGGAGCTGATTGAGCCGGCGCTATGGCTCGAGCATGCGCCCGACG
>DATHFE010000235.1:0-3930 GCA_035318245.1 Sphingomicrobium sp. | reverse complement strand
CGCCGCGCTTTATTCGCCGTCCTGCTTGCCGCCTGCGCTTCCGGCGCCCTGCAAGCCGCCCCGACCCCGACCGCCGAATTGATGAAGCCGCCGGCGGACGCGGTCCATTATGTGGTCGCCTCTGATGCCGGCAAGCATGGCGATGAGTGGCGCTGGACGCTGCCGGACGGAAGCATCGCCTATCGCTATTCCCAATCGCTGCGCGGGTGGATCACGGAGATCGACCAGACCGTAAGACTCGGCCCGGACGGACTTCCCGCGGCCATGGTCATCCGCGGTGTCACCCCGAATGGCGACGCCGCCGAGACATTCGAGATCAAGGGCGGCAAGGCGATCTGGGCGGCTACGGCCGATAAGGGCGAAGTGCCGGTAAACGGCGGCTTCTATTTGGCCACCGGCGGATCGGACCTCGTCAGCTCACTGCTCGTCCGCAAGCTGGTCGCTGCGGGTCCAGCAGGGATCAACCTCTATCCGAGCGGCCATGCCTCCCTGACGCTCGGTCCGAAATTGCAGATCGAAGGGCCGGACGGGCCGAAGATGGTGCAGCTCGGCTTTGCCCGGGGGATTCTGCCGACTCCGACACCGTTGTGGCTGGACGACAAGGGCGATTTCTTTGGCACGGCCGGTGTGATCTCCGTCGTTCCGGCCGGTTTCGAGAAAAACGCCCGCGCGCTGATCAAGGCGCAGGACGACGCCACGGCGGTCGAAATGAAGGCCATCGCCCACCGGTTCCAGGCCGCGGCCGCCAAGGCGCCAGTGCTGTTCGACCACGTCTTATTGTTCGACGCCGACGCTGGGCGCTTCATTGCGGATCGCGCGGTGCTGGCGCAAGGCGGGAAGATCACGGCAATCGGCGCGGGCGGTTCGGTCAAGGCGCCCGCCGGTGCTCGGATTATCGACGGACACGGCAAGTCGCTGGTTCCCGGCATCTGGGACAGCCATCTCCATATCGGCGACGACTGGAACGTGCTCACCAACCTGGCGACGGGAATCACCAGTTTCCGCAGCCCGGGGACGGATATTCCGCGCGCGGTCGACGTCATGAAGCGCCGCAAATCGGGCGATCTGTTGATGGGCGAGCCCTGGATTTCGCAGATCATCGACCGCAAGGACCCGCTCGCCGCGCAGGGCGCAGAGACGGTTTCGAGCGAAGCTGAAGCGATTGCCGCCGTCCACAAGATTCACGATGCCGGCCTGTGGGGCGTCAAATTCTATACCTCGATGAATCCCGCCTGGATCGCGCCCGCGGCTGCCGAAGCCCACAAGCTCGGGATGCACGTGCACGGCCATGTGCCGGCGCATATGCGGCCGCTCGATGCGGTTCATGCCGGCTATGACGAAATCACGCACATCAACTTCGTCATGATGCAGTTCATGCCGCAGGACGTGGTCGACCGGGCGAATACGTCGCAGCGGATCGAGGGGCCGGCGAAGTTCGGCAAAGACGTCGACTTGGGCAGCCAAGCGGTGCGCTCGGCCATCGCCGAATTCGCGCAGCGCAAGACGATCATCGATCCGACACTGGTGGTGTGGGAAGCGCAATTGACGTCCGATGGCGGCGTGCCTGCGCCCGCCTACGCTCCGTACATGGGCATCATGTCGCCGGTCTATGACCGCTCCTTCAAAGCCGGCGGCTATCCGCTGGTCGACGGCTATACGCGCGACGATTATCGCAAGAGCTGGCAGAAATTGGTCGACCTGACCGGTGCATTGCACAAGGCCGGTGTTACCATCGTCGCCGGTACGGATGGGCAGGGGATCGAAATCGTCCGCGAAATCGAGCTCTACAAGCAGGCTGGATTCACGCCCGGCGAGGCGCTGCAGGCCGCGACCATCGTCCCCGCGCGAATGGTTGGCGCCGACAAGCGCACCGGCTCGATCGCCGTGGGCAAGGAAGCCGACATGATCCTGGTCGACGGCGACGTTGCCAAGGATCTCGGCGCGCTTCGCCGCGTCATCGCGGTTGTGTCTGACGGCTATGTCATGGACGCCGACGTCCTCCGCAAGGAAGCGGGCTTCAGCGGCAAGCCGAAGTAGGCGCTACGGCCGCTTCCGCAATTCGTCCCTGATCTCGGTCAGCAGCTCGGCTTCGGTCGGGCCAGCTGGAGCGTCGTCACCTTTCCGCTTCATCTTGTTGGCCGAACGGACGATGAGGAAGATGACGAAGGCGAGGATCAGGAAGTTGATCACGACGGTGACGAACTGGCCCCAGCCGAGCACCGCGACGCCGGCCGCTTTCAGGTCGGCATAGCTGTGCGGGTCGCCTTTGAACCCTTCGGGAATCGGGCCGAGCACGCAGAAATGGCTAGCGAAATCGAGGCCGCCGAAGACCCAGCCGACGACCGGCATGATGATGTCCTGCGTCAGGCTGGTGGTGATCGTCGCGAAGGCCGCGCCGATGATCACCGCGACCGCGAGGTCGAGGACGTTGCCGCGGGCGATGAAGTCCCGGAATTCGCGAAGCATGGCGTTTCTCCCGAAAAACCCTGGTGAGCCAGGGCAACCTGTCTCGTTTCGGAAGAGATTGAAAGGGGGTTGGGAGTGTCCTACTTATCTAAGCCACTCTGGTGCTCATGGGGATACTGATATGACCGCACTTCGCCGATTTGGCCTTTTCGCACCGATCGCCGCCTTGAGCCTCGCCGGCTGCGGGCTCAACAGCGTCCCCACCGCGGAGGAAAATGTCACCGCGAAATGGGGCCAGGTGCAGAGCGAGTATCAGCGCCGCGCCGACCTGATTCCCAATCTTGTCGCCACCGTGAAGGGTTATGCCCAGCAGGAACGCGACGTGCTGACCGAGGTCACCAACGCCCGCGCCAACGCCAGCCGGGTACAGTTGAACGCCGGCGACCTGAGCGACCCCGCCAAGGTCCGCGCGTTCAACGACGCTCAGGGGCAGCTGGGCGGATCGCTGTCGCGCTTGCTGGTGACGATGGAGGCCTATCCCGACCTCAAGTCGAACCAGAATTTCCTGACCCTGCAGAGCCAGATCGAGGGCACCGAGAATTCGATCCTGGTCGCGCGGAAGGATTATAACGAGGCGGTGCAGGCCTATAACACCCGCATCCGGACCTTCCCCGACGCGATCGGCGCCAAGATCTTCTACGGCGCCAAGCCCAAGGTACCCTTCGAAGCGGCGTCGGGTGCGCAAAATGCGCCGACGGTCGATTTCGGCAATTCCCACTAGGATGATCCGCCTTCTCGCGGCGCTTTGGCTGGCGATATTTTCGCTGGGCATTAGCGCCGCGCCCTCGGCAGCACAGACCTTTCCGCCGCTGACCGGCCGCGTCGTCGACCAGGCCGATCTGCTCCAACCTGCGCAGGAGGCGGAGCTTGACGCGAAGCTGGCCACGCTGGAGCAGCAGAGCGGGCGGCAGCTGGTAGTCGCGACGGTCAAGAGCCTCGAGGGGCGGCCGATCGAGGATTATGGCTATCGGCTCGGGCGCGCATGGGGAATCGGGCAGAAGGGCAAGGATGACGGCGTCGTGCTGCTGGTTGCGCCCAATGAGCGCAAGGTGCGGATCGAAACGGGCTATGGCGCGCGGGTGTTCCTTACCGACGCGGTTTCAAGCGTCATCATCCGCAATGCCATTACGCCCCGGTTCAAGGCTGGCGACTTTGCCGGCGGGATCAACGGCGGGGTCGATGCAATTTCGGAGATGATGCGCTTGCCGGCCGCCGAAGCGCAAAAACGCGCCGCTCAGATTGGGGCAAGCGAGGCATCGCGCAGCCGTGGACAAGGCGGAGTCGGGGTCGTTCCGGTGGCTTTCTGGATAATGATCATGGCGTTCGTGATCCTGTCGATGGTCAGGCGGGTCGGCGGCGGCAAGCGCTATCGGCGCGGCGGAGGCGACAACCTCGGCATCATCCTGTGGGGCCTGAGCGAAGCTGCGCGCGCGGCTTCGCGTGGCGGCGGTGGCGGCGGCTGGG
>DATHFE010000234.1:0-3402 GCA_035318245.1 Sphingomicrobium sp. | reverse complement strand
CGGACGAAGATCGCGTCGTACAGCTCGTCGAAATACCATTTGTGGGCGAGGAATTTGTGCAGCCCGGGGAATTGCGCGACGAATTTCCCGGGAATCTCAGGCGAGCGGATGTAGGCGCTGTATGCGATCCACAGCCCGATCAGCATCACCACGAACGGGGTCCATTTGACCCACATCGGCACCCCGTGCGCAGCGTGCGCGAGATGTTCGCTGAACGCGACGCTGCCCTTCCAGAAGTCGCCGGCTTCGGCCGAGACGAACTGATGTTCGAACAGGAAGCCGGCGAAGATCGAGCCCAATGACAACAGAACCAGCGGGACGAGGATCGACCACGGGCTCTCGTGCGGATGATAGCCGGCGGTGCCCTCAACGGTCTTCACCGGATGGTCATGCGAACTGTCGCTGTCGTCCAAAATCTCGGCCTGGGCCTCATGGACGTGATGAACCGCGTGCTGGACATGCTCGCTGCCCGCCCAGCGCGGCGTACCGTAGAAGGTCAGGAAGATCAGCCGCCACGAATAGAAGCTCGTCAGCAGCGCGGCCAAGGCGCCGATGAAGAAGGCTACCCCACCATGGGTCGTGCCGCTGGCGAACGCGCTCTCGAGGATCGAATCCTTCGAATAGAAACCGGCGAAGCCGAACAGACCCATGATGCCGACGCCGGTGATCGCCAGCGTGCCCGCGATCATCGCCCAGAAGGTCCACGGAATCTCGCGGCGGAGCGCGCCGTAGTATCGCATGTCCTGCTCGTGATGCATCGCGTGAATCACGGAGCCCGCGGCGAGGAACAGCAGGGCCTTGAAGAAGGCGTGGGTGAACAGATGGAACATCGACGCGCCGTAGGCGCCGACGCCGGCGGCGAAGAACATGTAGCCCAGCTGGCTGCAGGTCGAATAAGCGATCACCCGCTTGATGTCGTTCTGGACCGTGGCGACGGTCGCGGCAAAGATTGCCGTCGCGGCGCCAACGTAGGTCACCGTCGCCATCGCGGTCGGCGAGACGTTAAACATCGGCGACAGGCGGCAGACCATGAACACGCCCGCGGTGACCATCGTCGCGGCGTGGATCAGCGCGCTGACCGGTGTCGGGCCTTCCATCGCATCGGGCAGCCAGGTGTGGAGGCCGAGCTGCGCCGATTTCCCCATGGCCCCGACGAACAGAAGCAGGCAAAGCAAGGTCATCGTATCGACGCGCATCCCGGCGAAGCCGATGGTCGAACCGGCCATGCCTGGGCTCGCGGCGAGGATTGCCGGGATCGAGACGGTGCCAAATACCAGGAAGGTCCCGAAGATGCCGAGCGAGAAGCCGAAATCGCCGACGCGGTTGACGACGAACGCCTTCAGCGCGGCGGCGTTGGCCGAGGGCTTGTGGTACCAGAATCCGATGAGGAGATAGGAGGCCAGCCCCACCCCCTCCCAGCCGAAGAACATCTGCACCAGGCTGTCGGCGGTCACCAGCATCAGCATGGCGAAGGTGAACAGCGACAGATAGGCGAAGAAGCGCGGCTGGCTGGGGTCCTCGGCCATGTATCCCCAGCTGTAGACATGGACGAGGCTGGAGACCGTCGTCACGACGACCAGCATCACCGCAGTCAGCGCGTCGAGGCGCAGCGCCCATGGCACTGTCAGATTGCCCGAATTGATCCATTCGGCGACGGTGACCGTCATCGGCTGCCCGTGGCCGGCGACGAATTCGAGGAAGATCGGCCACGACAGTGCCGCCCCGATCAGCAGCGCCGCCGTGGTGATTAGCTTCGAAGCAAAATTGCCGATCCAGCGCCCGCCAAACCCAGCGACGATCGCCGCGAACAGCGGCAGGAAAACGATCAGGCGCAGGATCATCAGCCGCGCATCCGGTTGGCGTCGTCGACCGCGATCGAACCCTTGCGGCGGAAGAAGATCACCAGGATGGCGAGCCCGATCGCGGCCTCGGCGGCGGCGACGGTCAGCACGAACATCGCCATCACCTGCCCCTGCAAGTCGCCGAGATAAGCCGAGAATGCGACCAAATTGATGTTCACGCTGAGCAGGATCAACTCGATCGCCATCAGCATCAAAATGACGTTGCGACGGTTCAAAAAGATGCCGAGCACGCCGATCACGAACAGGATCGCGGCGACGGTGAGGTAATGGGCAAGGCCGATCACAGCTTCACCCCCTCGCCGACGCCCGGCTTCATATTCTTGATCGCATCCTCGGGCCGCCGTGCGACCTGGCGGCCGACATTCTGCCCGCGGGCGTCGCCGCGGCTGCGGTGGGTCAGCACGATCGCGCCGATCATCGCCACCAGCAGGATCAGCCCGGCGATTTCGAACGGGAAGAGGAAACGCGTGTAGAGCATGTTGCCGAGCGCGACGATGTTGGGCTCGGTCGCGACCGCCGAGGCCTTGGTCTCAAGCAAAGGCCCAGCCTTGCTCGCGCTGACCGCGATGATGATTTCGGCCAGCAGGACCAGCGCGATCAGCAATCCGAACGGCAAGTTGCGCGTGAACCCCGATCGCAACGCCGCGAAGTCGATATCGAGCATCATCACGACGAACAGGAACAGCACCGCGACCGCGCCGACGTAGACGATCACCAACAGCATCGCGATGAACTCGGCCCCGACCAGCAGGAACAAGCCCGCCGCGTTGAAGAAGGCGAGGATCAGCCACAGCACGCTATGCACCGGGTTGCGCGCGAAGATCACGAGCACGGCGGACGCGATCATCAGCGTCGCGAACAGGTAAAAGGCGAAGGCGGTGATCAAATGATCCTCCCCGGGACGGGGAGGTGGCAGCACAAAGTGCTGACGGAGGGGGCCCGCCGCGCGCGAGCCGCCCCCTCCACCATCCTGCGGATGGTCCCCCTCCCCGTTCCGGGGAGGATTTTGCGGATCCCCTGATTCAGCATGGCGCGCCCCTACCGGTAGGGTGCGTCGGCGGCAAGATTGGCCGCGATGGCTTGTTCCCAGATGTCGCCGTTGGCGAGCAGCTTGGCCTTGTCGTAGAGCAATTCCTCGCGCGTTTCGGTGGCGAATTCGAGGTTCGGCCCCTCGACGATGGCGTCGACCGGGCAGGCCTCCGCGCACAGCCCGCAGTAGATGCATTTGACCATGTCGATGTCGTAGCGGGTGGTCCGCCGCGACCCGTCGTCACGCGGTTCGGCCTCGATCGTGATCGCCTGCGCCGGGCAGATCGCCTCGCACAATTTGCACGCTATGCAGCGCTCCTCGCCGTTGGGATACCGGCGCAGCGCATGCTCCCCGCGGAAGCGGGGCGACTGCGGCGCCTTCTCGTACGGGTAATTGATCGTCGCCTTGGGCTTGAAGAAATATTTCAGCGTCAGCGCGTGCGCCCGCAGAAATTCCCACAAAGTGAAGGCCTTGATGGTCCGCGCGATCATGATGCTTTCCCGAAATCGG
>DATHFE010000233.1:0-8433 GCA_035318245.1 Sphingomicrobium sp. | reverse complement strand
TAGCCGTCGACTACCGCGCCGATCGCCGGCCCGTGGCTTTCGCCCCAGGTGGTGAAGCGCAGCAAATGGCCGAAGCTGTTGATGCTCATTCGCTTTCCTCGATCCGCGCGCCGATCGCCTTCGTAGCCGCGACGAAGCCCGGAAAGCTGGTGGCGATCATCTCCGTCCTGTCAACGCTGACTGGCTCCCGTGCGGCTAGGCCAAGCACCAGGAACGCCATCGCGATCCGGTGGTCGCCGTGACTTTCCACCGCGCCGCCCGTGACGGCTCCGCCAGTCACGCTCAGCCTATCGCCGTCGATCGAGGCCGTGACTCCGCAAGCAAGCAACCCTTCTGCAATGGCGGCAAGCCGGTCGCTCTCCTTGTTCCGCAACTCACCAAGTCCGTGGAACACGCTCGTCCCCGACGCAAACGCCGCCGCCACGGCGAGCAATGGATATTCGTCGATCATCGCCGGTGCCGCACTCGCCGGGACCTCTACCGCGCGAAGTTGGGCGTGGCGAACCTTCACGTCGGTGACCTGCTCGCCGCTTACACGGCAGGGATTCGAGGCTCTTACGTCCGCGCCCATCCGCTCCAACCAGTCGAGAATTCCAACCCGAAGCGGATTGACCACCACCCCGCGCGTCTCGACCGACGAACCCGGGACGATCGCCGCCGCGACCCAGCCGCACGCTGCCGCCGACGGATCGCCCCAAATATCGATCCGCGTCCCACGCAGCTGCCGTCTCTCTCCCAATTCGACCACGCCATCGCGCGTCGTCACCTCGGCGCCGAACGCGCCCAGCATGATCTCACTATGATCGCGGCTCGGCTGCGGCTCGATCACGCGCACCCGCCCGGTGGCGTGCAACCCGGCCAGCAGGATCGCGGATTTGACCTGTGCCGACGCAGGCAGGTTGCGATGCTCGATCCCGCGAAGTCCGCCGCCATGGAGCGTCAGCGGCAGGGCATCGCCGCCCTCGAACCGCGCGCCCATCGCCTCAAGCGGCTCACGCACCCGCCGCATCGGCCGCCGCCGCAACGATTCATCGCCTGTGAAAGTGGCGGTCAAATCGAATCCAGCCGCCGCACCCATCAGCAGCCGTGCCGAAGTCCCGGAATTGCCGCAGTCGATCGATGCTTCGGGCGACCGCCAGTCGCCGCCGATAACCCGCCAATATCCGTCGTCGGTCCGCTCGGTCTCGATCCCGAATGCCTGCAGAGCTGCAACGGTCGCCATTACGTCATCCGCTTCGAGCAGCCCGAAGAGCCGCGTCTCGCCACTGGCTAAAGCGCCCAGAATCAGCGCCCTATGCGACAGCGATTTGTCGCTCGGAACCGCGAACCGGCCCTCCAGCCGCTCCGCTGGATAGGCGGTGAGTTTCAGGCCGCCACCCGCGCGCCGAGCCTGGCGATTGCGCCGGCCAAGTCGAGCGCCTGGTCATGGTTCAGCCGTGGGTCGCAAGCACTCAGATAGTTGCGGGATAGTTCATCGATCGACGCTGGTCCGCGCCCGCCGATGCATTCGGTGACGTCCAGAGCGCTCATCTCCAGATGGACCCCGCCGGGATGGACTCGCTCGGCCCGCGCAATGCTGAAAAAGTCTGCAATCTCGCTCATGATGTCATCGATCCGCCGCAGCTTGATCCCACCGACCTGCAGCGTGTTGCCGTGCATGGGGTCGCTCATCCACACCGCCGCAAGCCCAGCACCGCGGGTTGCCCGCATCAATCGCGGCAGCCGCTCGGAGATCTGCGCGGCGCCGAATCGCCCGATCAGCATCAGCCTTCCCGGCCGATTATCGGGATCGAGCATTTCGCACAGGCGGAGCAATTCATTGGGTTCGACCTCGGGGCCGATCTTGATCCCGATCGGGTTGGCGATCCCGCGCAGAAATTCGACGTGCGCTCCATGTGTCTGGCGGGTCCGGTCGCCGAGCCACAACGAGTGCCCGGAAACCGACCACCAGCGCCGATCCCCATCGCGCCGGGTCAGCGCCTGCTCGTAGGGCAGGAGCAGCGCCTCATGGCTAGTGTAAACCCCCGAGCCTTGGAGCAACTGGGCGGCGTAAAGCGATCCGTGGTGGGCGCGCAGCATCCTCGCCGGATCGGGCGTACGGCTGGCGGCGTCGAACCGCGGTCCGTTGATGATGTCGCCGCGATAGGCGGGCAGCGACAAGCCGCCGCGCGTTTCCACATCCGATGTGCGTGGCTTGGCGAATTGGCCGGCGATTCGTGCGATCCTGACGACCGGAACGCCAAGACCCTCGGCGATGAGCACGCTCATTGCGCCGAACAGGTCGACCGTCGCCCCGATGTTCGCCGCGCCCCCTTCACCGAAGGATTCAGCGCAGTCGCCGCCCTGAAGGACGAAGGCTTCGCCCGCTGCGACCCGGGCGATTTCCTTGGCTAAGCGCGCGCTGTCTTCGGTCGAGGCGACTGGAACCGCCTCGCCAAGCCGCAGCTCGACCGCCGCCAGCGCCGCTGAGTCGGGGTAAGCTGGCATCTGCGCGGCGGGAAGCATCCGCCAGCTGGCGGGACGCCACTCGCGCATTTTCATCTCGACAACGCCCATCGCTCGCCCTTAGCCCAAGCGAAAGAGGGGCGTCGAGACGTGACCGGACCACTCCATGGACTTCGCATCGTTGAGCTGGCCGGCATTGGCCCGGTTCCGTTTGCCGGCATGATGCTGGCTGACCACGGCGCCAAGGTGATCCGGGTCGAGCGGCCCGGTGCGACATCAGAAAGCAGCGATCCGCTTCTGCGCTCGCGAATCCCCATGACTCTCGACCTGAAATCCGCCGAGGGCGCGGCTGAGCTTCGCGCACTATGCAAGTCGGCTGACGGCCTGATCGAAGGTTTTCGGCCCGGCGTAATGGAGCGTCTCGGCCTCGGCCCCGACGCCCTGCTCGTCGACAATCCCAAGCTGGTTTACGGCCGGATGACCGGCTGGGGACAGGACGGCCCGCTGGCGCAGAAGGCCGGTCACGACATTAATTTCATCGCGCTCTCCGGGACGCTGGGCGCGCTCGGTCGAGCGGGCGACAAGCCGACCCCGCCAATCAACCTTGTCGGCGATTTCGGCGGGGGCGGGATGCTTCTCGCGTTCGGAATGGTATCGGCCCTGCTGGCGGTCAAAATGGGCGGCTCCGGGCAAGTGGTCGATTGCGCGATGACCGATGGGTCGGCACTGCTGATGGCAATGATGTGGGGTTTTCGCGCCCAGGGCCGCTGGACCGACGAGCGCGGCTCCAACGTCATCGACACCGGCGCGCCCTTCTACGACACCTACGAAACCGCCGACGGCCTGTTCGTGGCGGTTGGGGCGATCGAACCACAATTTTACGCAGAGCTACGCCGGGTGCTCGGCATCGCCAACGATCCGAATTTCGATGCCCAGTTCGACCCGGCACAATGGCCTTCGCAAAAGGCCGAGCTGGCGCGGCTGTTCAAGGCCAGGACCCGCGCCGAATGGGGCGACCTGTTCGACCAGGCAGAAGCCTGCGTCGCGCCGGTGCTGTCGATGACCGAAGCGCTGGAGCATCCGCACAACGTCACTCGCGGGACATTCGTG
Source organism: Sphingomicrobium sp. (assembly GCA_035318245.1). Classification (GTDB taxonomy): domain Bacteria; phylum Pseudomonadota; class Alphaproteobacteria; order Sphingomonadales; family Sphingomonadaceae; genus Sphingomicrobium. Next base: position 4,878 of record DATHFE010000233.1, on the reverse strand, counting down.
ACGATCGATGGCGTTCCCCAGCCCGCGCCCGCGCCACGCTTCACGCCGCTATAGCGAGCGGCCGATCACTTCCTTCATGATCTCGTTGGTGCCGCCGAAGATCCGCGTCACTCGCGCATCGCGCCACAGGCGGGCGATCAGATATTCGTTCATGTAGCCGGCGCCGCCGTGCAGCTGCAGCGATGTGTCGCACACCTCGCCCTGCAATTCGGTGTGCCACAGCTTGGCGGCGGAGGCCTCGGCTGCGGTCAGCTCCCCGGCGATGTGGCGCTTGATCGCCCAATCGAGATGCGCCCAGCCGACCTGCAATTTCGTCGCCATGTCTGCCAAAGCAAATTTGGTGTTCTGGAATTCGAACACCGTCTTGCCGAACGCCTTGCGCTCCTTGGTGAAATTGATCGCTTCGTCGAACGCGCGCTGGGCGCAGGCTTGCGCCGAGCAGGCGATCGACAGCCGCTCCTGCGGCAACTGGTTCATCAGATAAGCGAATCCCATGCCCTCACCGCCGAGCAAATTCGATTGCGGCACCCGGACATCCTCGAAGAATAGCTCCGACGTGTCCTGGCTGTGCAGGCCGATCTTGTCGAGGTTGCGGCCGCGCGCATATCCGGGGCGGTCGGCCTCGATCAGCAGCAGCGACGTGCCCTTCGCTCCCTCCTTAGGGTCGGTCTTGACCACGACGATGGTCAGCTCGGCATGCTGGCCGTTGGTGATGTATGTCTTCGATCCGTTGACGACATAATCACTGCCGTCCTTGACCGCGGTGGTGCGGATGCCCTGCAGGTCGGATCCGGCTCCGGGCTCGGTCATCGCGATGGCGGTCGGCGTTTCGCCGGAGATCATCCGCGGCAGCCAGTGCAATTTCTGCTCTTCGCTGCCGTAACCGACCAGATAGTCGGCGACGATGTCCGAATGGAGCGTGATCCCCGCCGACGAGCCGGCGTAGGACAATTCCTCGTCGATCACCGCGTTGTAGCCGAAGTCGAGCCCCAGCCCGCCGTACGCTTCGGGAACGGTCGGGCACAAAAGCCCCGCCTCGCCGCATTTATTCCAGAAGTCGCGGTCGACGATGCCTTGTTCTTCCCACCGGTCGAGGTGCGGGATCAGCTCTTTAGCGAAGAAGCGCCTAACGCTGTCGCGGAAAGCCTCATGGTCGTCGTTGAAGGCGGTGCGGCGGCTGGTGTCGAGCATCGAATGTCCTTCAATCGGGGTCGGCGAGAAGCGCCAGAAGGGCGAAGCTCGCAAGCCAATGTTCGCCGGCATAATCGCTGGTGAGATGCGACAGCGCGGCCTCCAAATGCTCGTCGGCGGCAGCGCTCGTGATCGCTCTCCCGTTCGGACCAAGCTTAGGCGCGATCAAACGCCAGCACCATGCGCGGCTGAGGCTCAGCCCGTCGAGGTGGGCGATCTTGCCGTCGCTGCGATCACTGACAATCGGCGGGGTGAACAGAGTCGCCGGCTGTCGTTCGGCGACGCGCGGCAGGAATTGTTCAAACCACGGCTCAAAATATTCCGGGGGCTGCGTGATCGCCATGCACAGGGCTTCGATCAGGGCGGGCGACAGGAATTCGTCGCCGCCCGGCTCCCACGCCTGGCAATCGCGGTCGCCACCGAGCCATTCGACGGCGCGCTGGCCGATCGCGGCGTGGAGATCGGGGTCGAATTCGCTAGCCCATTCGTTTGCCACGACCAACGCAAAGGCGGTGTTGAAATGTGTCCCGACCCGGATCGGGTAGGTGAGAATCGTCAGATAATGGCTCAGCCGGGCGGCGAAGGCACGAGCGAGCGGCTCCAGCTTTTCGGCCCAAGGGTTTTCCGGGTGACGCGCCGCTTCGCGATGCAGCGCGAGCAGCCAAGCCCAGCCATAGGGCCGCTCGAATCCGCTCGACAATGGTCGGTCGAGATAGGCCAGCTCGCCGTCGACATTGGCCTTGGTGAAGGCGTCGTTGGCCATCATCTCGACTTCGCCGGACTCGGTACTGTCGGGAAACAATCGGCGAAGGGTAAGCAACGTCCACCACCCATGGACGCAGCTGTGCCAGTCGAAGCTGCCGTAGAAGATCGGGTGCAGCACGCGCGGCGGCAGCGCATCCTCGTCGCCGGCCATGACATGATCGAGTTTATGCGGATATTCACGGTCGACATGCCCGAGCGCGATCCGCGCCAGCCGTGCCGCCATTTGTCCGTCGAGTTTCACCGGAACGCCATGAAGTAGATGATGAGGATGTTGAACAGGAGCATCGGCAGTGCGGTCGCCACCTGGACGCGGATCACGCCATATTGATCCTTCAGCTCGAGCAAGGCGGCCGGCACCAGATTGAAGTTGGCTGCCATCGGCGTCATCAAAGTCCCGCAGAAACCGGCCAGCATGCCGACCGCGCCGACCACCGCGGGATTGGCGCCATAGCCATTGATCAGCAACGGCACCCCGATCGCCGCGGCCATCACCGGGAAAGCGGCGAATGCATTGCCCATGACCATGGTGAAGATCGCCATGCCGAGCCCGAACACGGCTACGGTCAGGAATACGCTGCCTTCGGGAATGACGGTTCGGGTCAGCGCGCCGATCGCATCGCCGACGCCGGCGGCGGCGAACAGCACGCCAAGTGCGGCGAGCATCTGCGGCAGCACCGCCGCCCAGCCGATCGCATCGATCAGCCGCCGCCCTTCCTGCAGCGGAGCGATCGCCGGCGGCCGAAGCCAGGCGAAGATCGCAGCGAGTGCGAGCAATACGCCGAGACCAAGGAAGACATAGGTTTCGCGCTTGGCTTCGATCCAGCCGGCTGCGCCTAGTGGCGTGTAATTGTAGAGAAGAGTCCCAAGCAAAGCGGTCACCGGGATGATCAGCGCCGGCAGGAACAGCTTGCTGCCGAGTTTGTCCGACCAGCGCTCGCGTTCCTCGACGCTGGTGGTGGGTGGCGAGCTTCTGCCGATGAAACCGAAACCGGCCAGCCCGGCCAGACCGAGCACCAGCAGGCCGTTGCCGAGATTGCCAATCACGTCGCCACCAAGCAGGCTCAATGCCATCAGCCCCCAGAAGGCGGCATTGCCGAAGCGCTTGGAATGGGCCCGGTCGAGCGCGCTCAGCAGCGCGAACGCGGCGAACATCGCGCCGGCCAGCGCATAGAGCCAGTGGAGCGTAATCATCGGCCGCGCCTCGACAGGCGTCGATCGAGCAGTAGCAGCCGCGCGCCGTGAATGAAGAAGGCAGCGATTGCCGAGGGAATAGCCCACACCGCCAACTCGAATGGTGCAAGGTTGTAACCGTAGGTGAGCAGAGTCTGCTGGATCAGCACGATGGAGCCGATCGCGATGAACAGATCCTCGCCGAAGAACAGCCCGACGTTGTCGGTCGCGGCGGCATAGCTCTTGACCATCTCCACCTCGCTTTCGGACAATTCGCCGTGCTGCTTCTCCGCCGCGGCAAGCGCCATTGGCGCGACCAGTGGGCGCACCGTCTGCGGATGGCCGGCGGTCGAATAAAGTCCGATCGAGGCCGTAACCTGGCGATAAAGCAAATAGAGGATCAGCAGTCGCCCGGTCGTCGCGTTCTTCATGGATCGGATCAGCGCCGCGGCTCGCTGTTGCAGGCCGAAGCGCTCGAGCAGGCCGATCACGGGCAGGACGATCCAGACGATGGCGATGATGCGGTTGTCGTTGAACGCCTTGCCGAAGGTCGAGATGACTTGGACCGGGTCCATCCCCGCGATCAGCCCGGTGACGATCGCCGAGACGCTGACGACCAGCATCGGGTTGAACTTGAGCGCGAAGCCGATGACGACCAGCGCGATGCCCAGCAGCGGCCAATAGTTGATCATCCCGTCTTGCTCCCAAAGCCGCCGCCGCCGGGCGTTTCGATGACGAAGGCATCACCAGAGTCCACATCGGCTGACCCCGTCGCACCCAACACATCTTTGCCGCCATCGGCGCGTTCGATCCAGTTGCGGCCCGGTGCCGCATCGCCGGCGCCGTTGATTCCCTTAGGCGCGATGCGGCGGCGGTTGGCGAGGATGCTGACCTGCATCGGTTCGAGAAAGCGGATCCGGCGGACAACGCCGTTGCCGCCATGGTGCGCCCCGTCGCCGCCCGAGCCCTTGCGGATGGCGAATTCCTCGAGCCGCACCGGAAAGCGGGTTTCGAGGATTTCGGGATCGGTCAGTCGGCTGTTGGTCATGTGCGTCTGGACCGCATCGGTCCCGTCATGATCGGCCCCCGCGCCCGAACCGCCGGCGATGGTCTCATAATATTGAAACTCGCCGCTGCCGAAGGTCAAATTGTTCATCGTCCCCTGCGACGGCGCAAGCCGGCCGGTAGCGGCGAACAACGCGTCGGTGACAACCTGGCTGGTCTCGACATTGCCCGCGACGACCGCCGCCGGATAGGCCGGACTGAGCATCGACTCTTCGGGCACGATCAGCCGGATTGGCCGCAGGCAGCCGTCATTCATTGGGATTGGATCGTCGATCAGGGTGCGTACGACATAGAGCGCCGCGGCGCGAACGATCGATCTCGGAGCATTGAAGTTGTCGGGCAGTTGGGCGCTGGTCCCGGTGAAGTCGAAGGTCGCCGATCGCGCGGCCTTGTCGACTTTGATCGCGACTCGGACGGTCGCCCCATTGTCCATCGGATATTCGAACGCGCCATCGTCAAGCCGGTCGATCAGCCGGCGAACCGCCTCTTCAGCGTTGCCGAGGACATGGTTCATGTAAGCGGCTATGACGTCGGCGCCGACGTCAAGCGCGGTTTCGACCAGTCGCTCGGCCCCGCGGATGCAGGCGGCAAGCTGGGCGCGCAGGTCGGAGAGATTGCGATCGACATTGCGCGACGGATGCAGGCCGGACGACAGAAGGGCGCGGATCTCGGCCTCCCGAAATTGTC
>DATHFE010000232.1:0-5353 GCA_035318245.1 Sphingomicrobium sp. | reverse complement strand
GTCGGTGTCGAAGGCGGCTTTATGATCGTTGAGGATACTGACCTGGACTTCCAGGACAGTTCCGTTGAGCTCAGCAACGTCATCAAGCTCGACTACAACACCGGCGTCGATCTCGACCTTATCGGCGGCTACGATTTCGGTGCCTTCCGCGGTGAGGTCGAGCTTGGTTACAAGCATGCTTCGCTCGATGATACCGACGTCAACGGTGCGTTGACCGGTCTCGCCCAGACGCGGTTTGACACCGACGGCAGCGGCAAGGTCCTTTCCGCGATGGTCAACGGCTTGTTCGATTTCGGCAATGACGACGGCTGGAGCGGTTACATCGGCGGTGGTGTCGGTGTTGCGAAGATTAAGCTTCGCGCTGATATCGATACGATCGGGTTCAGCGTCAGCGAAAGCGACTCGACGTTCGCTTGGCAAGCGATTGCCGGCGTCCGCGCCGCGATCACCCCGAATATCGACCTCGGCCTGAAGTATCGCTTCTTCAACACCGGCGAATACAAGCTCGAGGATCAAGGCGATTCGCTCAAGGGTCGTTGGCGTTCGCACAGCTTGTTGGCGAGCCTGATCTACAACTTCGCTCCGCCTCCGCCTCCGCCTCCGCCGCCGCCGCCGCCGCCGCCGCCTCCGCCGCCGCCTCCGGCGACGCAGACGTGCCCGGATGGCTCGGTGATCCTGGCGACGGACGTCTGTCCGCCTCCACCGCCGCCGCCTCCGCCGCCACCGGCGCCCGAACGCGGCTAAGCCAGACCAGGCAAAGCTGAAAAAGTTACCCCGGATGGGCACCCTGCCCGTCCGGGGTTTCTTTTTGGCCGGAACGTGGATCAGCCTGTGGCATCGTGTTGCCGCGATCCCCTTGCACCTTTACCCTTGCCCGCCTGGGCTTGATTGGGATGGAAGAAGCAGATGCGCGGACCAATTGCAGCGGCTGCGATGATCATCGCTGCGTTGAGTGCAGCAGCCGTGGGAGCTCAGAGCGCCACCGCCCGCCCGGATGGACCGTTCCTGTTATTCTTCGACTGGGGGAAGCCCGATGTCACCGGCGATGCCGCTGCGGTGATCGATATGGCGGTCGCCGCCTATCGTCAAAAGTCCGGCGACCGGCTTTTGATCGCCGGGCATACGGACCGTTCCGGCAACGCCTCCTACAATCGGCTGGCATCCCGCCGGCGGGCCGAGGCGGTCCGCAACGAACTCGTCAAGAGAGGCGTTCCCGCCAACGCGATGAGTGTCGTCGCTTATGGCGAGGAGCAGCCGATCGTGCCGACTGAGGACGGTGTGCGCGAGGTTCAGAACCGGCGCGTCGAAATCACGATCGAGCCGCCGGTTAGATGATTGCGGCGGCGGCGCGTTCCTCGCGAGTTGCCTCGAGCTCGGCGATGCGGCGCGATCCCCACCACAATACAAACAAAGTGATCGGCGGGACGACGTAGAGCGCGGCGATCCCGGCGACGAGGCTGCCGCTCGCCTTGGCGACCGTGCCTGCGACGTAGGGACCGAGCGCCAGGCCGACCATCGACGTCCCGAGGATCGCGGTCGCACCAGCGGTCGCGCGCATTCGCGGTAGGACGAGATCCTGCAAAGTCGCGACCGATGCCCCGACCCAGCAGCTGCCGAACATCTGGACGTAGGGAATCAGCCAGTAGAAGGTTTCGAGATTGCGGGTGGTGAACATCCAGGCGATGCCCGGGATCGGCAAGACGATCGCTGCCGCGCAGACGAACAGTCGCCCGGCAGGGTGGCGCTTGCGCCAGGCGTCGGAGATGAACCCGCCGAGGATCACGCCGACCGCGGCCGCGATCGCCGCGCTCCAGCCGATAATCGTCGAGACTTCCTTGGCGGCGGTCATTCCGGTCATAATCAGCGCGGGGTCGGTCGGCGCAGTGTAGAAAGTGCGCAGGACGTAGGGCGGAGTCCAGAAGCTGACGGCGTAGGTGATGAAGGCGATACTGCCGAACGCGGCGGCGAGCAGGATCGTCACCGGCGTTCCCCAGATTAGGCGGTGAGTCGCCGGGTCGCGATGCTTGAGCGACTGGGTCCAGCTATAGACCGCGTAGACGCCGATCCCGTAGGCGATCCATTGGGCACCGTCTCCGGTCAGTTTCCAGAGCAGGAAGGCCGCAGCCGCGACCATTGCCAGCGCGATGAGGTTGGGCTTGAGCGCGCCGGGAATGCGGGCGACGGACAGCAGCGTCAGCGGCGGGAGGATCGCGCCGAGCTCTTTGCCGAACTCGCGCCAGGCATTGGGGCGGACGACCGGCGTGGGCTGGCCATCGCTTTCGCCGCGCAGCGGTTCCTTCAACGTCCACACCCAGAATGCGACGATGAGGCCGGGCAGGCCGACCGCCATGAACGCCGCCTGCCACGGCGCGAGGCCGAAGGGCGCGGCCGACGCGACCGGATAATGTTCGGCCCATTCGGAAAGCACGAAGCCGCCGATGGGGAGGCTGAGACCGCCGCCGATGTAGAGCCCGCTCGAGTAGATCGACAAAGCGGTGGCGCGTTTCTCCTTGGGGAAATAATCGGCAATCATCGAGTAAGCCGCGGGTGAGGCGCTGGCTTCGCCGATGCCGACGCCGATGCGTGCGGCGGCCAGCCCGGCGAAACCGGTGGCGAGGCCCGAGGCGGCGGTCATCGTCGACCAGAGGGCGAGGCCGATCGCCATCAACCGTCCGCGGTACCAACTGTCGGCGAGCCGCCCGAGCGGGATCCCGAACAAAGCGTAGAACACCGCGAACGCGGTCCCGTAGAGGAAGCCCAATTGGGCGTCGTCGAGCGCGAGGTCCTTCTTGACGCTCTCGGCGAGGATCGACAGCACCTGGCGGTCGATGAAGTTCAAGGCATAGACCAGCACGAAAACGGCCAGCGCATACCAGGCGTAAGCGGTGACGCGGTGGATCGGGCGGGAGGCTGTTGCGGGAGCTTCGGTCATGCTGCCTCCGGGTAATTCGGAGGCCAGTGTGGCGGCAGCGGGGCGCGCGGGCAAGCGGTGGCTTCAGCCCGCGGCAAATGCTTCAGTTCAAACGGAGGCGCGGCACGCTTCCGGCGTTACTCCGCGGCGGTGGCCAGCAAATCCTGCGCTTCGACGCGGCGGGCGGCGGTGTCGGCTTCGCGGACGAGGCGGATGGCGCGGGTGCGCGCGGCGCGGTCGGCCATCGCTTCCCAGGCGAGCTGGGCGCGGCGGCAGCGGTCGCGGACATTGTCCAGCGTCGCATTGTCGGCGTTGCGTTGCTCTTCTTCGGCGCGGGCGCGGTAGAATGCGGGGTCGTCATTCATCTTGGGCAAGAACCTCCTGGACCGAGAGATGGAGGAAAGGTGCTTCGCGAAATTCGGTAGCGTGTCGGAGCGGGCCGCGTCGGGTTTGAAACCTCCGCGGCCCGTCCTTGTGTTGGCCTTACTCGGCGGGGCGCAAATTCCCGGCGCTCTGACGGCCGCGCTTGTCGTCGGTCAGGTCATAGGCAATGCGCTGGTCGCGATCGAGGGTCGCCATTCCGGCGCGCTCGACTTCGCTGATGTGGACGAACGCGTCGGCGGTGCCGTCGTCGGGGGCGATGAAGCCAAAGCCCTTGTCGGCGTTAAAGAATTTGACGGTTCCGGTAGTCATATTGATCATTCCTTCAGTGAGCCCGACCGGCGGCCGGGCAGGCGCCGAATGCCGGCGCCCTGTGCTGCGAGTGCAGGGAAAGAAGGAACTTGGAGCCGCAAAGCACCAGGAGACCGTCGATTTGCGACTGTAGCCCCGCCTCTATGCGCCACTGTGGCCGAAAAGTCGAATCGGCGGTCTTTGTGTGCCGGATCGCGCGGCCTCCGTCGAAATGTGGCCGCCTTGGCGGGAATGGATGTATTGTTAGGTCTTTCTTGCCAACCGACGATTATGGTTAGCGAGAATTTTCCGGGGAACGGGCCGACCATGGCGACAGTCCAACACTTGCGCGAAGAGCATGCCCTGCTGATGCGGATCGTCGGCCGGCTGAGCGAGTGCATCGCCCGCCCGTCGCCGCCGCCGGCGACCGAGTTGTTCGCGCTGCGCAGGGAATTGAACGCGACGCTGATCGGCCATCTGAAGGCCGAGGACTGGATCCTCTATCCGATGCTGCTGGCCAGCGACGACGCCAATACCGCGGCGATCGCGCGGCAATTTATTGATGAAATGGGCGGCCTTGCGGCGGCGTTCATAACCTATGCCGACAAATGGAGCGCCGGCGCGATCGAAAGCGACTGGGGCGCCTATTGCCGCGACAGCCAGGTCATCATCGAAGATTTGACCGAACGCATCGTCCGCGAGAATCGCGAGCTCTATCCGCTGGCGGAACGGGACAAGAAGGCGGCTTAAGGCCGGGTCTCACCCATATCTGCGTTGCGGCAGGACAAGCGGCGGACGGCAGAGGTCGTTCAAATGGTCATAGCCCATGAGCAATTTGCCGTTGGCGTCCTCAATCCCATCAAGCTGGAACCGGGGCTCGCCGAAGAGCTCGCGCCCATAGGCCACAGCGTCGTCGATCGAAGGGAAATCGAGAAAGTCGTTGTCGCCTGCACGCGGGCCGGCGAGCAACAACACTACGAGCCGGACAGGCTGCACCGCTTACCCCCCATCTACGCCCCGCGCCCACACTTTGACGGAGGCCCCGCAATCAATCTGTCACTTTTCGAGTCCGGTAGCAAATCTCCGATGTGCGCGGCCCATTAATTTGTCTTTAGGCGCACCGGCTTACAGGATCATCTCATGTGGAAGTTCCTGCTTGGCCCGCTGCTGCTCGGCGCCATTTGCATCACCGGCAGCATCTATGGCGCGAACGCCGAGCAGGTGGTTCACAAGCCGCCGAGCCTTGTCCGCGCCGCGATCGGCCAGGCGGTCGCCAACAGGAGCGAGGGGATTGTGCCGCTGGAGGGCGGGCAGCCGCTGGCCTACGCGCTGAAGCTCGACCGGATTTCCGACGAGCGAATGCCCGAGCAAATGGTCATCACGCTGATGATGAACGGCAAGCAGGGCGCAGAAATCGGCTTGAGCTTCGCCCCCCAGGACGATGGCAAGAACACGCTGATCACGGCCAAGATCCACACCGACCATGCGGTGCTGCGCGAGGCGCTGGCCGGGACCTCGAAGGCGAAGCTCGGCTATGCGCCCGACTGGGTGTTCAACCTGACCATCCGCCCGGTGTTGCGGAAATTCGCCGATCAGATCGAGAGCGGCGAGGCCCTGGGCGACCCGATTCAGGGCTTCCAATCGCGGGCCGACTGGGAAGCGCAGCTGCCGCCGGACCAGCAGCGCGAAGTCCAGGAGTGGCGCCAATATGACGCGGCGCGGCCGGCGGTCGATCCCAACGATGCGGCGCGGGACTATCTGAAAGGGCAG
>DATHFE010000231.1:0-6878 GCA_035318245.1 Sphingomicrobium sp. | reverse complement strand
GAACAGATCGGCCCAGCTGATGTTCTCGCCGTACTTCTGCTTGACCGGCCACAAGAGCCGCCTCGCCTTGTCGAGATTGCCGTTGTCGGGCCAGCTGTTGAGCGGTGCGAAGCGCTGCTGGCCGCTGTTGGCGCCGCCGCGACCGTCGGCGGTGCGATAGGTGCCCGCGGCATGCCAGGCCATGCGGATGAAGAACGGGCCGTAGTGACCATAATCCGCCGGCCAGAACGCCTTGCTATCGGTCATCAGCGCCGTGAGGTCGTTCTTGAGTGCCTGATAATCGAGCGCCTTGAACGCCTCGGCATAATCGAAGTCGTCGCCCATCGGATCGGGCGATCCGCCACCTTGGTGAAGGACGTCGAGCGGCAGCGAATCTGGCCACCAGTCGCGGTTGGTCCGCCCCAATAGTGACCGCACCGCGGGATTTATCGGGCAATTCAGGGGGCTGCCGCTCGTCTTTGCGTCCATATTCCGTCACCTTTTCTGGCAAATCGTTCGGGCCCGCCTAGGCCTCGCGGCGCCGCGGGGAAAATGATTTAACTTGGTCGCTTCGAACGAGAGAATCGATCAGTCCATGTGGCGGATGCCGATCCTCAGATAGTCATAGCCGGTCACCAGCGTCAGCGCCGCCGCCGCCCACAGGCTGGCGAGGCCGACGTTATGGACCCACGGCTCGGCCGGGAACGCGCCGCCGAGGATGAGCGCGCCGAGCGAAACCAGCTGCAAGGTGGTCTTCCATTTGGCCAGCGCGCTGACCGGCATCGAAACATGCAGCGGCGCGAGGAATTCGCGCAATCCGGAAACGATGATCTCGCGCAGCAGGATGACAAGGGCCGGAATGATGTGCAGCCCGTCGATTTCCGGGATCGGATTGGCCTTGCGACTGGAAATCAGCATGACGATCACCGCCGCCACCATGATCTTGTCGGCAATCGGGTCGAGGAACTGGCCGAAGCGCGAAATCTGTCCCTGCGCGCGGGCCAGGTAGCCGTCAAAATAATCGGTAATCCCGACGATGCAGTAGAGCACGAAGGTCACCGCATAGTCGATCGGCGTCGGCCGCCACAGCAGGAACACCAGGATCGGCACCGCCAGGATCCGCGACAGCGTCAGAAGATTGGGCAAGGTCAGCATCGTCGGTCGACTGAGTTATAGGGTTTGGCGCGATGCGCAAAGCTGTCTATGCCTTGCGTACCTTATGCGAGCCGCCTCCACCCCGCTATGATCCAAAATGTGAGCCACCTGCTGCGCGCGCGGCGGTTCCTGCCGCTATTCGTCACGCAGCTCCTCGGCGCCTTCAACGACAATCTGTTCAAGTCGGCCATGGTCATCCTTGCGACCTACGCGATCTATAACGATGCCACCAAGGAGGCGACCTTTAACGGCATCGCCGGCGCCCTGTTCATCCTGCCGTTCTTCCTGTTTTCAGCATTGTCCGGTCAGCTCGCCGACGCCAACGACAAGGCGAAGATCATCCGCATCGTGAAGTCCGCCGAAATATTGATCATGATCGTCGGCGCGGGCGGCCTGTTGCTCCACAACATTCCTCTCCTCCTCGGCGCATTGTTCGCCATGGGCGTGCATTCGACATTCTTCGGGCCGATCAAATATGCCATCCTGCCGCAGCATCTCGAGCGCGACGAAGTCCTCGGCGGCACCGGCCTGGTCGAAGCCGGCACCTACATCGCCATCCTCGGCGGGACGATCCTTGGCGGCCTTTTGGTGCTTCAAAGGGCCGACGGCAGCTATCACGCCGAATGGGCCGCCCTCGCGGTGTTGATTGTCGCGGTCGCCGGCCGCATCGCGGGAGCCTTCGTCCCACCGGCGCTGCCCGCCAACGATCCGGAAATTCCCGGCTTTCCCAAGCGCGGCATGGACTGGCACGTCATCCGAGCATCGATCACTCTGGTTAGCGCGACGCTGCACGTCCGCCGCCTGTTCCTCGCCATCCTTGCAATCAGCTTTTTCTGGGCGATGGGAGCCGTTCTCGCCGCGCAATTCGTTCCATTGGTCAAGAACAGCCTGAATTCCGATCAGACCGTCGCGACCTTGTTCCTCGCCACCTTCTCGATCGGCGTTGCGATCGGCTCGGTCGCGGTCAACCGGCTCCTCAAAGGCCAAGTTTCGGCCAAATTCTCGCCCGCATCTGCATTGGCGATGGGCCTGTTCGTGGTCGACCTTTACCGCCGCGTCCGTAGTTGGCCGCCAAGCGCCGGCGATCTCCACGATATGCAAACCTTCCTCGCAATGCCGAATGCCTGGATGGTCGTGCTCGACCTGCTGGGCGTCGCCATTGCCGGCGGCATGTTCGTCGTGCCGCTCTACGCGTTCCTGACGACGACGGTCCCGAAATCGGAAACGGGGCGGACGATTGCCGCCAACAACATCGTCAATTCGGGCCTGATGGTCCTGGGCTATCTGATCCTGACACTGGCCGTGCTGCTGGGCGTGACCGTCGCCGACAGCTTGCTCATCGTTGCCGTCGGCAGCCTGTTCGCCGCATGGCTAGGCTGGAAGCTTCACCTCGCCTGCGATTGAGATTTTAGCCCAGGAAGATCGTGACGAACAGGAATCCAGCGGCGAAGGTCATCGCAAACAAGCGAAAATCGTCACCGATCGATTGAGGCTTGGCCTGGATGACCGGCGCAGCACGCACGCGCCGCCCAAACCGCAGCGGGTCGATGGCAATGCTGGTGCGCATATTGCTCATTCACATGTCTTAACGTCGTTTTTACCATCCTTTCAACGCCGAAAAATGGCCGAGCGATCCCGCCGTCCCGAAGCGGGACGCGGACTTTTTTGCCGGGAAGACCGCACCAGCCCGCACCCCCACCCGGCCACCCATAAAATTCCGTGCCGTGGGTGGCCGGGTGGGGGTGCGGGGCTGGTGCGGACTCGAGCGAAGCGAGCAGAAGAGAGACGCCTAGCTGGCGATCGAGCGAGGGAGCATGATCGGCTCCGCGGGCACCCGGCTGTGGAGCAATTGCTCGGCCTGGTCGCCGGTCATCGGCTTGCCGAAATACCAGCCCTGGCCAACCGCGCAGCCGAAATCGATCACCGCGTCGTGAGTTTCGGCATTTTCAATGCCTTCGACCGTGACCGGAACGCCGATCGCGTTGGCGAGCGTGGTCACGGCGCGGACGATCGCCGCGCTTTCACGGTCGCGGTGGATCGTCGCGACGAAGCTGCGATCGATCTTGATCACGTCGAACGGCAGCGAGCGAAGGTGCGACAGCGATGAAAATCCAGTACCGAAATCGTCGAGCGCAAGGCGGATGCCCTGGTTTTTGAGGCTGGTGACGATTGAGCGGGCAAGCTCAAGATCGGCGAACAGCGAGCTTTCGGTGATCTCGATCACCAGCCGCTCGGCGGGGAATCCGGTCTCGGTGAGCAAGCGGACGATCCGCTGAGCGAGCCAGCTGTCGGCCAATTGGGTCGGCGAAATATTGACCGAGATGCTGATCGACGGGTCCCACGCCATCGCCTGGCTCAAGGCGGTTCGGATGATCTTTTCGGACAGGCGCCCGATCGCGCCGATTTCCTCGGCGACGGGGATGAACACGTCGGGCCCGATGACCCCGCTCAGCGGGTGGTTCCAGCGGGCAAGCACTTCGAAGCCTATGATCGCGCCGGTGGCGAGATCGACCTGCGGTTCGAAATAGGGAACGAACTGGTCGTGTTCGATCCCGAAGCGGATGCCCTGCTCGATCTCGCTGTGGGCGACCAGAGCGCGCTCCATCCCCCCGTCGAACCACACCGGCCGCGCGACCCGGCCGCTCTTGGCGTGGTCCATCGCGATGTCGGCGCGGCGCAACAGGTCGGGCACGCGAGCGTCGGCCGCATCGTGGCTGGCGATTCCCGCGAAGGCGCCGACCTGAATCATCTTGCCGTCAATGTCGAATGGCCGGGTGATCGCCCTCAAGATCGCCTCGCCGACCAGCTCGGCGTGACCGAGCGCATCGTCGGCCAGTTCCAGCGCCACCGCGAACTCGTCGCCGCTAAGGCGGGCAATGACCGCTTCGGACAGGATCGAATCCCGCATCGACTGAGCGATCAGACGCAGCAATTGGTCGCCGACTTCATAGCCGTGGCGGTCGTTGATCGACTTGTACCGGTGCATCTGGATCGACAGGATGACCAGCTTGTCGCCGCGCTCCGCGGCTGAGGCGCACAATTGATGGCCGTGGTCGGCAAAGCCCTTGCGATTGTATAGGCCGGTCATCGCGTCGGTTTCGGCGATGATCGCCGCGCGCTGCTCGCTGTCGGCGCGCAATTCGCCTTCGTGCTGCAGGTCGACGTAGCGCCTCCAGCCGAACAGGATCAAAGCGACGTTAAGCGTCAGCGCGGTGCTCGCGATTTGCAGCCCTGAGCCGAGCCGGTCGTCGGTCGCATAGGCAATCTGGCTGAAAAAGGTCGCTCCGTTCCAGATCAGCAGCATCACCGCGCCAATCAGGATCGCCAAAACCAGGGCGTCGCGGCGCGCGTTGACCAGCGCCGGAGCCTTTTCCACTGGCGTGGGGGCGCGTCGAGGACTTTGAAGGCCGTTCACTTGCACCGGAGTAACGGAGAGGATTTAACAAATTACTCAACCAGATCGGATGAATAATCTCGAAAATGGTGCGGACGGCGGGACTTGAACCCGCACTCCCTTTCAGGAAACCGATTTTAAGTCGGTTGCGTCTACCGGTTCCGCCACGTCCGCATGAAGGCGGGAATTGCCGCGCGCGGCCCGTCCGGACGACAGGCGGGCACGGCAATCATAAGTCGGCGGGCGCGTCGTTGAGGTTCAAGCGCTCGCGCATTTCCTTGCCCGGTTTGAAGTAAGGCACACGCTTGGCGTTGACGTCGACCGACGCTCCGGTGCGCGGATTGCGACCGACGCGCGCGTCGCGCTGGCGCGTCGAAAATGCGCCGAAGCCGCGCAGTTCGACACGGCCGCCGCCGGCCAATTGCTCGGTGATGCTGTCAAACAAGGCGCCGACCACGCCCTCGACCTCGCGCTGAGTCAGGTCGGGAAAATCGCCGCACAATTTCTGCACGAGTTCAGAACGGATCATTGCCTTAATCCCCGCAAGTTGGCCGGCTTGCGTGTCCCCCCGCCTATCCGGTGGCACCACGCTGTCAGGAAAGCCTCGCGCGTGCAAGACTCGGTTGCATCAAAAAATCGATAGGCGGGCGCGACTTATCTTCAAACCGCGCCCCGCCCACGCGCCTACTTCTTGGCGGCTTCCTTCGCTTTTAGCGCTTCGCCGAGGATGTCGCCGAGGCTCGCACCCGAATCCGATGAGCCATATTGCGCCACGGCCTGCTTCTCTTCGGAAATCTGCAAAGCCTTGATCGAGAAGGTCGGCTTCTTCGAACGGTCGAACCCGGACACCTGAGCGTCGAACTTCTGGCCGACCTGGAAGCGCTCGGGGCGTTGCTCGTCGCGGTCGCGGCCAAGGTCGGTGCGCTTGATGAAGCCGGTCACGCCGTCGTCGCCGACCTGCACTTCCAATCCACCGTCGCGCACTTCGAGGACGGTGACCGTGACCGTCTCGCCCTTGTTGGCACCGCCGCCCTTGCCGCCGGTCGCGGCCGCCGCGGAGACGCCGCCGCGCTCGAGCTGCTTCATGCCGAGGCTGATGCGCTCCTTCTCGACGTCTACGTCGAGCACGACGGCTTTCACCGTTTCGCCCTTGTGGTGAAGCGCCAGCGCTTCCTCGCCGGTCACGCCCCAGGCGATGTCCGACATGTGGACCATCCCGTCGACGTCGCCGTCGAGGCCGATGAACAGGCCGAACTCGGTCGAATTCTTGACCTCGCCCTCGACCGGAGTGCCGACCGGATGCTTCTCGGCGAACGCCGCCCACGGATTGGCCTGGGCCTGCTTGAGGCCCAGCGAAATCCGGCGCTTCTCTTCGTCGACCTCGAGGATCTTCACTTCGACTTCCTGCGAAGTGCTGACGATCTTGCCCGGATGGACGTTCTTCTTGGTCCAGCTCATTTCGCTGACATGGACCAGGCCTTCGATGCCCGGCTCAAGCTCAACAAACGCACCATATTCGGTGATGTTGGTGACCCGGCCGGTGAACACGCCGTCGATCGCATATTTCGCCGCGGCGCCTTCCCACGGATCGCTCTCGAGCTGCTTCATGCCGAGGCTGATGCGCTGGGTCTCGCGGTTGATGCGGATGATCTGCACCTTGACCGTGTCGCCGATGTTGATCAGCTCCGACGGGTGGCCGACGCGCTTGTAGCTGATGTCGGTGACGTGCAGCAGGCCGTCGATCCCGCCGAGGTCGACGAACGCGCCATAGTCGGTGATGTTCTTGACCACGCCTTCGATCACCTGGCCCTCGGCGAGGCTGAGGATCAGGCCCGAGCGCTGCTCGGCGCGGGTTTCCTCGAGGATCGCGCGGCGCGACACGACGATGTTGCCGCGGCGGCGGTCCATCTTCAAAATGATGAACGGCTGCGGCAGGTCCATCAACGGCTGGACGTCGCGCACCGGGCGGATGTCGACCTGGCTGCCGGGCAGGAAGGCAACGGCGCCGCCAAGGTCGACGGTGAAGCCGCCCTTGACCCGACCGAAGATCACGCCCTCGACGCGCTCCGACTTCTCGAATTCCTTCTCAAGCTTGTCCCACGCGGCTTCGCGGCGGGCGCGGTCGCGGCTGAGCATCGCTTCGCCGACATGGTTCTCGACCCGGTCGACATAGACTTCGACTTCATCGCCGACCTTCAATTCGGCCTTCTGGCCCGGCATCGCGAATTCGCGCAGCGGAACCCGGCCTTCGCTCTTCAACCCAACGTCGATCACCGCAAGGTCGTTCTCGATCCCGGTGACGATGCCCTTGACGACCTTGCCTTCGAAGGTTTCGTTTTCGCCGCCGAGG
>DATHFE010000230.1:0-3150 GCA_035318245.1 Sphingomicrobium sp. | reverse complement strand
CGTCGGCGACGGAGGTGGCCGCGCGCTCGACGCGGACGCGGTCCCGATCGCAATCGAGCTGGCGCGCGAACTCGGCCGCCCGGTGCAGCTGACTTATTCCGCCAAGGTCGAGCAGAATCACGCGCCGCTGCGGAGCCCCTTGGTCGCGCGGATGGCGGCGCTGCCCCGCGCGGGCGGGACAATTGCTGCGTGGAACGCACGGATCGCCTGCAGCGACGGCATGCATCAAGCGCTCGCCCGTCTCGGCGGTTGGGGCACTAAAGTCCGCCCGCCTTCGCTTGACGGAGCGGCGCCGCCGTACGCCATCCCCAATGTCCAGATCGATGCGGTGGCGACGGACCTTCCGATCGCGTGCGGCTATATGCGTGGCGGGACGGATGCGCTGACTGCCTTTCTCACCGAAAGCTTCATCGACGAAATGGCTCGCGCCGCCGGGGCCGAGCCGCTGGCCTACCGGATGGGCATGCTTGGCGGCAATCTGCGCCTTGCCCACGCCATTTCGACCGCTGCGGGGATTGGCGGATGGGACGGCGGCGGTGCCGGCAGCAGCCTCGGGCTTGCCGCCAGCTCCGCGTTCGGGTCGCACATCGGCCTGCTCGCCGAGGCCCACATCGGCGACGATCAAAGGGTCAAGGTGACGCGGCTGGTCGCGGCGGTTGACTGCGGGCGGATCGTCAACCCGGGGCTGGTCCGCCAGCAGGTCGAGGGCGGGCTCCTGGCCGCGCTCGCGCAGGCAACGGTCGGTCAGCCCGAATTCGTCGCCGGCCTGCCGATCGCCCGCGCCCTGCGCCTACCGCACCTCGCCGGCACCCCGTCGATCGAAGTCGAGCTGATCCCCAGCCGCGAGGCGCCCGGCGGAGTCAGTGGGCTTGGGGCGACCGTGCTCGCCCCGGCCGTTGCCAACGCGCTCGCCGCAGCCGCCGGGCGGCGCTTGCGCAATCTGCCGTTCGCTCCGATGGCGGCGGCATGAACCTTCCCGAGAACCATCTGCCGATCCCGCCGGCGCAGGTCGGCGTGCTGCTGATCAACCTCGGCACGCCCGACGCACCCGAAACCAAGGCGGTGCGGCGCTACCTCGCTCAATTTCTCAGCGATACGCGTGTGATCGAGCTGCCCAAGCTCGCGTGGAAGCCGATCCTCCACGGCGTCGTGCTTCGAACCCGGCCGAGAAAATCCGCGCGCGCTTACAAGAAGGTATGGACCGAGGAAGGTTCGCCGCTCGCCGCGATCACGGCGCGCCAGGCCCTCGCGCTGGCGGAGCGGCTGGGACCGACTGTGATCGTCGATCATGCAATGCGCTACGGCAATCCGTCGATTCGGACCGGCCTTGAAATGCTCAGGATGGCAGGGTGCGAGCGCATTCTCGCCGCGCCGCTCTATCCGCAATATTGCGCGGCGACGACCGCCAGCGCGCATGACGCGATCTTTGCCGCGATCGCCGCGTTGCGCTGGCAGCCCGCGCTGCGCACGTTGCCGGCCTATCATGACGACCCTCTCTACACCGGCGCGCTAAAGGCTAGTCTCGAACGCCAGCTCGCCGCCCTCGATTTCGTTCCCGAGCGGCTGCTGCTGAGCTTCCATGGCATGCCGCAGCGCACATTGGCGCTCGGTGATCCTTATCATTGCCATTGCCTCAAGACCGCGCGCCTCCTCTCCGAAACGATGTCGGTCCCGATCGACGTCTCGTTCCAATCGCGCTTCGGCCGCGCGAAATGGCTCGAACCGGCGACCGTTGCCATGCTTGCCGATTATCCCGCGCAAGGCATCAGGAAGATCGCCATTGCCGGACCCGGCTTTTCGGCCGATTGCCTCGAAACGCTGGAGGAGATCGGCATCCGCGGACGAGACACCTTCCTCGGCGCCGGCGGCGAGCGTTTCGCGCGGCTCGATTGTCTCAATGACAGCGACGAAGGGATGGCAATGCTCGGCGCGCTGATCGGCCGCGAACTTGAAGGTTGGCTGCTAGACGCATAAGCGCGGCAGCAACCACAAAAACGGGAGAGAATCATGGCTCGAGTGGCGATCGTTACCGGCGGCACGCGCGGAATCGGCGAGGCAATTAGCATCGCCCTGAAGGACAAGGGCATGACCGTCGCCGCGACCTATGCGGGCAACGACGATCGCGCCCGCGAATTCAGCGACCGCACCGGCATTAAGGCCTACAAGTTCGACGTCGCCGATCATCAGGCGTGTCTCGACGGAGTCGGCCAGATTGAATCCGAACTCGGCCCGGTCGATGTCCTGGTCAACAACGCCGGCATCACCCGCGATACGACGATGAAGCGGATGGACCATGCCAAGTGGCAGGAGGTGATCGATACCAATTTGGGCGGCTGCTTCAACATGGCCAAAGCGGTGTTCGAAGGCATGCAGGCGCGTGGCTACGGGCGAGTCGTCAACATCGGCTCGATCAACGGCCAGGCCGGGCAATATGGCCAAGTCAATTATGCCGCCGCCAAGTCCGGCATCCACGGCTTCACCAAGGCGCTGGCCCAGGAAGGTGCGCGCAACGGGGTGACGGTCAATGCGATCGCGCCGGGCTATATTGACACCGACATGGTCGCCGCGGTCCCGCCTGAAGTGCTCGCCAAGATAGTCTCGAAAATTCCGGTCAACCGGCTCGGCCAGGCCAGCGAGATTGCTCGCGGGGTCTGTTTCCTGGTCGATGAGGACGCAGGCTTCGTCACCGGTTCGACGCTGTCGATCAACGGCGGCCAACATATGTATTGAGGCGGCGGGCGTGGATGCTTCACGCCTGCACGGGCCGGTCAAACGATCGGTGACGATCGCAGGCCATCAGACTTCGATCAGTCTTGAGCCTGTCTTTTGGACGGCGCTGGAGAAGGCAGCGCGGGCGACTGGCCAGCCATTAAACGCGCTGGTCGCGACGATCGACGTGGCTCGGCTTGACGCGCCGAGCCCACCCAACCTGACCTCAGCGATCCGCCAATGGCTGTTCGACCGCGTGGCCGGCGGCTGAGATGATCGCCGCAGCATAAGACGCGCCGACGTCGGGCGCATGCTCGAGCCATAGCGCCGGCTCAATCAGCTCCAGTTCCATGATCCGCAATTTGTCATCATCGCCTGCGACCATATCGACGCGGGCGTAGGCGGCTTCCGCTGGCGCGGCGGCGAGCGCAGTGAGCGCGA
>DATHFE010000229.1:0-2113 GCA_035318245.1 Sphingomicrobium sp. | reverse complement strand
GATGGCCCGCGATACCAAGCTTGGGCCGGAAGACATCACCCGCGACATCCCCAACGTCGGCGAGGAAGCGCTTCGCAACCTCGACGAGGCCGGGATCGTCTACATCGGGGCCGAGGTCGAGCCGGGCGATATCCTGGTCGGAAAGATCACGCCCAAGGGCGAAAGCCCGATGACGCCGGAAGAAAAGCTTCTGCGCGCGATCTTCGGCGAAAAGGCCAGCGACGTGCGCGACACCTCGCTGCGCCTGCCGCCGGGCGTCGCCGGGACGGTGGTCGAGGTGCGCGCGTTCAACCGCCACGGCATCGACATCGATGACCGCACCCGCGCCATCCAGACCGAGGAAAAGGAACGCCTCAAGAAGGACGCCGACGACGAGCGCAGCATTGTCAATCGCGCGACCTTCTCGCGCCTCAAGGAAATGCTCCTCAAGCAGGTCGCCACCGCGGCGCCCAAGGGCGTCAAGAAGGGCAGCAACATCGACGATGCGACCCTCGAAGCGACCGAGAAGCACGACTGGTGGAAGATCGCGGTGAAGGACGACAAGCGCCAGGCCGACATCGAAGCCCTCAAAGCGCAATATGACGCGGCGATCGACGTCATCGTCAAGCGCTTCCAGGACCGCGTCGAGAAGCTCGAGCGCGGCGACGAGCTGCCCCCGGGCGTGTTGAAGATGGTCAAGGTGTTCGTCGCGGTGAAGCGCAAGCTTCAGCCGGGCGACAAGATGGCCGGCCGTCACGGCAACAAGGGCGTCATCAGCCGCATCCTGCCCAACGAGGACATGCCTTTCCTCGAGGACGGGACCCCAGTCGACATCGTCTTGAACCCGCTGGGCGTGCCGTCGCGCATGAACGTCGGGCAGATCTTCGAAACCCACCTTGGCTGGGCCGCCCGCGGTCTTGGCAAGCAGATCGGCGCGATGCTCGAGGAAATCCACGAGCGCGGCAAGGAACTGACTGGCAAGGACGTTTCAACCGTCAAGTCGAAGCTCAAGGACGTCTATGGCAGCCACTATCACAAGGACATCGACGCACGCAGCGATGATGGCTTGATGGAGCTGGCATCCAATCTTGTGGCCGGCGTCCCGATGGGCACCCCGGTGTTCGACGGCGCCCGCGAGGCCGACGTGACGGCGATGTTGGACAAGGCCGGGCTCGACAATTCGGGCCAGGTGACCCTGTTCGACGGCCGCACCGGCGATCCGTTCGATCGCAAGGTGACAGTGGGCTACATCTATATGCTGAAACTGCACCATCTGGTCGACGACAAGATCCACGCGCGTTCGATCGGGCCGTACAGCCTGGTCACCCAGCAACCGCTGGGCGGCAAGGCGCAGTTCGGGGGCCAGCGCTTCGGCGAGATGGAGGTGTGGGCCCTGCAGGCTTACGGCGCCGCTTACACGCTGCAGGAAATGCTGACGGTCAAGTCGGACGACGTGATCGGCCGGACCAAGGTCTACGAAGCGATCGTCAAGGGTGACGACACCTTCGATGCGGGGATCCCCGAGAGCTTCAACGTGCTCGTCAAGGAAATGCGCAGCCTCGGCCTCAGCGTCGAACTGGATTCGATTGCAGTCGACGAAGACGGCCAACCGACCGCCATCGCCGCCGAATAATCAAGATATTCCCTCACCCCTTCCGCTCGCGGGAGGGGAATGGAGAAAGAAGAACATGAACGAGCTGACCAACTTCGCCAATCCGATCGCCAAGCCGGAAACCTTCGACCAGATCCGCATCGGGATTGCGTCTCCCGACAAGATCCGTTCGTGGTCGTTCGGCGAGATCAAGAAGCCCGAAACCATCAACTACCGCACGTTCAAGCCCGAGCGTGACGGCTTGTTCTGCGCGCGCATCTTTGGTCCGATCAAGGACTACGAATGCCTGTGCGGCAAGTATAAGCGGATGAAGTACAAGGGCATTGTCTGCGAAAAGTGCGGCGTCGAGGTGACCGTCTCGAAGGTCCGGCGCGAGCGGATGGGCCATATCGAATTGGCTGCCCCGGTTGCCCACATCTGGTTCCTGAAGTCGCTGCCGAGCCGCATCGGCCTGCTGCTCGACATGCAACTGAAGCAGCTCGAGCGGATTCTCTATTTCGAGAGCTATGTGGTGATCGAGCC
>DATHFE010000228.1:0-4358 GCA_035318245.1 Sphingomicrobium sp. | reverse complement strand
GTGGCGGGGGCGAGCAAGGTCGATAATCTAGATTGGCTGATGAGCGAGCTGGCGAATCTCGAGTCTCACTGATTCGCGATGCTCACATAGTTATCCACAGCTTGAGTCCCAAGAACAGGTGTAGAACAGATGCCGTTATTGGGATGAAACAACTGCCGGATTTCCGCCATTTGGCATGAAATCCCTTGTTATGGCATGAAAACCCATTGTATCCCCATCGCTGTTGGGTTACCAACAACGGCTGAAAGCGGGGCCTACCCTATTGTTGAATAGGTAGCGCGGGACGCGCGGTGAAACCGTGCGCTCGTGAACGGGAAAGCCGTCGCTGTGGGAGTGGACGGCGTGGCGCTAGAGCATCTGTTTCAGGGCAGCGCGCTGAACGCGGTGGACGCGAAGGGTCGCGTCTCCGTGCCCGCCTTCCTGCGCTCGGTGATCGAGCGCCGCGGCGACGCCAAGACCATCGTCCTTGCCAAGCATGAGCAATTCGCCTGCCTCAGTGCCTACGACCCCGCTTATGCGGCGCTGAAGCACAGCAAATTGGAGCGCCTGTTCGAGAAGGAAGAGGGTAACCCCGCGGCCGCCCTCGACTATCAGCAGCGCAACCTGATGGCCTTCGCCGCGACCGAGGAAGTCCCTTACGACAGCTCCGGCCGCATCCTCCTCCCACCGATGATGCGCGGGAAAGGCGGAATCGAGGACCTCGCCCTCTATCTCGGCACCGGCGAGACGTTCCAGATCTGGAACCCGCGCCTGCTCCTCAAAGACAAGAACATTCCCGAGGATTTGAAGGATATCGTCCGTTACCGGCTCGAGGAAAGGGGGTTGGGCGCATGAGTCCCCGTGCGCCCGCCCCTGATCAGCGGCACAGGCCGGTGATGGTCGATGAAGTCGTCGCCGTGCTCGCCATCGTCCCTGGCGAAACGCTGGTCGACGGCACCTTCGGAGCTGGCGGCTATACGCGCGCCATGCTCGGGGTGGGGGCGGGGCGAGTGATTGCCTTCGATCGTGATCCGGATGCGATCGCGGAAGGAGCGTCACTCGTCCCGGATGCCCGGTTGACCCTGATCCAGGAAAATTTCAGCCAGATGGACCGCGTGCTCGCATCACGCGGCATTGGCCAAGTCGACGGCATCGCGCTCGATATCGGCGTGTCGTCGATGCAACTCGACCGTGCTGACCGTGGTTTTTCGTTCCAGGGCGACGGTCCACTCGACATGCGGATGTCGAAGGCCGGCATGACCGCCGCCGAATTCCTCAATGAAGGCGACGAGGCGGAGATCGCCCGGGTCATCAAGGACTATGGCGAGGAACCGCGCGCCCGTTCGGTGGCTCGCGCGATCGTCGCCGCGCGGCCGCTGACACGCACCGCCGAATTGGCCGCCGTCGTGCGCAAGGCATTGGGCTATCGTCAGGGGCAGAAGAGCGATCCCGCCACCCGCACCTTCCAGGCCATCCGGATTCATTTGAATGCCGAGCTCGACGAGCTGGAGCAGGGGCTCCGGGCCGCCGAGCGCGCGCTGGCGCCGGGCGGCCGGCTGGCGGTTGTCACTTTCCACAGTCTCGAAGATCGAATCGTCAAACGCTTCTTGAAGAGCCGCAGCGGTGCGAATCCCGCCGGCTCACGCCATCGCCCCGAAGCGGCAAGCGGCCCCGCGCCGAGCTTCGGGCAAGTCAAAAAGCCGGTCGCCGCTTCAGAGCGAGAACTGGCCATCAACCCGCGCGCGCGCTCGGCGCGGCTGCGATCCGCAGTCCGCACCGATGCGCCCGCGTGGGACCAGGGAGGACGGGCATGAGGTCGCGCAGTTTCCGCTCAGTCGGTTGGGTCGCGACGGTCGCAGGCGCGGCGCTCGGTTGCTATTTGGTCTCGCTGCGCGTGGCATCCGAGCGCGCCGCGCTGGAAGATGTCGAAACCAAGATCGTGATGACCCAGCGCGACATCCGTTTGCTGCAGACCGAGATCGGCACACGCGGGCGCCTCGCCCAACTCGAGCGGTGGAACGTCAAGGTGCTGGCTTTGTCCGCGCCTAGCGCCGACCAGTTCGTCGAGGGCGGCTACGCGCTGGCCAAGCTGACCGCGCCGGAGCACAAGGTCGATCTCGATGCGCCGGTGGTGCTGGCCTCGGCACCGGTCGTGAACCAGCCTTCGGCCAAGATCATCGAAGCCAATTATCACCCCGACGAAACGCCGCGGGCAAGCCTGCCGGCCAATGGATTGATGCATCAAGCGAGCCTCAAGCAGTTCGCTCGGCCTGAAACGGCGAAGGTCACCGAAACACCGGCCCCGAAGGTTGCCACCCCCGCGCCCAAACCGGCCAAGACGGCGACCGCGACCAAGCCTGCGATGAGTTCTGGCCTGGCCGCGACGGGCGACCCGCTCGCGCCCTTGCCGGGTGCAAAGCCTTCGGCCAAGGCGGCCAAACCGATCCCCGTGGCTTCCGCCACTTCCCGCTCACCGCTCAAGGACTCCGGCCAGGCCCAATGAACGCCCCGACGCCTGCCCTAGTCGCCCGGCCCGAGCGGCTGCGTCTGGTCGGGCAGCGGCGGCAGATTTTGGCGGTGGTGCACCAGCGGCTGATGCTGGCCATGCTGGTCTATGTCGGCATCATCGGTCTGATCGTGCTGCGCATCCTGTGGCTCGCCGCATTCGGCGACCATGCCGGACGCAAGGTCGGCGTGACCAATCTGGTGCCCGAGCGGGGGGACATCGTGGACCGCGACGGCCAGCCGCTGGCGCGGACGATCGATGCCTGGACCATCGCCCTGCATCCGAAGAAAATCATTGGCGATAAGCTCGATCTTGCCCGCCGCCTTGCGGTGCTGATGCCGGAAAAGGATGCGGTCCAATATCTCGCGCTGATGCGCTCGGACAAACCATTCTTCTATCTGCGCCGCCGCGCCGCGCCCGATGTCGTCGAAGCGGTCAATGCGCTGGGCGAGCCGGGGGTGGCGATCGACCGCGAGCCCGACCGGCTTTACCCGCAGACCAGCCTGGCCGCGCATGTCATCGGCTACACCGACATCGACGGACACGGTGTCGCCGGGATCGAACGTGCGTTCGACGAGCAACTGGCCAATCCCGCGACCCGCGGCGAGCCGATCACGCTGTCGATCTCGAGCAAGATCCAGCAGGCGCTCGAGCATGAATTGCTCGACGCGATGACGACCTATTCGGCGATCGGCGCGGCGGGGATCGTCATGGACATCCACACCGGCGAAATCCTCGCAATGACCTCGCTGCCGCAATTGAACCCCAATGTCGCTGGGCAAGGATCGCCCGAAGCGCGTTTCAACCGCGCAACCTCGGGCGTTTACGAGCTAGGTTCGACGTTCAAGCCGTTCACGGTGGCAATGGCGATGGACAGCGGGATCATCAAATCCTTCGGCAAGATGTATAATTGCCCGAACTCGCTCAGCATCGGCCGCTTCCAGATCACCGACACCCACCCGTTCGGGCGGGCTTGCTCGGTTGCCGAGATCATGAAGGAAAGTTCCAACATCGGCACCGCGCAGATCGCGGCGCAAGTTGGATCCAAGCGCCAGCAGTATTTCCTTGGGAAAATGGGTTTCCTGGCACCGGTCGCCGTCGAGCTGAAGGAACGCGGCCGGACCCTCACTCCGGGCAATAATTGGGGCGACATCGCGACCATGACGGTCGGCTACGGCCACGGCATCGCGGTCACCCCGCTCCATCTCGCGACGGGCTATGCGACCCTGTTCAACGGCGGCATCTGGCGCCCGGCGACGTTGCTCAAGGTCGGCAAGGGCCACCCGGTTGCCCAGGGCCACCGCGCGTTCAGCGAGGACACCAGCTACAAGATGCGGGCGCTGCTGCGCCTGGTCGTGATGGACGGCACCGGCAAGCGCGCCGACGCGCCGGGATACCGAATCGGCGGCAAGACCGGCACCGCCGAAAAGCTTCTGGGCGGCCATTATACGTCGAGCGCGGTGGTGACGACGTTCGCGGGCGTTTTCCCGATGGACGAACCTCGCTATGTGGTCGTCGCCATGCTTGATGACCCCAAAGCCACCGCCGATACCTTCGGATTCCACACCGCCGGCTGGAACGTCGCGCCGGTGATCAGCAAGACCGTCAGCCGAATCGCGCCGATGCTCGGCGTGCGCCCCGACAAGACCCGCGAGCCCAACATGGCCGAGGTGCTGCCCTTCGTTCACAAGTCGGAACACTGATCGGTGCGCCTTCGCGATCTCGCCGGGATCGATACGGATTCCGAAGTCACGGGCTTTGCCATCGATCACCGCAAGGTCGCCAGCGGAAGCCTGTTCGGCGCGTTCCAGGGCGAGCGGTTCAACGGCGAGGATTTCATCGAGGCGGCGATCGAGCGCGGCGCGGTCGGCGT
>DATHFE010000227.1:0-4882 GCA_035318245.1 Sphingomicrobium sp. | reverse complement strand
ACTCGCAAATTCCTTCCCGGAATGAGTGTGATGGAGGCGGGCGTCCGCGATTTCGTCTCGGCCGAAGCCGCCGAAGCGTC
Source organism: Sphingomicrobium sp. (assembly GCA_035318245.1). Classification (GTDB taxonomy): domain Bacteria; phylum Pseudomonadota; class Alphaproteobacteria; order Sphingomonadales; family Sphingomonadaceae; genus Sphingomicrobium. The sequence continues at coordinate 4,802 of DATHFE010000227.1, read as the reverse complement.
GCCCCTCGCCGCCGGTCTGTTCGCCATCGGCCAGGTTGAAGGCGTTTTCTTCGGGCGCGATTTTGTCTCGGTCACTGCTGCCCCCGGGGTTGGCTGGAACGATCTGGAGCCCGACGTGCTCGGCGTCATGCTCGACCATTTCGTCAGCGGTGCGCCCTTGTTCGTCCCCGGCACCGCCGCCGGCATCCACATCGACGAGGCGCCGTCGATCGCCGAGGACCCGGCCGACGCCGACATCATCGACCAGATCAAGGATCTCATCGAAACCCGCGTTCGCCCGGCCGTCGCGCAGGACGGCGGCGATATCGTCTATCGCGGCTATGCGAAGGGTACGCTCTATCTCGCCATGCACGGCGCATGCAGCGGCTGCCCGTCGTCAGAGGTGACCCTGAAACGCGGCATTGAAGGCCTCATCCGCCATTACGTTCCCGAGGTCGAGAACATCGAAGCGATCTAATCGCACGCGGAACTTGAGCACTATTTGCTTGCCCACCGCGCTGACCTGTGTCCAAATTCCCAATTAACCGGCAGGACATAAAATGATCCTGGCAATCGATACTTCGACCGCGAACTGCAGCGCCGCAATATTCGCCGATGACGGCGCGCTGATCGACGCGCGCGACGAAGTGATCGGCCGTGGGCACGCCGAGCGGCTTATGCCGATGATCGAGGAGTTGCTCGTCGGAAGAATCCCGAGCCGAATTCTCATTGGTTGCGGACCCGGCAGCTTCACCGGCCTCCGCGTCGGGCTCGCCGCGGCGCATGGCATGGCAATCGGCTGGGACATTCCGCTTGCAGGCATGTCGTCGCTGGCCTTGCTTGCCGCCGGTACTCCGGGCGATGGACCGGTCGCGGCAGCGATGACCGGCGGGCATGGCGAATTATTCGTCCAGGCGTTCGACCGCCCTCCGCTCGCCCCTGCCAGTGAGCTACTCAACCTGTCGCCGGAAGCGGCGGCATCCGCGGTCGCCACCCCGCTGGTCGTCGGAAGCGGCGCGGCGATGCTCGTCGGAGCGCGCGGCAGCGGCGAAGCGATTGACCTCGATCCTTCCGCGCGCAATGCACTCCTCCTCCCCGCCCCATTGCGCACGCTGGAACCGCGACCTCTCTACGGCCGCGCTCCTGATGCGCGCCCGCGGCAAGCGGCGTGATGAGCACCAAACCCAAACTCGCCACCTACCGGATTGAGCCTGGCGATGCGCGCGACCTCGACCAGGTCATCCACGTCATGCAGTCGGCCTTCGATCCGGCCTTTGGCGAGGCGTGGACTCGCTCGCAATGCGGCGGAATCCTGCCGTTATCTGGCGTTGCGCTCTATGTCGCCCGGTCACCGGACGGCGAAGGGATGATCGGCTTTTCGCTGCAGCGCGTGATCGCCGACGAGGCCGAATTGCTGCTTCTGGCGGTCGCCCCGTCATGGCGCGGGCGCGGAATCGGGCGTGCACTGCTTGGCCAATTTGTCGACGATGCACGCGATCGGGGCGCGCACCGGCTCCATCTTGAAGTTCGCGACGGAAATCCGGCCGTCCAGATGTATCGCCTGGCCGGTTTCGACCTGGCTGGTCGCCGAAGCAAATATTATCATGGGAACGGCAACCAACTATTCGATGCCTTGACGTTCGTGCGAAACATTTGATTGGGGCCTGATCTCAATTAACAGTCCAGCGCTATTGCGCTCGCCTTGCCCCAATCCTAAAGATTAGCGGACGGCGACGTACGGCCGCCAACTCCATTTAGTTTGCTCGGGACAATATTATGAACGACAACGAGAATATGGACGAAACCCTGATGGCTTTGACCGCCGACATCGTCGCGGCCCACGTCAGCAACAACAGCGTTTCGGTCAACGACCTGCCGCAGCTTATCGCCAACGTGCACAGCGCGCTTTCGGGGATCAGCGGCAGCAGCTCGGCGCCCGAAGCCAAGCCGGAACCGAAGGTTCCGATCCGCTCGTCGATCAAGCCCGACTACATCGTCTGCCTTGAAGACGGCAAGAAGCTGAAGATGCTCAAGCGTCACCTGATGACCCATTATTCAATGACGCCCGACCAGTATCGCCAGAAGTGGGGCCTTGCCGCTGACTATCCGATGGTCGCTCCCAACTATGCCGAGCAGCGCCGCGCGCTCGCCAAGGCGATCGGCCTCGGCACCAAGCGCCGCAAGACCAAGGCGCGCTAGGCACAAGGAAATGGGGAGGCGCGCCGAACGCCTCCCCTTTTCTTTACCGGCGGCCCCGCCTAACCAAGAACCATGACGCGCAAGATCGACATCGAGGCCCTCTGTGCCGAAAAAGGCCTGCGGATAACCGAACAGCGCAAGACGATCGCGCAGGTGCTTGGCGACAGCGAGGACCATCCGGACGTCGAAACGCTGCACTCACGTGCGGCTGCCATTGATCCCAATATCTCCATCGCCACGGTCTATCGCACCGTCCGCCTGTTCGAAGAGGCTGGGATCCTCGAACGCCACGAATTCGGCGACGGCCGCTCCCGCTATGAGGCCGCCTCCGATGCCCACCACGACCATTTGATCGACGTGGAAACCGGCAATGTCATCGAATTCGTCGATGAAGAGCTTGAGCAGCTGCAGAAAATGATCGCCGAAAAGCTCGGCTTCCGTCTGGTCGACCACCGCATGGAACTCTACGGCGTCGCGCTTGACCGGGACCGCTGAGACCGCTTCCTCGCCGCTTCGGGCCTGCGCGCGCATCGCCGGGCTGTTTCTCTTATTCTTCGCTTGCCTGCTACCGCACCTCATCGCCAAACGCGGTGGGCGCCGTTCGCCATGGCCGCCCCGATTCCTCTTTTTAGCGGCTGAAATCATCGGGGTGCGGGTAACCGTTGCCGGCGCCCAGATCGCGCCGCACACCTTGCTCATTTCCAACCATGTCACGTGGCTCGACATTGCAATCCTCGGCGGCGCCACGGGTTGCGCCTTCGTGTCGAAGGATGAAGTACGCACGACGCCGCTGATGGGCTGGCTCGCCGACCAGAATCACACCCTCTACATTCGTCGGGCCCAGCGTAGCGGAGCGCTCGACCAGGCAACCGCCATCGCCGAAGCGCTCCGCGACCCGCAACCGGTCGCCCTGTTTCCCGAAGGCACGACTGGCGACGGCGGCACGCTCCTGCCCTTCCGCTCGGCGCTTCTCGAGGCTGTTGCACCGCCACCGCCTGGGGCGATCGTCCGTCCGGTGGCAATCGACTATGGTGCCGCCAGGCGCCTCTTCGGCTGGGCGATGGGCGAGCCCGGCAAGGCCAACGCAATGCGCATTCTCGGCCGCCGCGGGACGACCCCTGTGACAGTCCGCCTGCTCGACCCGATCCCGCCGTCGCCGGACCGCAAGGCCATCGCCCGATCGGCCCACGGCGCCATTGCCGCCGCGCTGGCCGCTTCAATCGCGGCGCGTCCTAATCTATAGGGCGCCCAAATGACCTCCACTCCCGCAAGTTTCCGCATCAAATCCTACGGCTGCCAGATGAACGCCTACGACGGCGAGCGCATGGCAGAGTTGCTTGGCGATCAGGGCATGAGTCCCGCCGCCGACGGCGAGGACGCCGACCTGGTCGTCCTCAACACCTGTCACATCCGAGAGAAAGCCGCCGAAAAGGCCTATTCGGACGTCGGCCGGCTGAAGCGCGAGGACGGCACGCGGCCGATGATCGCGCTGGCCGGCTGCGTTGCCCAGGCCGAGGGCGGAGAGGCGCGCAGACGCTCGCAAATGATCGACATCGTCGTCGGCCCGCAGGCCTATCACCGCTTGCCGGAATTGGTCGCCGAAGCCGCGGCCGGCCGCCGCGCGGTCGACACCGACATGCCGGCGATCTCGAAATTCGAAGCGCTCCCTGCGCGGCGCCGCGCCAATCCCAGCGCTTTTCTGACCGTCCAGGAAGGCTGCGACAAATTCTGCACATATTGCGTCGTGCCGTACACGCGTGGCGCCGAGGTCTCGCGCCCCTTTGCCGACATCGTCAACGAGGCGCGGGCGCTGATCGATGCCGGCGCGCGCGAAATCATCCTGCTCGGCCAGAACGTCAACGCGTGGAGTGACGAAGGCCGTGGCCTCGACGCCCTGATCCGCTTGCTCGCCAAAATCGATGGCCTGGAGCGCATCCGCTACACCACCAGCCACCCCGCCGACATGACCGACGCGCTGATCGCGGCGCATGGCGAGGTCGACAAATTGATGCCCTACCTTCACTTGCCGGTACAGTCAGGAAGCGACCTGATCCTGAAGGCAATGAACCGCAGCCATTCCGTTGAATCCTATGTCAGGATCATCGAACGAGTGCGCGCCACGCGGCCCGACATCGCCATCTCGGGCGACTTCATCGTCGGCTTCCCCGGCGAAAGCGAAAAGGATTTCGAGGCGACCCTCGCGCTGGTCGAGGTGGTCGGCTACGCTGCGGCATATTCATTCAAATATTCCCCCCGCCCGGGCACCCCGGCGGCGGTCATGGAGGGCGCCATAGGACAAGAGGTGATGGAAGACCGGTTGGAACGGCTGCACAGTGCGATCGGCAGGACTCAGCTCGCCTTCAACCAGTCCAGCGTCGGCCGCGACACGCAATTGCTGATCGAACGCAAGGGCCGCCGCCCCGGCCAGATGATCGGCCGTTCCCCCTGGCTTCAGTCGGTCCATGTCGAAACCGACGCGGCCGTCGGCACGATGCTCGACGTGACCCTCATCAGCGCCGGTCCCAACAGTCTTGCCGGCGCCGTCCGCCAGGCGCGGGCCGCCTGATGGCCAAGCGCGACGACCTCGCCGAAATCCCCGGCCGTGCGAAACTCGAGCTGGAGTT
>DATHFE010000226.1:0-3102 GCA_035318245.1 Sphingomicrobium sp. | reverse complement strand
CTACCTTGTTACGACTTCGCCCCAGTCATTGATCCTACCGTGGCTGGCTGCCTCCTTGCGGTTAGCGCACCATCTTCGGGTAGAACCAACTCCCATGGCGTGACGGGCGGTGTGTACAAGGCCCGGGAACGTATTCACCGCGGCATGCTGATCCGCGATTACTAGCGATTCCACCTTCATGCACTCGAGTTGCAGAGTGCAATCCGAACTGGGACGGCTTTTTGGGATCGGCTCCGGGTCGCCCCTTCGCATCCCACTGTCACCGCCATTGTAGCACGTGTGTAGCCCAGCCCGTAAGGGCCATGAGGACTTGACGTCATCCCCACCTTCCTCCGGCTTGTCACCGGCAGTTTCTCCAAAGTGCCCAGCATTACCTGATGGCAACTGGAGACGAGGGTTGCGCTCGTTGCGGGACTTAACCCAACATCTCACGACACGAGCTGACGACAGCCATGCAGCACCTGTGCTGACTCCGGCCGAACCGAAGGTACGATCTCTCGTACCGGCGAGTCACATGTCAAGGGCTGGTAAGGTTCTGCGCGTTGCGTCGAATTGAACCACATGCTCCACCGCTTGTGCGGGCCCCCGTCAATTCCTTTGAGTTTCAACCTTGCGGCCGTACTCCCCAGGCGGGGTGCTTAACGCGTTAGCTGCGACACTGACGAGCAAGCTCGCCAACGTCTAGCACCCATCGTTTACGGCGTGGACTACCAGGGTATCTAATCCTGTTTGCTCCCCACGCTTTCGCGTCTTAGCGTCAGAAACCGTCCAGATAGCCGCCTTCGCCACTGGTGTTCTTCCCAATCTCTACGTATTTCACCACTACACTGGGAATTCCACTATCCTCTCCGGTCCTCTAGCCGCCCAGTCCTGAATGCATTTCTTGAGTTGAGCTCAAGGCTTTCACATCCAACTTGGACAACCACCTACACTCGCTTTACGCCCAGTAATTCCGAACAACGCTAGCCCCCTTCGTCTTACCGCGGCTGCTGGCACGAAGTTAGCCGGGGCTTATTCTGCGGGTACCGTCATCATCGTCCCCGCCAAAAGAGCTTTACAACCCGAAGGCCTTCATCACTCACGCGGCATGGCTGGATCAGGGTTGCCCCCATTGTCCAATATTCCCCACTGCTGCCTCCCGTAGGAGTCTGGGCCGTGTCTCAGTCCCAGTGTGGCTGATCGTCCTCTCAGACCAGCTAACGATCGTCGCCTTGGTGAGCCATTACCTCACCAACTAGCTAATCGTACGCGGACTCATCTTTTGGCGATAAATCTTTATCCCGAAGGAACCATCCGGTATTAGCCCCAGTTTCCCGGGGTTATTCCGAACCAAAAGGCAGATATCCACGCGTTACTCACCCGTGCGCCACTCGTGTATTGCTACACGCGTTCGACTTGCATGTGTTAAGCCTGCCGCCAGCGTTCGTTCTGAGCCAGGATCAAACTCTCAAGTTTAACGTGCTCCCCTACCCCCTCTTGCGAAGTGGAGAGGAGCGAGATCCCGTCACTAGATTACTGTCCAACACGGCCGGATTTGCATCCGGCCCAGTCGAACTTCGAACTAGCGACGGCAGAAACCTTCGCGCTCCTGAAAGCGCAAACGTCCGCCGCCGCTGGCGTATCCCTTTCCAAACAGACAATGCATAGAGCGCACGACCATCTGCCTGAGCATTCTGGCCGAGACCTTGAGCAGAACAGGTAACCGTTTAGGGTCGCAAAACCCTTCGCCGCAATTACGCGCGACGTTTCTGGTACACCCCGTTCGCCGTGGGAGCCGCGCTTATATGGGGGGGCCTTTGGGGTGTCAAACTCTAAATTGCAGATGGATTACGTAGTGTTGAGTCGCCGCCAAAGGCCCGTCAAACCTATTGTATTGTTGTGCCGTGCTTGGCTTTCCGGCATCAATATGTAGATACCCTCAACAACCCACCGCTGGGGACAAAATCCCCGGAACGGCGGCCAACCCAAGCCGAGGCCCGGATCTACCGGGCCCACATAGGTCAATGGTCATGACGGATTTCCCCTCTCCGTCGGGCCGGTCGAAAACTGCCAAAAGCTCGGCTTTTGCGCTGTTTCGTCCTGTCCTGTTCGCCATCGGCGCCATCGTGCTCGCCTTGGGCGGCCTGGTGCTGACGCACCGCTCGAATCCCGAGATCGCAGCCCTCCCGACAGCGCCGCCGCAGCCCGCGCCATCGGCTCCTTCTCCGCCCGTCGTCTCTCCGCCGGTGGTCCTGGCCGATCCCGAGCCTGCGCCGCCGGTTTCTTCGGCCGAGCTCAAAGGCTTCCAGATGAAGCCCGCGGATCAGATCGCCGAGCCCGAGCCGCCGGGCAGCGACCGCTATGAGCTCACCCTGCGCCTGGAACGCGGCGATACGATCCAAAAGATGCTGGCCGACATCGACGTGCCGGAAGCCGATCGCAAGCAGATCGCCGAAAAGCTGCAGGGGCTTCTCAAGAAAAAGAAGCTGGCCATCGGCGAGACCATCGAGCTTCTGATGCAGACGCTGCCCGATCAGCCGGACGCGCCGCGCGTGCTGACGCTCTCGGTACGGCCGCAACCGGAGCGTGAGTTCATCATCTCGCGCCAGGATGACGGGACGTACGCCGCCGAAGAGAAAATCTACAAGGTGAGCCCGCGCATCGTGCGCGTCGAAGGCGAGCGCAACGGTTCGCTCGAGCAGAGCGGCACGAGGGCGGGCGCGCCATCGCCGGCGATGACCGAATTCGTTCGCGCACTCTCCTACGACGTCGACTTCCAGCGCGAGTTGAAGCAAGGCCAGAAATTCACCGTGCTGCTCGAGCAGCTCGTCACCAGCGACGGCCGCGTCACCCATCCCGGGCGCCTGCTGGCCGGTGAGCTGCGCCTGCTGAAGCGTACGGTGACGGTGATCCGCTTCCGGCCGCAGGGTGGCGCCGAGGGCTTCTACAGCGCCCAGGGCGAGAGCGTGGTGCGTTCGTTCCTGCGGACGCCAATGGACGCCTCGAAGATCACCTCCCGCTTCGGCATGCGCGAGCATCCGATCCTGGGCTTCAGCGCCTTGCATGCCGGCGTCGACTTCGCCGCCCCGCCGGGTACGCCGATCCTGGCCGCCGGCGCCGGCA
>DATHFE010000225.1:0-3926 GCA_035318245.1 Sphingomicrobium sp. | reverse complement strand
ATGGTTTGGGTCTGGACCTTGAAGAAGCGGCGCACCTCCTTCACATATAGCGTCGTAAGACCACCCCAATTGACGCCTGTAAGGCTGGGATCGCCGGGCTGGTTTCGAACCCACAAGGGTGTCTCGTCGTTCTTGCTCTGGCGGTCCATTGGGCAATCGCCTATCGGCTGGCGCGGCCTGCGGCAACCCGCATCGGAGAAGTGTTTTTCATGTCCTGGACCGACGAGCGAATCGACCGTCTCAAAGCAATGTGGGCCGAAGGCTCGACCGCCAGCCAGATCGCCGAGGAATTGGGCGGCGTCAGCCGCAACGCGGTGATCGGCAAGGCCCACCGCCTGGGCCTCGAATCGCGCCCCTCGCCGGTCAAGCCGGGCGAGGAGAAGGGAAAGAAGGCGGCCGCGCCAGCGCCTGCGCGCGCTCCGGCAGAGAAGCCGGCGCCCAAGCCTGCCCCACCGTCGCCCGCCGCGGCAGCGCCCGCAGCCGCGCCTGGTGCCGCGTCCGAAGCCAAGCCCGCAGCGCCGGAAACAACCATCCAATATCGCTCGGTCGGACCCGGCGGGTTCATCCGCCAAGGCCCCGGCGACACGCAGGCGCCAATCCCGCCGGCGCCGCCTCGCCGCCTGGTTCCCGCCAAGCCCAACGCCGAGGTCGCCGACAAGACCGGCCTGCTCGATCTCAACGACCGTATTTGCAAATGGCCGATGGGGCATCCGGGCGAGCCCGATTTCCATTTCTGTGGCCAGCCGTCGAACCCCGGCTTCCCCTACTGCGTCGCGCATTGCGGCGTCGCCTACCAGGCGCAGCTCCCGCGCCGCGACCGCCGCCCGCCCCCGCCGCTGCCCTTTGGTGGGCCCAGGGTTCGCTGACGAAGAAAAGATTTCAAGACCGTTCGGGAACCAGAATCATGCAAAAATCTTTCTGTCCTTGGCCTTGATCGGAACGGACCAGAATTTGTCCCACCACGGCTTCTCGCCCGGCAGGACTGGGGGAATACCAAGCTCCTTGATTTTCTTGGCCGGAACGCCCGGCGCGGGCTTCTTTTTCGACGACACGCGAAATTGATAGGCGTCGAAAATGCGCAGCGCCTCGACCATGTAGGCGGTGGCGATCCGGCGGTTGCGGATGACCAATAGATTCTCGCCGTTGCTGCGGTCGGCGGGCTTCGAGAAATTGTAACTGCCGGTGTAAACCCGCGCGCTCGGCTTGTCGAAATCGATCACGACGAACTTGTGGTGCATCTTGACGCCGCTGCCGCCGCTGGCTTCGCTGCGGAACGGCTCAGGCATACCCTTGCCAAGGCTTGCGGCGGATACCGGCTCGGGGTTCCCGTCCGGCTGTAGCAAGACGATCCCCTTTCTCTTGTCGGACACGCCATAGACGAACAAATCCGGGCGCTTGATGGCATTCACCACCGCATCTGTGACCGGGCCGGAGGTGATGTTGAGGAAGGCCAACGAATAGAACAGGCTGGAGCTGGCCGAATCCATGTCCGCGGCGATTGCCGCTTGTGTCGAATTGGCCGCCTTATGCGGGGACATCGAAATCTCCGCATCAAGGCCATCGACTTGGAGCGGCAGCCAACGCGACGACTGAGACGCGCCGAAGCTTTCGGCGCTGCCCTCCCAATAAGCTTCAAAAGCCTCGCGCTGCTGCGCGACAACCGCCGACCCATACACGATCACGGCATTGTTCGACTGGACGAAAAACCCGCGCCACGAAAAATTGGTCGAGCCGAGCACGACCCGTTTGAAGTTCGGCCCGTCGACGATGATCATCTTGTTGTGCTGGAGGACGCCCATGTGTTGCCGGCAAGTCTTTGCGCCGGCGGCCTTAAGCACCGCCTCGGCCCGGCTTTCGGGCGAATGGGGCGCGCCTTTGTCCTTAATGACGACCGTGCCGTCTTTCTTCTTCGATGTGCTGACACTGTCGTCGATGATGATCCGCAAGCGCGATCCGATTTTGGCGAATCTGCCGATCAATTCGGGCAGGTTGAGCTCATAGGCGACAACCATCACATCCGCCTGCTTGGCGATGGCCTTGTCGAGCAAGTCGAGGATCCGCTCGCGCGCCTCGAACCCCATCCACTGGTAGGCCTCATCGGCTTTGTCATGGGTCGGGACGAAGTCATTGCCTGCATCCGCGGTCGGCGGGATCAGTTTCCCGAACCCCTCCTCGCCGCCAAAACGGTCGACGAAGCTCTGTGAGGAAACATAGCCTCGCGTGAAGGCGATGTTGATCTTGCCAGGATCGGTTTCCGAATAGATTTCCAAGTCGACTTGCTGGGGAACGCCGGCCGCCAGGATCCCCTCCGAATTCATGAATCTCGGGGTGACCCGGTAGGTGAACACACCGGGTGTGTCGGCAACCTTTGGAAAATGCACCCAGCGAAATATTTGAAATGGCGCTTCGGTGCTGGGATATTGCTCGGGCGGCTTGCCCAGTGGCGTCGGCTTGGCCTTGCCGGGAAAATGGATGCGGTTCCTCACCGGCCAGAACACGCTCTTTTGCGGATAGCGATACTCGATGGAGAAGCCGACGAAATCCTTGGGCGGCTTGCCGGTCTTCCAGTCCATCGCCAGCAACACCATACCCTCGCCCCGGTGCACCTTCAGCGAAAACGGGGCGTTGCTATTCGTTCCTTTCACGAAGCTACCGTCTGGCACGACTCGTCGTCCTTTCCATTCGGCTCCGCCAGCGTATCATTTTTTGCGGCGAACGGCAGCCGGGCGCTCCAAATTCTTTCGCGATGCCCCGCCCGCCACTCCTTGCGCGGCGGAGTCGCCACCCCCTATAGCGTTCTCATAATGTCCGACCTTTTCTCGTCCCCAGCATCCGCCCAACCCGACAGCTACGACGCTTCCTCGATCGAGGTGCTCGAAGGCCTCGAGCCCGTCCGCCGCCGCCCCGGCATGTATATCGGCGGGACCGACGCGCGCGCGCTCCACCACCTCGCCGCCGAGGTGATCGACAACAGCATGGACGAAGCGGTGGCTGGCCACGCCAGCCGAATCGAGGTCCAGCTCGACCCGGGCAACCGCTTGACCGTCACCGACAACGGTCGCGGCATCCCGGTCGACCCGCACCCCAAATATCCCGGCAAGTCGGCGCTCGAAGTGATCATGACCACGCTCCATTCGGGCGGGAAGTTCGAGGGCAAGGCTTACTCGACTAGCGGCGGCCTCCACGGCGTCGGGGTCAGTGTCGTCAACGCGCTGTCGTCGGAGACAATTGTCGAAGTCGCGCGCGAGAAGAAATTATATCGCCAAAGCTTCTCGAAGGGCCTCGCCACATCGGAGCTCAAGGAAGTCGGCGCCGCGCCGAACAAGCGCGGAACCACCACCAGCTTCGTCCCCGACCCCGAAATTTTTGGCGCCGACGCCCAATTCGACCCGGCCCGCCTCTACAAGCTCGCCCGCTCCAAGGCCTATCTCTTCGCCGGGGTCGAGATTCGCTGGCGCTGCGACCCATCGCTGGCCAGCGCCGACGTCCCCGAAACCGCGGTGTTCCAATTCCCCGGCGGCCTCGCCGACCATCTCGCCGAGCAGCTCGGGGAGCGGGAGTGTGTCACCACCCCGCCGTTCACCGGGCGCCAGGCCTTCCCCAACGACCAGGGCTCGGCCGAATGGGCGGTCGCCTGGCCCTTGTGGAGCGAGGGCGGCGTCGAAAGTTACTACTGCAACACCATCCCGACCCCCGACGGCGGGACGCATGAAGCCGGGCTCCGCGCCGCGCTGACCAAGGGCGTCCGCGCGTTTGGCGAGCTGGTCGGCAACAAGCGCTCCAAGGACATCACCGCCGACGACGTGTTCAACGGCGTCGAGCTGATGCTCAGCATCTTCATCCGCAACCCGCATTTCCAGAGCCAGACCAAGGACCGGCTGACCAGCCTCGAGGCGGCGCGCTTCGTCGAGGCCGCGGTGCGCGAT
>DATHFE010000224.1:0-5251 GCA_035318245.1 Sphingomicrobium sp. | reverse complement strand
CTCATATATTTGCCGTGGCTCACCTCGATCGTGGTGAAGCTGGCAACCCAGGCGTGATCCGTCATCGCAAGAGCATCCAGGCAACGGTCACGCCAGCCAAACCCAGCGCCAGGGTGAATCGGTAATCCACGCCAACACCGATCAACGGTCGCATTCCATTGCGCGCGTCGGAGAAAGTAAAGGGTTTGGCCGGGTCGACCTGTGTGCGGATATACTCGATAATCCGGCGAAGGTCGGGGTCTCGCCCGGACGCCTCGGATGTTCGCCCTTCCGCATCGTAGCGGACGGCCGACACCAGCACATGGTCCCCCGGTTTCTTGGGATTGGCGCGCGATCCGTCCGCATCGGTCATCACGGTTGCTGCGAATTTCTTCGTCCCGTCTGGGCCGAAAATCGTCTGGTACCAGCGCAACTCCTGATAATGTGGCCGCTCCTGCTTCAATACGTCACCCGTGTCCGGGTCCATGATCGCTTTCCGGTCACGATCGTAAGCGAAGCTCACTCCGCAGCCTCCCCAACCGACGGCATGTTGTGCCCGAGCAACCGCAATACCTCGTCCGCGGCATCCGCGAGATTGGTCCCCGGCCCGAAGATCGCCTGCACCCCCGCCGCGCGGAGCATGGCGTAATCCTGCGCGGGGATGACCCCGCCGGCGACGACCTTTATGTCGGCGGCTCCCAAGTCCTTGAGCGCGTCGATCAGCTCGGGGATCAGCGTCTTGTGCCCCGCCGCGAGGGATGAGGCGCCGACTACATCGACGGCTTTCTCCACCGCCAGTTCCGCCGCCTCGCGCGGGGTCTGGAACAAGGGTCCGGCGATCACTTCGAACCCCAAATCACCGAACGCCGACGACACCAAATTCGCCCCGCGGTCGTGCCCGTCCTGGCCCATTTTGGCGACGAGGATTCGCGGCGCGCGCGTCAGCCGCGCCGCGACTTCCTTCGTCCCCGCGACCGCCGCCTTCCACCGCGCATCGTCACGCGCCTTGCCATAAACTCCGCTGACCGGATGGGGCTGCGTTTCATAGCGGCCGAACACGCGTTCGAGTGCTTCGGAAATCTCGCCCAAACTCGCCCGCGCGCGGGCCGCATTGACGCTCAATGCAAGCAAATTGCCATCGCCCCGCGCGCCCTCTTCAAGCGCATCGAGCGCGGCATGAACTTGCGCCTGATTGCGCCCCGCGCGCATCTTCTCCAACCGCCTGATCTGCCCCGCCCGCACCCTGGCATTATCGACCTCGAGGATGTCATGCTCTTCCTCATTTTCGAGCGCGTAGCGGTTGACGCCGACGATCACCGTCTCGCCCGTATCGACCTTGGCCGCGCGTGCCGCGGCGGCTTCCTCGATGCGCATCTTGGGCAGGCCCTCGGCGACCGCCTTGGTCATCCCGCCATGCTCTTCGACCTCGTCGATCAACGCCTGCGCGCGCGTTTCCAGTTCTCGAGTCAAAGCCTCAACGTACCAGCTTCCGCCCAAGGGATCGGCGACCGCAGTCACGCCACTTTCCTCGGCCAGGATGAGCTGGGTGTTGCGCGCGATCCGCGCCGAAAAATCGGTCGGCAGCGCCATCGCTTCGTCGAAGCTGTTGGTGTGCAGCGACTGTGTCCCGCCGAGCACCGCGGCCAGCGCCTCGACCGTGGTGCGCACGACATTATTATACGGGTCCTGCTCGGTCAGCGACACGCCGCTCGTCTGGCAATGGGTGCGCAGCAGCTTCGACTTCTCCGACTTGGCGCCAAGCTCACCCATGATTCGCGCCCAAAGCGTGCGCGCCGCGCGCAATTTCGCGACCTCCATGAACAGGTTCATGCCGATGCCGAAAAAGAAGCTCAGGCGCGGCGCGAAGGCGTCAATGTCGAGCCCGCTTTTCTGCGCGACCCGCACATATTCCATCCCGTCGGCGAGCGTATAGGCCAGTTCCTGCACCGCCGTCGCGCCGGCTTCGTGCATGTGATAGCCGCTGATCGAAATCGAGTTGAATTTCGGCATCTCGCGCGACGTGTAGGCGATGATGTCGGCGACGATCCGCATCGACGGTTCGGGCGGGTAGATGTAGGTGTTGCGAACCGCGAACTCTTTCAGAATGTCGTTCTGGATCGTGCCCGACAATTGCGCGCGATCGACGCCCTGCTCTTCCCCCGCGACGATGTAGAAGGCCATCACCGGAAGCACCGCGCCGTTCATCGTCATGCTGACCGACATTTCGCCGAGCGGAATGCCGTCGAACAGCAATTTCATGTCCTCGACGCTGTCGATCGCCACCCCAGCCTTGCCGACGTCGCCGGTCACGCGCGGATGGTCGCTGTCGTAGCCGCGATGGGTGGCAAGATCGAACGCGACGGAGAGCCCCTTCTGCCCCGCGGCGAGGTTGCGGCGGTAAAAAGCGTTGCTCTCCTCCGCGGTCGAGAAACCCGCATATTGCCGGATCGTCCACGGCCGCCCCTTATACATCGTCGCATAAGGCCCGCGCGTGTAGGGCGCTACGCCGGGGTAGCCGCTGTCGATCTGCGCCGCGTCGTCGGGACCATAGACCGTCTTAAGCCGGATCCCCTCAAGCGTCTCGCGCGAAAGGTCGCGGCCCTTCGATTCCTTCGCGGCGAGCGCTTTCCACTTCTCGAGATCGTCGGACATGGCGGCGGTCTAGCGCTCCGCACCGGCAAAGCCAAACGCCTCAGCGCGGTTCGATGACGATCTGAGAACTGACCGAATTGGCGATGAAGCAGGCCTCGTGCGACTTGTGGTGGAGGGCATCGAGCGCCACCGCGTCGGGCACCGCGCCATCGAACGCGATCCGCGGACGGAGCGTGACCTTGGTGATGCGAATGCGACCGTTGTCGCCCTTCGCCATCACCCCGTCCGCCTCGTCCTCATAGGATGTCACAACCACGCCCGACCGCCGCGCGAAATCAAGGAAGAACAGCATGTGGCAACTCGCCAGCGAAGCGACGAACGCTTCCTCCGGATCGACCCCGGCCGCGTCGGACCAGGGCGCCGGGACGACATGTGGGCTGGCCGAAGCCGGCACCAACGCACCGCCGTCGAACACCCATTGATGCGCGCGGCTGTATTGGCCCTTGGCAAATTCTTCGCCCGGCGAGGCGGACCAGCGGACGGTGGCGTTGTGGTTGGCCATGATGAGCTCCCGCTAATGCGCCTGCTTCGGGCTTTCCATGATCTCGGTCAGCACCCCGCCCATGTCCTTGGGGTGGACGAAGAACACCAATGTGCCGTGCGCCCCGATCCGCGGCTCGCCGAGCACGCGCGCGCCCTTGCCCTCGAACCACGCCTTGGCGGCATGGATGTCGGGCACTTCGAAACAGACATGATGCTGCCCGCCGAGCGGATATTTGGCGAGAAAATTGACGATCGGCGAGTCCGGCCCGAGCGGCTCGATCAGCTCGATCTGCGCGTTCGGCGTATCGACAAAGCACACCCTCACCCCCTGCGCCGGCAAGTCGAACGGATCCCCAATCCGCTCCGCGCCGAGCACATCGCGATAGTGCGCCACGCTCCGCTCGATCGAACAGGTGGCAACACCGACATGGTTGAGGCGGCCGAGTTTCATTTTTGTACTCCCCTCGCACGAGCAATTGAGCCAATATCGACCGCCATGGGGCTCATTTTGCTTGCCGTTCTATTCTTACTCGGCGCCGTGCGGCATCCCATGAGACTTGCAGCTCTAAAATCAGTTCTCGTGGCCATTATCCTCACGATCCAAAGCATGGCCGTTCCTGTGCAGTCTCTGGACATTGCCTATGTGGCCGCAACCTTGGCCCTCACGTACGTGATTGCAATCGGTTGTTTCGGGCTTGGGCGAGCGTTTGCAACTTTACGACCAGCCCGCTCAGGCACCTAGGCGCTAAAGCGGAACATCGTCGTGCTTCTTCCATGGATTCACCGCGTGCATTTGAAAGCGGCGAGGAGCGGCGTCGCGACCACGCTGGCGGCGTCGAGTTGCCGCGATTCGGGATGCGCGGCCATATGTCTTCGCACCATGTCGACAACCTGGCCCAAGGTCAGTTGTCCGGGCGGACAGAACGACTCCCCCCTGCCGGCGCCATAGTTCAAAATAAGCGTATCAAATACGCCGGAAATATAGTCCATGCAGCCGGCGGAGCGCTGCGAATAAAATTTCGAGCCCTTGTCGGCCATGCACTTATCGTAGACCACGGCTCCCGTGTAGAATCCTTCCGCCGAGGCCTGTTGAGGCCATAGGCATGCCGCAGCAACAACCAATGGAATGAGTTTTTTCATAGGATTCCTTGTCTCTGATCAGAGCGGAATATTGTCATGCTTTTTCCACGGATTTTCGAGCTGTTTGTCGCGTAATTTCCGCAACCCCAGCGCCACCCGTCGCCGTGTCGAATGCGGCATGATCACTTCGTCGATGAAGCCCATGCTCGCGGCGACGAACGGGTTGGCGAAGCGCTCTTCATATTCGCGGGTGTGCTCGGCGATTTCGGCCGCCGTCTTGCCGCGGAAGATGATCTCGACCGCGCCTTTGGCCCCCATCACCGCGATCTCGGCGGTCGGCCAGGCATAGTTCAAATCGCCGCGCAAATGCTTCGACGCCATGACGTCATAGGCCCCGCCATAGGCTTTGCGCGTGATCACCGTGATCTTGGGCACCGTCGCTTCGGCATAAGCGAACAGCAATTTCGCGCCATGCTTGATGATCCCGTGATGCTCTTGGCCGACGCCGGGCAGGAACCCCGGAACGTCGACGAAGGTCAGGATCGGGATGTCGAACGCGTCGCAGAAGCGGACGAACCGCGCTCCCTTCTTCGACGAGTTGATGTCGAGGCAACCGGCGAGCACCGTCGGCTGGTTGGCGACGACGCCGACCGTGCGACCCTCGATCCGGCAAAAGCCGACGATGATGTTCGCGGCGTGCGCCGGCATCAACTCGAAGAAGTCGCCCTCGTCGGCGACCTTCCGAATGAGCTCGTGCATGTCGTAGGGCGTGGCCGCCGATGGCGGGACCAAGGTGTCGAGGCTGTCCTCGAGGCGGTCGACCGGGTCCTCGGTCGGGCGCGTCGGCTGTTCGTGGCGGTTCGACAAGGGCAGGAAGTCGAAGAACTCGCGGGTTGCGAGCAACGCGTCGATGTCATTCTTGAACGCGACGTCGGCGACGCCCGACTTGGTGGTGTGGGTGACCGCGCCGCCGAGCTCGTCCTGGGTCACGACCTCGTTGGTGACCGTTTTCACCACCTCAGGTCCGGTGACGAACATGTAGCTTGAATCCTTCACC
>DATHFE010000223.1:0-2036 GCA_035318245.1 Sphingomicrobium sp. | reverse complement strand
TTGCCGATGAGGGCGCGACCACGATCACCGGCCAGACCAGCTTTGCCAACTCGGGCACGATTGACCTTCAGGACGGGGTGGTCGACGACAATCTGACGATCAACAGCGCGTTTGTCGGGTCGGGCAGCTCGAACTTGCTGGTCGACTTCAACGGCACCGCCGCCGACCATTTGATCGTCGGTGCCGCCAGCGGCACGACCACGGTCAACCCCGACTTCGTCGGCGGCAGCCTGATCAATTTGGGCGGGGTGCTGGTCGTCGACACGACCAGCACGACGGCCAATGCCTTTGTCCTTGGCACGGTCGGCGGCGATACTCCGCTGGTCGACTTCGACCTGATCCAGTCAGGAACCGACTTCTTCTTGGTCTCGGCACCGACTGCGGCGGCGTTCAATCCGCTGGCCGTTCCGGGCTTCGCCAACGACATCTGGTACCAGAGCGCGGACGAGGTCTTCGCCGAGACGGTCAAGCCGGCGACGACCGTCGGCTTCAGCTTCTGGGGCAATGGCTACATCAGCAAGGACAAGTACGGCGACAATAATGGCAACGTCACCATCGAGGGCGTCGATTTCGATGTCGACAATGAGCTCAAGACCACGCGTTACGGGATTCAGCTCGGCGCCGATTATGGCTTCGGCGGCGGCCGCATCGGCCTGACCGGCGGTTATGGTCGGGCCAAGGCCAACGGCAATGCCGGTGCCGATCTCAAGGCGCACGGCTGGAACCTCGGTGTCTACGGCCAGTTCGGCGGCCTGACCGGCTTCCACGGCGAATTCCTGGCCAAGCACGACAGCTATAAGGGTGAGTTCGACGACGGCGCCTTCGATGGCGAGAAGTTCGATATCCGTGCCAACGGCATCGACGGGTCGCTCGGCTATCGCTTCGGCATGGGCAGTACAGCGACGATGGACCTCCACGCCGGCCTCAGCCACGTCAAGACCAAGGTCGACGACATCAGCGCGTTCGGCTTCGACTATGACATCTCGAGCATCACCTCGACCCGCGGCCGGGCCGGCCTCAGGGCGATCTTCGGCGGCGGCCTGGCGCCGTACATCGACGCCTCGGTCTATCGCGAGTTCAACGGCGACGGCGATGTCGAGCTGTTCGATGGCGGCGACACGTTCGACCTCAACACTGACGGCAAGGCCACCTGGTTCCGCCTCGAGGCCGGGCTGAGCGGCAACGACGGCGCCGGTCCGATCCTCGCCGCCTGGGGCGACATCGGTGATCGCAAGGCCATCGGCCTTCGTGCCGGCTGGCGCTTCGGTGGCGGTGCGGTCGCGGCCCCGCCGCCTCCGCCTCCGCCGCCACCCCCGCCGCCTCCGCCGCCCCCTCCGGCGACGCAGACCTGCCCGGACGGCTCGGTGATCCTGGCGACGGATGTTTGTCCGCCTCCGCCTCCGCCACCTCCGCCGCCACCGGCGCCGGAGCGCGGCTGACCGGCAGTTTCACCAGTCACTAACAAGGTCCGGCCCCGAAGCAATTCGGGGCCGGAATCCCTTAGGAATGCTCGCCGCGCATAAGGCCTCCAAACGTCCGCTTCGACCCATTGCGGACATTCGCCATTGACCCGCGCTGCGTCTGCTTGAATCCAGTCTGTCAGCCGGCCGGTAGCTGGGCAGTGAAGACCGCCAATTGAGCGTCGAAAGCACGCTTGAAGGCGGGTCGCGCTTCGCCGCGGGCGATGTAAGCGGAGAGGTTTGGATATTCGTCCAATATCCCCGATCCCTTCAACCTTTGCAGCACCGACACCATCAAAAGATCGCCCGCGCTGAACCCGCGGTCGAGCCAGTCGGCACCGCCAAGGCGCGCGGAAAGCTGGCCCAGCCGGACACGGATGCGATTCTCGACAAGAGGAAGGCGCTGTTCGGACCAGGGCCTGTCGCCCTCCACGACGATGGCGATCATGCGATCCACGATCGGCGGCTCGACCGTGCTCAATGCGGCAAACATCCAGGTGACCGCGCGCGCCCGGGCTTCCGCATCGTCCGGCAACAGCCCGGCATGGCGCTGGGCGATATGGAATATGATCGCCC
>DATHFE010000222.1:0-2039 GCA_035318245.1 Sphingomicrobium sp. | reverse complement strand
GGTGTTGACGCCGTAGACGGTTTCGCCGCCGGCGACGATGCGGTCGACCGAGGCGGCAGCGGCGGCAATGCGGCTATGACTTGCGTCATCGAGGGTGGCCGCCGCGCCGGTCCATAGCTTGCGCAGCGTGGCGAGATCGATCGCGGTGGGGTCGAGCTTCACAGCGTCACCATCGGCAAATCGAGACCTTGTTCGCGCGCGCAATCGACCGCCTCACCATACCCGGCATCGGCGTGGCGCATGACGCCGGTGGCGGGGTCGTTCCAGAGGACGCGCTCGAGGCGGCGCGCGGCATCGTCGGTGCCGTCGGCGACGATGACCATCCCGGCGTGCTGCGAATAGCCCATGCCGACGCCGCCGCCATGGTGGAGCGAGACCCAGGTCGCGCCCGAGGCGGTGTTGAGCAGGGCGTTGAGCAAGGGCCAATCCGATATGGCGTCCGATCCGTCCTTCATTGATTCCGTCTCGCGATTCGGCGACGCGACCGAGCCGCTGTCGAGATGATCGCGGCCGATGACGATCGGTGCGGACACTTCGCCGTTGCGGACCATTTCGTTGAAGGCGAGGCCCAATCGGTGGCGCTGGCCGAGGCCGACCCAGCAGATGCGCGCGGGGAGGCCCTGGAAGGCGATGCGTTCGCGCGCCATGTCGAGCCAGCGGTGGAGGTGCGGATCGTCGGGGATCAGCTCCTTGACCCGTTGGTCGGTGCGGTAGATGTCCTCGGGATCGCCCGACAATGCGACCCAGCGGAACGGGCCGATTCCGCGGCAGAACAAGGGTCGGACGTATGCGGGCACGAAGCCGGGAAAATCGAACGCGTGGGCGACGCCCTCGTCCTTGGCTTCCTGGCGGATGTTGTTGCCATAATCGAAGGTCGGAATGCCCATTTTCTGGAAGACGAGCATCG
Source organism: Sphingomicrobium sp. (assembly GCA_035318245.1). Taxonomy (GTDB): domain Bacteria; phylum Pseudomonadota; class Alphaproteobacteria; order Sphingomonadales; family Sphingomonadaceae; genus Sphingomicrobium. The sequence goes on along the minus strand of DATHFE010000222.1, from coordinate 1,132 downwards.
CCTCGACGTGCCTGGCCATCGAAGCGCGGGCGGCGCTGGCAACTCCCTGCGGATCGCTCTCTCTCGCGGCCTGCCATTTGGCGACGCTCCAGCCGGCTGGGCAATAGCCGTTGGCGGGATCGTGCGCGCTGGTCTGGTCGGTGACCGCATCGGGGCGGATGCCGCGCGCGACCATTTCGGGCAGGATTTCAGCGGCGTTGCCGAGCAGGCCGACGCTCGTCGGTGCGGTTGCTTCGGCAATGATCGCGAGCGCTTCGTCGATGCTGTTGGCCTGGCGGTCGAGGTAGCGGGTTTCGAGGCGCTTTTCGATCCGGCTCTGTTGGCATTCGACCGCGATGCAATGCGCCCCGGCCATCACCGCGGCGAGCGGCTGGGCGCCGCCCATGCCGCCTAGCCCAGCGGTCAGGATCCAGCGGCCCTTGAGGTCGCCGCCGTAATGCTGGCGGCCCATCTCGGCGAAGGTCTCGTAAGTGCCTTGGACGATGCCCTGGGTGCCGATGTAGATCCAGCTGCCCGCGGTCATCTGGCCGTACATCATCAGGCCGGCGCGATCGAGCTGGTTGAACACTTCCCAGGTCGCCCATTTGGGGACGAGGTTGGAGTTTGCGAGGAGCACGCGCGGGGCGTCGGCATGGGTGCGGAAAACGCCGACCGGCTTGCCCGACTGGATCAGCAGGGTTTCATCGTCGCCGAGGCGCTCGAGGGTTTCGACGATCTTGTCGTAGCAGGCCCAGTTGCGCGCGGCGCGGCCGATGCCGCCATAGACGACCAAGCTTTGCGGGTCCTCGGCGACTTCATCGTCCAGATTGTTCATCAGCATCCGCACCGCGGCTTCGGTTGCCCAGCTTTTGGCAACGATCTCGCTGCCGCGGCGGGCGCGAATGGTTCGGCTATTGTCGCGGCGGTCGGTCACTCAAGCTCCTATTGGTCGATGCCGGCGACAATCCGCCGCTCGGGGCCCGGAAAGCCGATCCAGTAGCCAAGCTCGGCTGGATCGGTAATCCGCCAGGCGCACAGATCGGCGGTTTTCCCGGCGGCGATGCTGCCGAGTTCCTGATCCAGACCGAGCGCCTTAGCGGCGTTGATGGTCATTCCGGCAAGCGCTTCGGCGGGGGTCAAATTGAACAAAGTA
>DATHFE010000221.1:0-4172 GCA_035318245.1 Sphingomicrobium sp. | reverse complement strand
GCGACTGTCGAATTCATGGTCACCTTGCAGAATTTCTCCATGCCGATCGCGTCGGATCCGTTTGTGGGGATTTTCCTCTGACGTTCACTCCGCTGTTCCCCCGTTTGTCGAATGATGGTTCGCAAACTTCGCACGGCTGTGCTTGAACCCATCGAACGAAGTTCGGCTGGGGGATCGGGAAATGAAACACGTCCATCGGGCAATTTTGCTTGGCGCAACCACACTGGCGCTGAGTTCGCCGGCCGTTGCCCAGCCTTCCAGTGCGCCGACCTACCCACCGACCGGTTACGACATGACCGCGTTCGACAAGGCGACCAAACCTGGCAACGACTTTTTCCAATATTCCAACGGCGCCTATCTCAACCGCTCGGTGATCCCCACCGATCGGCCGACGGTTTCGCGTCGGCTCGAAATGACCGATCGGATGGAGACTCAGCTTCACGAATTGCTGCAGGATGTATCGCGCAGCGTTGGACAGCAGCCCACCGACAATCGCGGCAAGGCGGGCGCCTTTTACACAGCCTTCATGGACGAGGCTCGGGTCGAGCAGCTCGGAGCTTCGGCCATCGCGCCCGAACTCACTGCCATTCGATCCGCCGCGAGCCCGTCCGACCTTGCCGGCTTGATGGGGCAATCGGCCTATGGCTTCTACCCGGCGATCGTCGCGCCCTTCATCGACAGCGACCTCAAGGCGCCCGAGAGCTATGCAATCTACCTTAGCCAAAGCGGGCTCGGCCTTCCGGACCGCGATTATTATTTGAAGCCCGACTTCGCGGCGCAGCGTGAAGCCTATGCGAAATATGCCACTCAAATGTTGTCCCTGCTGGGCTGGGACGACCCGGCAAGTGCCGCGGGCCGGCTCATCGCGTTTGAAACCAGCATCGCCGAGGGCAGTTGGGACAAGGCCAAGCTGCGCGATCTGACCATCCAATATAATCCGAAGTCGCCCGCCGAGCTCGCCGCGCTGGCACCCGGGATCGACTGGAACGTCTATCTCGCCGCGGCGAAGCTCGGCGGTCGCGAACGGCTGATCGTTGCTCAGCCCGACGCATTCACCCGCCTCGCCGCGACATACGGCGCGACCCCGCTCGACACACTGAAAGCGTGGATGGCGTTTCGCGTCGCCGACCAGGCGGCTCCGTACTTGTCGAAGCCCTTCGCCGAGGCCCGCTTCGCCTTCCGCGGCAAGGTGCTGCTCGGACAGGCGGAAGATCGCGCGCGCTGGAAACGGGCTATGCTTGCCGTGGCCGGGGGCGATTGCGGAGCCGATCCGACGAGTTGCTACGGAACCTTCAATTGGGGTGTCGGCCAAATCTATGCCGAGCGCTACTTCCCGGCCGAGACCAAGCGGCACATCGAAGCGCTGGTCGGCGATGTCAAAGGCGCTTTTCGAGCACGTCTCGAAAAGCTCGACTGGATGGGGCCGGCGACCAAGGCCGAGGCGCTGAAGAAGCTCGACACCTACACCATCAAGGTCGGCTATCCCGACAAGTGGCGCGACTATTCGAACCTCGTCATCCGCCGTGATGACCTGGTCGGCAATGTTCGCCGCTCGGCCGCCGCCGACTGGCAATATTATGTCGATCGCAGCACCGGCGCGGTCGACAAGACCGACTGGCTGATGACCCCGCAGACTAACGATGCTTATAACGGATCGCTGCGCGACATCGTCTTCCCAGCCGGAATCCTCCAGGCGCCGATGTTCGATGCCAAGGCCGATCCGGCTTATAATTACGGCGCAATCGGAGGCGTCATCGGCCACGAGCTGACCCACGGCTTCGACGACCAGGGCCGATCGATCGACGCCTCGGGCGCTCTGCGCGACTGGTGGACCCCCGCCGACGCTGCCGAGTTCAAGCGCCGCGCCGCGATCCTTGGTGCACAATATGCCAAGTTCGAGCCGGTTCCCGGCGTCCACATCAAGCCCGACCTGACGATGGGCGAGAATATCGCCGATCTCGGCGGCCTAACCATGGCCCTCGACGCGTATCATGCATCGCTTCACGGTACGAAAGCACCGGTGGTCGACGGCTTGACCGGCGACCAGCGGGTGTTCCTCGGCTGGGCGCAGGCCTGGGCGGGCAAGTCGAAGCCCGAGGCGATCCGCAACCTCACCACCAGCGACCCGCACAGCTATCGCAAATATCGGGTCAACGGCGTCGTACCCAACATCGACGCCTGGTATGCGGCGTTCGGGATCAAGCCCGGCGACGCACTCTACGTCCCGCCGGAAAAGCGCGCCCGGATTTGGTGAAGCTGGCTGGGGCGGCAGGATTCGAACCTGCGAATGCCGGCATCAAAAGCCGGTGCCTTACCACTTGGCGACGCCCCAACAGCGTGAACTTGCGCGCATGAACGCAGCCGGGCGGGCTTATAGCCCGCTCGGCCCGCGTGAAAAGGGGCCGCGCTTGTCCGATCCCGCTTATTTTCCGATAGAGGAGGGATCGGGGGGCGTTTGTGGAAATCCTGACCATCGGCTTGATCTTGGTTTGTGCGGCATTGTGGCGCGACGTCGCCAATTTGCGCGCGCGGCTGAAGCTGCTCGAAGAGTCGGTCCTGCCGCCGATCCCGGAATCGCAAGCGGCCGATCATGCACCTTGGAGCGAGCCCGAGACTGTGCGGGCGCCGGCGGTCATCGTATCCCGCGAACCCGTCGTAGAAGAGGCTGTCGCAGCGGCCGCAATGGAAGCGCCGCCGTCCGACGAGCCCCAGCCGGAATTTGAAGGGCCCGAAAAACGCTCCATTAGCTTTGAGGATCTGTTCGGTCGCAAGCTCCCTATCTGGGCAGGCGGGGTCACGCTGGCCGTCGCCGGCTTCCTGATCGTCAAATATTCGATCGACGCCGGCCTGTTGTCGCCGCTGGTGCGGGTAATCCTCGGTCTGCTGTTCGGCACCGGGCTGATCATTGCCGCCGAGGCGGCGTTGCGCGGGGACCTGGTGGTGCGGGATCCGCGAATTCGCCAGTCGTTTGCGGGGGCCGGCATCGCCACGCTTTACGCCACCATCCTCGTCGCGGCGAACCTCTATCATTTGATCGGCCCGCTGACCGCTTTCGGAGGAATGGCGTTGGTGACGCTGCTGGCCGGCGGGTTGTCGCTCCGCTTTGGCGCGCCGAGCGCGGTGCTCGGGCTGGTCGGCGGCCTCGCCGCGCCGGCCCTGGTCGGATCGGGTCCTCCTGACATTCCGCTGCTCGCTTCTTACCTCGCGCTGACCGTCGGGGGTCTATGTGCTCTGTCGCGGGACCAGCGCTGGCTGTGGCTCGGTGCCAGCGCCTTGATCGGTGGATTTGGCTGGGGACTGGTGCTGCTCGTCGGTGGCGCGCTTGACGCCAGTCAATCGATCTCGCTCGGCCTGTTCATCCTTCTGCTCGGCGTCGCCTTCCCGCTCTTACTGCTGGCCGAGCGCGGAACGATGATCCGGCTTATCGCCGGCCTCCTTGGCTGCGCCCAAATGGCGGCATTGGTCGCGGTCGGCGGTTTCGCGCCATTGCACTGGGCCCTGTTCGGCCTGATTTCGGTAGCGATGATCTGGCTGTCGCGTCGCGAGGCTGGACTTCGGCATCTGCCCAGCGCCGGATTGGCGATCGCGCTGTTGCTGGTCGGCGCCTGGACCAGCCCCACTCAGCCAATGCTGGCGATCGTCCTTGCGGGCATCCTTGTCATTTATGGCGTCCCGGACCTGCTGAGGCTGTGGCGCGACGACGGCAGCATCGTCGATGCCGTCCACATCGCCGCCATCGCCGCCGCGATCCTGCTCCTGCCGATGTTCCATTTCTATCCGTCCCCCGACCTCGGTGACGATGTTTTCGCTGCTCTGGCGTTGCTTGGCGCAGCGATATCCGGCGGCGCCGCCGCGCTCGGCTGGCGATCGCCGGCCCGCAAGGATGACGCGCGCTTCACGTTGCTCGTCGCGACCGCGTCAGCCCTGCTCATCGCCTCGGGAACACTGGCGCTGCCGCTGTGGGCGATTGCGCCGTGGAGCGCGCTCGTCGCCGGTGGGCTCTTGCTGTTCGGACAACGATCAGACGATCGGCGTCTTGAACCCTGCGCCTGGGGTTTCGTCGCGGTCACCTTATTCCTGCTAGTGAGCGGCCTGGATTTCGCGGAATGGAATCGCGCGGTTGGTTTTGCCAAACCTCCCAACCTCGGGAGCGCGGTACGCTGGCTGATCCC
>DATHFE010000220.1:0-3913 GCA_035318245.1 Sphingomicrobium sp. | reverse complement strand
TTGAGCTTGTTCATACGGGTACCTGCTGGCTGATGCAGTGGAAGCTTCCGCCACCGGTTAGCACATGGTCGGCGCGAAGGCCGACTGCGGTGCGATCGGGGAACAAAGCCTGGACCACCGCGACCGCGGCCTCGTCATTGGGTGCGCCATATTGCGGGACGACGACGGCGGCATTGCCGATGTAGAAGTTCATGTAACTCGCTGCGACAATGACGCCGTCTTGCTCGACCTTGCCCGGAGAGGGCAGGGTGACGACATCCAGCCCGCTCGTGCGCAATCTGCGCGCGGCGTCGCGATACACGAGTTGGTTTGGGTCATCTTTTTCCGGCGCAGGAATCGCCACCCGCCCCGGCGCGACGAACCGCGCGAGATTGTCGACGTGGCCGTCGGTGTGGTCGTTGGCGAGCCCCTCCCCGAGCCAGACGATCCTCTCGAAGCCGAGGTCGTTGCAAAGTCGCGCTTCGACATCGGCGCGGCTCATCTGCGGATTGCGGTTCGGGTTGAGCAGGCATTGCTCGGTGGTGAGGACGGTGCCGCTGCCGTCTCCGTCGATCGCCCCGCCCTCCAGAATCCAATCGGCTTTGGAGTAAGGCAGGCCAGCGGCGCGGGCGAGCCGTTCGCCGACGCTGTTGTCCCCGGCAAGGTCGTATTTGCCGCCCCAGCCGTTGAAGCCGAAGCCCGCCGCGCGGCGGCTCGCGCCGGTCCCGCGGACGATCGCGCCGGTGTCGCGCAGCCAGATGTCGCCAAACGGCTCGACGATGACTTTGGCGAACGGGGCGAGCTTGCGCGCTTTTTCGGCGGCTATCTCACTGGCCGCGACCAGCCAAACCGCCTCGCCCAAGCCGCCCGCGTAAATTGCGTTGGCGAACGCCGCGGCCTCGGCCTGAGCGGGCGACAAATCATCCCCCCACAGCGCCAGATGGCTCGGAAATCCGATCCACACGGCTTGGTGCGGAGCCCATTCGGGGAGAGGTGGTGCATTCATGCCGCGCGCCGTAGCAATGCGCCGAAGCCGCGCCAAGTTTGGCTTGTCAAAGCGCCCCGCCGTGCCATTGGTTAGCGAGCAGATACAGGGGGTTATTAATGATTCGGTCAGCATGTCTTTTCGCGAGCGCGGCGGTTGCCGCGCTTGTTCCACAACTCGCACTTGCGCAATCGATCTCGTCGATTGAAGCCGATGCGCTTGCTTTTGGTGTGCGCGAAGGCGTGGCCGACATGGATTTGTCGCCCGACGGCAACCGGGCCGTGTTTGTTGGGCCGGGGCCGGGGCGGACGACGATCGTTTATATCGCGGATATCGTGGCCGGGACGACCACCCCGATCCTGAGCTCAAAGAGCGATCCGGAAACGCTCCGGTCGTGCGCGTTTGTATCCAACGACCGGCTGGCCTGCCGATTCACGGCGATCATCAAGGCGGGCGACGGCCTGATCCCTGCATCGCGGATGATCGCGCTCGACACGACGGGCAAGAACATCAAGGAATTGGGACAAAAGGCGTCACAGTACGACTGGGGCTACCGCCAGCATGACGGCAGCATCATCGACTGGCTTCCCGGTGACAATAATGCGGTCCTGATGACCCGAACGTATCTGGCCGAGGCCGGTCACTCGGGCAATTCCAACATATCGCGAACCAAGGAAGGCGTCGGCGTCGTCAAGATTGATGTGGCGACCCTGAAGACGACCAACGTGGAACCGCCGCGGAACTCGGTCGCGACCTATATGAGCGACGGGCGCGGCCAAGTGCGGCTCATCGGCATTGCCGAATTGTCCAGCGAAACGCTGCTCACGGGTCGGGTCAAGTATGACTATCGCCAACTCGGCTCGCGCGGTTGGAAAGATCTTGTCGGCTATCAGGACGGCGGATTTTCTCCGTTGGCGATCGATGCCACGATCAACTCGCTCTATGCACTGCGCAAGCGGGATGGCCGCTTCGCGCTGACCAAGATCCTGCTCGACGGCAGCATGACTGAAACATTGGTGGCGAGCAATCCGCGGGTCGACATCGACGATGTCGTGCGGATCGGAAACGGTCAGAAGGTGATCGGCTACGCCTTTGTCGACGACCGCCGCCGAGTCGTTTATTTCGATCCGGAATATAAGGCGCTGTCGGCCTCGCTTAGAAAGGCTTTGCCCAACCTACCATTGGTGAGGTTCGTCAACGCCAGTCAGGATGGCAACAAGGTCCTTCTGGTTGCCAATAGCGACAATGACGCCGGGCGGTTTTATCTATTCGACAAGTCGAAGAAGTCGCTCGGCGAACTCATGCCTGTCCGCCCGGGTCTCACGGGTCGCACTCTCGCCAGCGTCAAGTCGGTCACTTACAAGGCGGCCGACGGCACGCTAGTTCCGGCCTACCTGACGTTGCCCGTCGGCAAGGCGGCGAAGGGCCTTCCGGCGGTAGTCATGCCGCACGGCGGGCCAAGCTCTCGCGACGAATGGGGTTTCGACTGGCTCGCGCAATTCCTCGCTGCGCGCGGATATGCCGTGATTCAGCCCAACTATCGCGGATCGTCCGGTTTCGGCGATATGTGGGCCGCGGAGAATGGCTTTAAGGGATGGCGCACGGCGATCGGCGATGTGTCCGCTGCGGCGCGCTACCTGGCAAGCGAGGGAATCGCTGACCCGAAGCGCATGGCGATCCTAGGTTGGTCGTACGGCGGTTATGCCGCGCTTCAATCGGCGGTGATCGACCCGTCACTTTACAAGGCTGTGGTCGCAATCGCACCGGTGACAGATTTTGCCATGTTCAAAGCGGATTCCGCGGATTTCACGAACGCTCGCGTCATGGAGGAGTTTGTCGGCAGCGGAGCGCACATCAGCGAAGGTTCGCCGCTGCGCCATGCCTCCGCGATCTCCGCGCCGGTGCTGCTCGTCCACGGTGACCTGGACGTCAATGTCGGGGTCGCCCAATCGCAGAAGATGGATGCAGCGCTGCGATCGGCGGGCAAGAGTAGTGAACTTTTGCTGTTCAAGGGGCTCGACCACCAACTCGAGGATAGCGAAGCCCGCGCTTTGGTCCTCGCCAAAGTCGGCGCCCTGCTGGAGCGCACCATCGGTCATTAACGCGACGAACCCGCAAACGAGAAGGGCGGCCCCGGATGGGACCGCCCTTTTTGTTGATCGGTGGAGCGCAGGTCAGCGCGAATAGAATTCCACAACCAGGTTCGGCTCCATCTTCACCGGATAGGGCACTTCGTCGAGCTTGGGGACGCGGGTGAAGGTCGCCTTGGCGGTGCCGTCGATCGCGACATAATCGGGGATGTCGCGCTCGGCGAGGCTTTGCGCTTCCATTACCAGCGCCATTTCCTGCGCTTTGGGTCCTAGCGTGATCTCGCTGCCGACGTCGCAGCGGCGCGAGGCGATGTTGCACTTGACGCCGTTGACGCGGATGTGGCCGTGGCTGACCAATTGGCGCGCCGCCCAGATGGTCGGCGCGAACTTGGCGCGATAGACGATCATGTCGAGGCGGCGCTCGAGCAAGCCGATGAGGTTCTGCGACGCGTCGCCCTTCATCTTTTCGGCCTGCTGGAAGGTCTGCTTGAACTGCTTTTCGGTGACGTCGCCGTAATAGCCCTTGAGCTTCTGCTTGGCGCGAAGCTGGATGCCGAAATCACTGACCTTGCCCTTGCGGCGCTGGCCGTGCTGGCCGGGGCCATATTCGCGGCGGTTGACCGGGCTCTTGGGGCGTCCGAAGACGTTCTCGCCCATGCGGCGGTCGAGTTTATACTTGGCGGGGCTGCGCTTGCTCACGAAAATTCCAATCTGCTTGTGTCGTCAAAACCCGGATCGCGCCACCGATCCATTTCGATCGGCAGGACCATCACTTCACCGGGGTGTGAGGTCGATTGCGAGGGGCGCGCTTAGGCGAACGCGCTCCGAGGGTCAAGTTTCAGTGGGTTTGAGTGGCTTA
>DATHFE010000219.1:0-14951 GCA_035318245.1 Sphingomicrobium sp. | reverse complement strand
CCGTCGGGTCCGGTCATGCGCGTGTAGAAAATGCCGCCGGGCTTCAGGTCGATCTCGACCTCCGGCGTCTCATACGGCCTGGGCGCCCACCAGCGCTTGATATGCTCGGCGTCGGTCCAGGCTTTCCAGACGAGGTCGCGGGGCGCGTCGAGCGTTCTTTCGATCTTCAGGTCAGTGTCGGGGTTCACGCTTTTTCCTCCTTCGGTTTGATGCTGGCGAGATGGTCTTCGAAACGGTCGATCCGGGCTTCCCAGGTCGCGCGCTGATCGGCGATCCAGGCTTCGGCGGCGGACAAAGCATCGGGCTCCATGCGGCAGGTGCGCACACGGCCGATTTTCTGCGAGGCGATGAGGCCGCTCGCCTCGAGCGCCTGCAAGTGCTGGAGCACGGCGGGCAAGCTGATCTCGAACGGGCCGGCGAGCTCCGACACCGACGCCGGCCCGCGACTGAGCCGCGCGAGCATGCCGCGACGGACCGGATCGGCGAGCGCCTGGAAGGCGCGATCGAGGGTCGGAGTATAGTTAAGCATATGCTTAAGTATCCGGTCTGCGAAAGGGAAGCAAGTCCTGCGCCCGGTGCACCTTCACGAAAAAGGACTTGCCGAATATCGATATGTGATTTATTGTTTATCGATAAGTCATCTGGAGATTTCGAATGAGGCGTTCGTCCGCACTGCCCATCGCCTGGATTAGTTTGCGCATCCTGATCCTGCTCAACTGGCTAGGCGGCTTGGCCATCCTTGCCTTGCTGACCGCGACGATTGTTGCCGAAAAATGGACGTTCACCGCGCTCGGCATCACGCCCGAGTCGGCAATCCCCTCGATGATCATGGGGTTGCGCGCGATTGCCGCGCTTGGGCTGGTCGGCGTCCCGCTCAACTATGCCGTCCTCAAGCGGCTGCTGGCGATGGTGGAGACGGTGCGCAGCGGGGATCCGTTCGTCGCCGCCAATGCCTACCGCCTCCTGGCCATCGCCTGGTCGTTGCTCGCGCTCCAGCTTCTCAGCCTGGTCATCGCCGCCGTCGGCAAGGCGATTTCGACACCTGCCAATCCGCTCCATCTCGATGCCGGCTTCTCGATCAACGGCTGGCTCGCCGTACTCCTGACCTTCGTCCTCGCGCGCGTTTTCGCATTGGGCACGCTGATGCGCGAAGACCTGGACGGGACCGTCTGATGGCGATCGCCGTCAAGCTCGACGATCTGCTTCACGACCGGCGGATGACGCTGACCGAGCTCGCCGAGCGCATCGACATCACGCTCGCCAACCTGTCGATCCTCAAGACCGGCAAGGCCCGCGCGATCCGTTTCTCGACGCTCGAGGCGATCTGCGGAGTGCTGAAGTGCCAGCCCGGAGACCTGCTCGAGTTCCAGCCGGAGCCCGGCGCGGCCGAACATTCGCACGCTGCTTGAAAGGAGATTTGCCATGGCTTCGAACACTGCATCCGTTTCATCGCCTCACGAGAGCGTGGCAGAAGAAGACGTCTCGCTCTTCCGGCTCTACGTCCTGCGCGCCATGTATCTGGTGCTGGTGGTCGGGCTTGGCGCGATGATCGTGCCCGAAATCCTCAGTCATGAACTGACCAGTCGCGGGGTCATCGCGAGTCTGCTCGGCGCCGTCTGGGTGCTCGCCTTCCTTGGCCTGCGCTACCCGCTGGAGATGCTTCCGCTGCTGATGTTCGAGTTCACCTGGAAGCTGATCTGGATGAGTGCCTACGGCCTGCCGCAATGGTCGTCCGGCCAATACCCGTCGACCTTCGCCGAAGATTTCTTCAACATCGCCTTCGGCGCGGTCCTGCTGTTCGTCATCCCGTGGGGCTATGCCTGGCGCCGCTTCGTGAAGCGGCCGGGTGCACGCTGGCGCTAGCCAGGCCGCGCCTGGAACTTTACTCGCGGCGCAGACTCGTTATCGGCCTGCCATGACCATCCAGCCTTCCGACACCATCCTCATCGTCGACTTCGGCAGCCAGGTGACCCAGCTGATCGCGCGGCGGGTGCGCGAGGCGGGAGTCTATAGCGAGATCGCGCCATTCAACGCCGCCGCCGAGGCGTTCGAGCGGTTGAAGCCGAAGGGCATCATACTGTCGGGCGGGCCATCTTCGGTGACGTGGGAGGACAGCCCGCGCGCACCGCAGCATTTCTTCGATACCGGCCTGCCGATCCTGGCGATCTGCTACGGCCAGCAGACCATGGCGCAGCAATTGGGCGGGCTGGTCGCGACGTCCGACAATAAGGAATTCGGCCGCGCATTCATCGAGGTGGTGGCGGATTCGGCTTTGTTCGATGGCCTGTGGAAGATCGGCGAGAAGCACCAGGTGTGGATGAGCCACGGCGACCGTGTCGAAACGTTGCCTGCCGGTTTTTCAATCGTCGCCAAGTCCGAGGGCGCGCCTTACGCCATCGCCACGGACGAGGACCGGCGCTTTTATTCAATGATGTTCCACCCCGAGGTGGTGCACACGCCCGACGGCGGCAAGTTGCTTGCCAATTTCGTGCGGCACGTGTGCGGCTGTTCGGGCGACTGGACGATGGGGGCGTTCCGCGCCGCCAAGATCGCCGAGATCCGCGCCCAGGTCGGCCGCGGCAAGGTCATTTGCGGGCTTTCGGGCGGGGTCGATTCCGCGGTCGCCGCGGTGCTGATCCACGAAGCGATCGGCGAGCAGCTAACTTGCGTGTTCGTCGATCATGGCTTGATGCGGCAAGGCGAGGCCGAGCAGGTCGTCAGCCTGTTCCGCAACAGCTACAACATCCCGCTGGTGCATGTCGACGCGAGCCGCGACTTCGTCGGCGGGCTGGCCGGAGTCACCGATCCCGAAGCCAAGCGCAAGTTCATCGGCGCCGAGTTCATCAACGTGTTCGAGGCCGAGGCGACGAAGATCGGTGGGGCGGATTTCCTCGCCCAGGGCACGCTGTATCCCGACGTGATTGAGTCGGTGTCGTTCACCGGCGGGCCGTCAGTGACGATCAAAAGCCACCACAATGTCGGCGGGCTGCCCGAGCGGATGAACATGCAGCTGGTCGAGCCGTTGCGCGAATTGTTCAAGGACGAAGTGCGGGTGCTGGGCGTCGAACTCGGCTTGCCGCCGGCGTTCGTCGGGCGGCATCCGTTTCCCGGTCCCGGCCTCGCCATCCGCATTCCCGGCGAAGTGACCGAGGAGCGCTGCGATATCCTGCGCAAGGCCGATGCGATCTACCTCGAAGAGATCCGCCTCGCCGGTCTGTACGACGCGATCTGGCAGGCATTCGCGGTGCTTCTGCCGGTCCGCACGGTCGGCGTGATGGGCGACGCGCGGACCTACGACTATGTCTGCGGGCTGCGCGCGGTGACCAGCGTCGATGGAATGACCGCCGACGTTTATCCGTTCGAACCGGCATTCCTTAGCCGCGTCGCCACCCGTATCGTCAACGAAGTCGCCGGCATCAACCGCGTGGTTTACGATTATACCTCGAAGCCACCGGGCACGATCGAGTGGGAGTGATCAAATCGGGATGCCCGGGGTGTCCATCTGATCACCGAAGGCTCGATCACCAACCATAATAGTGACGGTACCGGTGGTGGCGATGATGGCGCCGAACGTAATAGGTCCGGTAGTAGGCCCGCCGCGGATAATAATAGGACCGCGGATAATAATAGGACCCAGAGTAAGGCGAGCCGTAGTAGTAAGACGACGAGCGATAGCCGTAGGTCGGATAGGCGTATCCGCGATAGCCGTAGGAATAATAACGATATTGTGCCGCTGCCGGTGAGGCCGCGAACCCTGCGGTCGCCGCGGCGGCGATCCAAAGCAATTTGATACGCATGTCACTTCTCCATCAAAGCAAACGAGCGAGGCTGGAGACGATGCCCTCGGCCGGGCAGATTTGCCGTGAACCCGTACTGAACCTTCGCGGTGGGCAGTCCGATCCTCGGTTTGCCGCGAGAAGGATACCATCGAACGGCTAGTGACGACCGACGGATGAGGCTCGGTCAGCTCCGCGGAAGGTCAAATTGGGCGACAAGACCGGGCGCGTTGTCGGCAAAGCTGAGTTGGCCCTGATGCAAGCGCGCGATCGCCGCGACAAGGTTGAGGCCAAGTCCGTGGCCGGCGCGCGAACGGCTGCTTTCGAGTCGGATGAAACGCCGCGTTATCAGGCTCCAGTCGGAGTCTGCCACGCCCGGGCCCGTATCCGCCACCGCGATCCTTACGTTCTTTGCCGAACTCGCGAGGTCGATGTGGATCTCGGTGCCCACCGGGGTGTGCCGCAGGGCATTTTCAAGAAGGTTCGTCACTGCCTGTGCGATCAGCTCGCGGTCTCCGGTCATGGTCAGGCCGGGCTCGATCGACCATGTCAGGGACCGGCCGCCCTCGCGGACTGCCGGCGCATAGCTTTCGGCCAGGTCGGTGATCAGGGCGCTAAGCTCGACCGGTTTGAACAGCCGGCGAATCTCGCCGCTCTCGATCTCGGAAATGCGCAGGATCGCCGCGAACAGCGACAGGATTTCATCGACGCGGCGGATGGCGTCGGCGATGACCTGCTCGCGGCTTTCGGCACTGCCGGCCGTGCTTTCCTCGAGCGCGTTGCGGAGGTGAGACAAGGGACTCCGCAGATCGTGGGCAACGTCGCTGGAAACCTGGCGCAGATTTTCGAGCAGGCGTTCGATCTCTTCGAGCATGGCGTTGAGGACGCCGGCCAGCTGATCGAATTCGTCGCCACGTCCGCTCGCCGGCATCCGACGTCGGATGTCGCCGCCAATGATTGCTTCTGCAGCGCTGCCGATCGCTCTCAAGCGCTTCCGCAAATAGCCGCCCAGGAGCAGCGCGCCCACTATTCCAAGGCCGATCACCGCGAGAAATCCGGCGGTAAAAGTGACAAGGACGGTGCGGTCGATCTGCTCGACCCATTCCCGATCGGCGGCGACCAGAAGCCGGCGATGGTCGGGAAGCTCGACCGCCAGCCCTCGCGCTTGGTCGGCCCCTTCCGTCGGGTCGACGAACGCGATGTCATGCATGCCAAGCGCGGGCATTGCGGTGTTGAGCGAGCCAAAGACGCGCCGGCCGTTCGGCTCGAATTCCGCATAGTATAGCGTGGCGCCTTGCTGGGTGAGACGCTCGCGCTGGGCGATGGCGTCGCGCAGCTCGGCTTCCCCGCCGCTGCGATACTCGATGATCAGTGTCTGGACCTCGTCCTCAATCATCGCGTCCAATTGGCGGGTGAAGGCGATGTGCATCGCCCAGAAGATGATCGTGCCGAGCAATGCGATGCCGATCGCAATCGCTGCCGAATAAGCGAAAGCGATCCGGTAGGCGGCGCTTTTCCTACGCCTCGTCACAGGGTCGCATTCTGTATCCGACCCCGCGGAGAGTTTCGATCAGGTCCGGCTTTCCGCCTTCGTTCAATTTGGCGCGCGTGCGGCTGATGTGCGTTTCGACGATGTTGGTCTGAGGGTCGAAATGAAAGCCCCATACCCTTTCCAGCAACATAGTCCTGGTTACCGCGCGCTCGGCATTGTGCATTAATTCCTCGAGCAGCCGGAACTCGCGCGGCTGGAGGATAATCAATTCTCCGTTGCGGCGCACCTCGCGCCGCAGCAAGTCCATCGACAGGGGACCGCATTCAAGCTTGGTCGGCGGAGAGTTGATCGGCCCCCGGCGCGCAAGGGCGTTGATCCGCGCGGCAAGCTCCGAGAAAGCGAATGGCTTGACCAGGTAATCATCGGCGCCCGCTTCGAGGCCTTCGACGCGATCGTCTATGCGGCCGAGCGCGGTGAGCAGAAGGACGGGGGTTTCGATCTTGGCGGCGCGCAGGCGGCGAAGCACCGTGAGGCCGTCCATTTGCGGCAGCATCCGATCGAGCAAGGCAAGGTCGAGTGGCTCGGTCGTGGCGAGATGCAGCGCGTCGACGCCATTGGATGCGCGTACGACGTTATGACCGAGTTCGTCGAGCCCGCGCGCGACAAACTCGGCCATTTCAATGTCGTCCTCTGCAAGGAGGATTCTCATTCGGCGCCATTTGGCGGTTTAGTCGCGATCGACCTTTCCTTCGGATTTGTTCTCGACGATCTTGCCGGTCTTACCATCAACGCCGATTTCCTGGACATTGCCCTTTTGCTGGATGTCGAACGAGTAGCGCCATCCGCCGCCCTCATTCTCATATTCGGCGGAAATCACCTTGCCGGGTGCGGTCTTGAGGGCGATCGTCCGCGCGTGGGCCATGCTGATTTTCGCGGCCGGTGCGGCGGCTTGGGCGACGCCCGCCGCGCAAAGGCCGGTGAAAAGCAGCGCCGAAGCGATAAGGTTCCTGGACATTACATTCTCCTTTGGGTTGGAACTAACCGTCCGATGAATTAGCCCAGCGCACATTCGCTCGCGATTGCGGGGTCCTTACAATTTCCCAACATTCGCCCCTGCCGCGGAGGGGCGTGGCCAATTCTAACCAAACCGTAATTTGACCCTTGCCCAATGCGTTCGCAGTTCCCGGCTGCGATTTTTCGGCGAAGGGCCCCATGAGCGATTTAACCTGGACGCGACAATTGGAAAGCGCCGCCGGCATGCGCGTTGCGCTGTTCTCGGGCAATTATAACTACACCCGAGACGGCGCGAACAATGCGCTCAACAAGCTCGTCGCGCATTTGCTGACTCAGGGAGCGGAGGTTCGGGTTTTCTCGCCGACCAGCCGCAACCCTGCGTTCGAGCCCACTGGCGAGCTTGTCTCCGTCCCGTCGATCGCCATTCCCGGCCGATCGGAGTTCCGGGTCGCGCTCGGGCTTCCCGCATCGATCAGGCAACAGCTTCGCGAATTCCAGCCCAACATTGTTCATCTTTCGGCGCCGGACTTCCTCGGCACCGCGGCGCAGCGCTTCGCCCGGGAGCTGAATGTGCCGGTCGTGGCGAGCCTCCACACGCGGTTCGAGACCTATTTCGAATATTATGGGCTGCGGCTGCTGCACGACTGGGCGTGGCAGCGGCAGAGCCGCTTTTATCGGGCCAGCGACTTCGTCCTGGCGCCCAATGAGCCATCCCGGACGCACCTTTGGCAAATGGGTGTCCCGCACGCCCGGATCGGCATTTGGGGCCGAGGAGTCGAGGCAAACATTTTCAACCCCAAGCGGCGCGATTTCGCCTGGCGGCGTGAGCTAGGCTATCGCGACGAGGAGCCCGTCATCCTGTTTTTCGGCCGCCTGGTCAGGGAGAAAGGGATCGAAAGCTTCATCCGGACAATCGGCGAGATGTGGGCACGCGGCTATCGCGTCCGGCCCATGGTGGTCGGATCCGGCCCGGCCGAGCTGGAAATGAAGGCGAGGCTCGGAGATGCCGCATTTCTCGGTCACCTCGAAGGGGAAGCCCTGGGACGGGCAGTCGCGAGCGCTGACATCTTGCTCAACCCGAGCCTGACCGAGGCCTTCGGCAACGTGGTCCTCGAGGCTATGTCCGCCGGTCTGGCCGTGGTCAGCGCCGATGTTGGCAGCGCCCAAGCCCTGATCGACAATGGCCGATCGGGAATGTTGTGTCCGCCCGAGCCCGATCATTACGCCGATGCGATCGAGCATCTGATCGAGCATCCGTCTCTCCGATCGGCCCTCGGTAAGGCCGCGGTGGCGGTTGCCGCGACGAATCGATGGCCTCTGGTCCTCGATGAGGTTGTGTCGGCATATTTGGCTTTGCTGCCCTCGATCGCCGCGACCGCTCGCTTCATCCCGGTCCGGACGGCGGCATGAACATTCGCCGCTTCCTATGGAGCCTTGCGACGCTGCCGCCGGTGCGCTTGGTCACGATCTTGACCAACAAACACCGCCTCAAGAAGTGGCGCAGCGAGCACCCAGGCGCGCCGTTCGCGAATTTCTATGCCGACCGCATCACGGCCAAGCTGCAGGGCGGCCATCGCCACACGACTCTGGGAGCGCGCGGCTGGTTCGCTGGCGATGATCGTCCGGCCGAGTGGGACCGCGAGCTGTTCGCCCAGCGCGGACTACGACGGTGGGGAGAAATCGTCGGATTCGGTCTTGAACCCGATATGCGCTGCGTCGACTACGGCTGCGGCAGCTTGAGGCTTGGCCAGCATGCGATGCGCTTCCTCGATGCCGGCAATTATTGGGGCATCGACGTCACCGACACGTTCATCAAGACCGGACTTGACCTTGTCAGTCCGGAGCTGCTCACCCGCAAGACGCCGCGACTGTCGACGATCAATGGCGAAGTGCTGCGCGATATCCGGACATGGGAGCCGGATTTCATCTTCTCCAACGCCGTGTTGCAGCATGTTCCGCCGGAGGAGTTGAGCCTATTTTTCGAGCGGCTGGAATCGATGATGGCGCCGCATACCAAGGCCTTCATCTTGTACATCACAGAGGACCGCGTTCGGCGTTTCGATGCAATGAGCTGGAGCTATCCGGCCGAATTCATCCGTGCCGCGGCACGATCGGCGGCGCCGTCCCTAAAGATTGCCGAAAAGAGCGCCCACCACAGCCGGCGCGGCGATGGACGCCGCCGCGAAGTGCTGATTCTGGAAGCGCCAGGTGAGCGGATCAACGAGCATGCGACCTTAGGGGCGAAAATTCAGCGTTCGGCCTGAGCGGGCTTAGGCACCGCCTGATGTTTTCCGGACGACAGCGGCCAATTTGGCGCCGAGCGTGTCGGCGCCATAGGGCTTGCGGATGACTGCGAACTCGGTCGCGGCGTCGTCGCTGACTTCCTCGCTGTAGCCGGTGGCGAGCAGGATCGGTAGATCAGGATCTTGCGCGCGGGCGATCCGTGCCAGTTCGACCCCGCTCATCTCCGGCATGACGACGTCCGAGAACAACACGTCGATATCACCCATATTGAGGGCGGCGAGAGCCTCGCTGGCATCGGCGACGCTGACCACGCGGCAGCGCAATTCCGTCAGCAGGTGATCGGCGAATTCGCGGACCTGGTCATTATCCTCGACCAGCAGCACGTTGAGGCCTTCGGGAATTTTCGGCGCGAGACCGGCTGAGCCCGTGAAGATGATGGCTTTTTCGGTGCGGGGAAGGACAAGCTTGATCGTCGTGCCTTTGCCCGGGGCCGATTCAACCTCCGCCCGGCCGCCGGTCTGGGCGGCGAAGCCGTGAATTTGCGACAGGCCGAGCCCGGTGCCCTTGCCGACCGGCTTGGTGGTGAAGAACGGCTCGAACGCGCGGTCGATGACGTCCTGCGGCATGCCCTCGCCGGTGTCGATCACCGAGACGCAAACCATATCGCCGGTTTCATCGGGGCAATTAGCCGTCGAGATGGTGATGCGGCCGCCATCGGGCATGGCGTCGCGGGCATTGATCGCGGCGTTGAGGATCGCGGTCTCGAGGTGCGTCGGGTCAACTTCGACCAACCACAAGTCGGGCGCCAGTTTTAGGACGACATCGACAGTGCTGCCCAGCGTTCGCGATAGCACCTCGGCGAGGGCGTCGAGGCAGATATTGAGGTCGATGACTTCGGGGTGGAGCGACTGTCGGCGGCCGAAGGCGAGCAAATGGCTGGTCAGGATCGCGGCCCGGTCGACCGTATCGACGATGGCATCGAGGTAGCGGCGGCGCTTTTCCTCGGGCAACTCGGCGCGCTGGAGGAGCTCGGCCGATCCGCGGATCACGGTCAGATGATTGTTGAAGTCGTGCGCAACCCCTCCGGTCAGCGCGCCCAACGCCTGCAACTTCTGTGACTGGAACAAGGCAGCGCGGGCTTCCTCCAGCTCCAGTTGGGCCTGGTGGCGGAGGGTGACGTCGCGAGTGATCTTGGCGAAGCCGACATGGTTGCCCGACTCATCGTAAATCGGATCGATGACCACGCTCGCCCAGAAGCGCGTACCATCCTTGCGCAGGCGCTGCGCCTCATTCTCATATTTGCCTTCGCTGAGTGCCACCGCCAGCGCACGCTGCGGCTCTCCGGCGGCGCGGTCTTCCTCAGTATAGAAACGCGAAAAATGTTGGCCGACGATTTCATCGGCGGTGTAACCTTTGATCGATTCCGCGCCGGTGTTCCAGTTGGTCACGCGCCCATCGGTGTCGAGCATGTAGATTGCATAATCGCGAACGCCCTGGACGAGCAGCCGAAAGCGCTGCTCGCTTTCGAACAGCTCCCGGTCCTTGTCGCGCTTATCGATTACTGGGCGTTCAGCCATATCTACCTGCAATACACACGCGAATGGTTTCGCTGACGGAACTAGCAAATTCCCGCCAGTTAACAAGCCCTTGCTGGAAACCTGCTGTCTATCCACGGTGGCCTTGCGTTGAACCCTATGGCGGCGCAGTTTCCCCGAAACGTTACGGGGGGAGAAGGACATGAACGAGCAAACGCAATCGGCGGTTCCGGTCTGGTTTTGGATCGCGGCCGCGCTGGCGCTGCTGTTCGAATGCCTAGGCTGTTATTTCTATTTGGCCGAAGTGATGATGACCGATGCGCAAATCGCCGCGCTGCCGATCGACCAGGGCGCGATGCTCGCGGCGCGGCCGGCGATCTATTACGCGGCGTTCGCGGTCGCGGTGTGGCTCGGCTTGCTCGGCACATTGCTGCTGCTGATGCGGCGCAAGCTCGCCGAGACCGTGCTGCTGGTGTCTCTGATCGCGGTGGTCGCGCAATTCGGCACCGCCGTGCTGACCCCGGCGATGAGCGAGGTAACGCCGGATAGCGCTTACGCGCTGCCGATCGCCATCGCGGTGATTTGCTACGGCATTTACATGCTGGCGCGGACGGCGCGGCAGCGCGGCTGGCTGCGCTGACATGAAGCGGGCGGGATTTTTACCCCCGCCCGCCATGACTTGTGACTTAGTGCGCCTTCTTCGCTGCCGCCTTCTTTTTGGCCTTGTCGACCTTGCCGTTGGTCACCGTGCTGTCGGTTGGTGACAGCGGATCGGACGCGGTTGCCGTAGCGTCGGTTTTCTTCGCCGGGTCCGCGGGCGTCGCCGGAACCGCAGCGGCGTCGGCCGTCGCAGGCTGTGCGGCAGCAGCCGGCTCGGCCGGGGTCGCCGCGCTGGAGTTGGTAGTTTGGGCGAGAGCGGGCGCGGCAAGGAAAGCGATAGACCCTGCGACGGCGAGCAACTGGCGTTCGAGCATTTGTGAATCCCTTGCAATGGTTTCCATGGAAAACCGCGCCCCATGACGGGGGCACGATGGGAGCTTTACTGCCGGTCCTCAGGAAGGTTGCGGCGTTGTCGGCAAGCCGTGCGTGGTGCGGGACTGGCTGCGTTGTGCGGAGGTCGCTAGAAGGCGGCCATGTCCACCTTCACCATCGACAGCGCGACCAGCCGCGCGACGCCGACCCCGGTCCCTGGCAAAAGGATGACCGTGCCCACGCTGAGGGCGCGCAAGTCCGGCGGCAAGACCGCCGAGCCGATCGTGATGCTGACCGCTTACACGATGCGGATGGCGCAATTGCTCGACCCGCATTGCGACCTCCTGCTGGTCGGCGACAGTCTGGGCCAGGTGATCTACGGCCTGCCGTCGACGGTGCCGGTGACGCTGGAGATGATGTGCGCCCATGGCGCGGCGGTGGTGCGGGGAAGCTGGCATGCCTTGGTCGCGGTCGACATGCCGTTCGGATGCTATGAGGCCTCCCCGGAGCAGGCTTTCATCAGCGCATCGCGGGTGATGAAGGAATCCGGCTGCGCAGCGGTCAAATTGGAAGGCGGCGAGGCGATGACGCCGACGATCGCTTTCCTGTCGGCACGAGGCATTCCGGTGATCGGCCATGTCGGGCTGACCCCGCAGGCGGTCAATACGCTCGGCGGCTACGGCGCGCGCGGCAAGAGCGATGCGGAAGCGAAGAAGATCCTCGCCGACGCGGTTGCGGTGGCCAAAGCCGGCGCCTTCTGCATCGTGGTCGAAGGCGTGATGGAGCAGATCGCGACCAAGGTGACTGGCGCCGTCGACTGCCCGGTGATCGGCATCGGCGCGTCGGATCAGTGCGACGGCCAGGTTCTGGTGACCGAAGACATGCTCGGCCTGTTCGAGCGCACACCGCGTTTCGTGAAGCGCTACGCCGACCTGGCGAGCGAGATCGGCGAGGCGGCGGCGACCTATGCCGCCGAGGTGCGCGGGCGGAAATTCCCGACCGCGGAGCAGACCTACCGGCCAAAGGGCGGATAGCGACCAAGACATAGGCCCCTCAACGACCCATATTCTTTTCGCGGCGTTTTTGTTACTCTGACCGCCAATGGCAGAGGGTGACGAAACAGACTCTTCCGGCCGTGCGCGGCCCCGATTGATCGCTATCTGCGGAGTGATCATCATCCTGCTCAGCGCGGGTTCGGCGCTTCTGCCGGTGGTCGATCACAATGCCGGCGCGGCGATCGTCGGATCATTGTTGTTTGTCGCGGGACTGATCGAAGCCTTCGCCGGCACTCTCCATCGCCAGGCAAAGGGCCTCTCCACGCTCGCCGGAGCGGTCACCACCTGCGCGGGGTTGCTGTTCATTTTCAATCGCGGCGGCGAGTTCTTCCCGACCGCCGTGCTGGTCACAGCCTGGCTGATCGTACGAAGCCTCATTCTCGTGCTCGCGGGACGCCATTCGACCGGGTCGGTCAGGATGTGGACGCTGTCGTCCGCGGGGATGGATTTTTTCCTGGCGGTCGTGCTTGTGATGGGCCTGTCGATCGCATCGCTGGTGGTCGTGCTGTTCGGGCCAACGGCTCCGATCGTGGCCGGATTCGCGTGGATTCTGGCGCTCAGCTTTGTCGTCACCGGGGCCATGCTGCTCGAGATCGCCAGCTGCGAACGGGAAGCCGCCGACTAATCCTCAGGGTGAGGCGAACGCCGACGCTGCGGGGAAAGTCGTCCGCCATGCCGATGCGAAGCCATCGTAAACAGCTCGGGCGACCTGGGCGATGGTGCGCGGCCGGTCGTTGCCGCCGCGGGCGAAGAACGCCACCGCGATCCGCCGGCGGTCGGGCAAGGTGATGAAACCGACGTCGCTCGAAAGGCCGGTGAGCGTCCCGGTCTTATGCTCGACTTGCGTGCCCATCGGGAGAAGCGCGCGCATGCGGTTGCGGCCGGTCATGCAGCGGCTCATCAGATAGAGCAGGTGCGAGCGGCTCGCCGGACCGATCATTTTTCCGCTGTCGATGCGCTGGAGGAGGCCGACCATCGCCCGCGGGGTCGAGGAATCGCGGATGTCGTGAAGGTCGCGGCGGGCGCGCAGCAATTGGGCGATATTGCGGTCGATGCGGATGCCGGTGATGCTGTTTTCGGTCAGCCATGCCTGGATTGTCGTCGGCCCGCCAAGATCGCGAAGGAGAAGATCGGTCGCGCGATTGTCGCTGTGGACCAGCATCGCCTCCATCAGGCGCGATGCGGAGACGCCGCCGATCGTGTCGCTCAGGGAGCGGCGGCCATGCTCGACCTGGGCGAGGTAGTTGGCGGCGATCGCGACCTTCACCGTGCTGGCCATCGGGAAGGGGGTGTCGCCGTGGATGCTGACCGTTTCACCGGTGGTGAGATCGAGGGCGGCTACGCCGACGTCCCCGGATGATCCCGCCACGAGGAAGGATAGTTGTTGTTCGAGCGACTGGAGCCCGGGCGAAGAGGCTGCCCGCGCGGGTTGGGCGGTGAAGGCCAGAAGCCAGCAGAGAATAGCAAAATAACGCATGCCTTGCCCGCAGCTCACTCCTTTGGTTTCAGCGCCGAACTCCCACGTTCGTTCCGAATGGTTAAAAATGTCTTACTTTGGGATGAATGCCAACATCCGATGGTCGCACGCCCAGGGCAATCTGCCTAGACCCTTTGCCTTTGCGCGGCGCCGCGCTAGAGCGTGCGCCGCCAGCTTCCGTTCATATGGCGTGGGGAAGGAAGCGACCGGCAATGACCCCGATATTGCATGAGGACGAGTTTGGCGCTTCCCCCTGACGAGAGCGAAATTTTCATCCGCGAGGTCGACGAGAATTTGCGTCGCGACAAGGCGACGGATTTCGCCAAGACTTACGGGTCGTGGATGATCGGCGCGATGATCCTGCTGCTCGTGGCGATCGGCGGCTATCTTTACTGGCAGAATCGCCAGAAGGAGCAGGCTGCGGCGCAAAGCGAGACATTGTCGAAAGTCATCACCGACATTAGCGGCGGCAACGTGAAGGCCGCCCCGGCGCAGCTCGACGCGATGGCGGCAAAGGGCAGCGACGCCTATCGTGCCTCGGCCTTGCTGACCCGCGCGGCGCTCGCCATCCAGCAGCATGACCTGAAGCTGGCGATCGCAAAATATCACGAGGTCGAAGCCGACGATGGCCTGCCTCAACCCTATCGCGACCTTGCGACGATCCGCGCCACCGCGCTCGAGTTCGACACTCTGAAGCCCGAGGAAGTGGTCGCCCGGATGCAGCCGATGACAAAGCCAGGCAATGCGTGGTTTGGAAGCGCCGGTGAGATGACCGCGATGGCGCTGATCAAACAGAACCGCAAAGCCGAGGCAGGCCGGCTGTTCGCCCAGATCGCCGCCGACAAAGCGGTCCCAGATTCGATTCGCAGCCGCGCGATCCAGCTCGCCGGTTCGCTTGGTGTCGACGCTTCGGCGTCGCTTCCGGCCAGCGCCCTTTAAATGACCAACAAGGAAAAGACTCGCATGCGCAACAGGATCGCAGTGCTGATGATCGCCGCGGCCATGGCCAGCGGATGCAGCATCCTCAAGAAGGGCCAGGTCAAAACGCCGGTGCTGGGCGAGCGGATTTCGGTCCTGACCAGCGAGACGGACGTGGTCGTCGATCCGGATACGGCGGCGCGCCCGCTGGCATTGCCGGGGCCGGTGGCCAACGAGGAATGGAACCAGCCGGGTGGCAACGCGTCCAAGTCGATGGGCCAGCTGGCGCTCGGCACCAATCTCGGCACCGCGTTCAGCGTGTCGGTCGGCGCGGGCACCAGCAGGGCGGCGCGACTAGGTTCGCCGCCGGTGGTGGCCGGTGGCCGGGTCTTCACGGTCGACACCGCTTCGACTGTTCGGGCGTTCGACGCGCAGAGCGGCGCGGCGGTGTGGAGCACGCAGTTCGGA
>DATHFE010000218.1:0-6739 GCA_035318245.1 Sphingomicrobium sp. | reverse complement strand
GGGTGAGTCGCGTCGAGATAGCCGATGATCGCCAGGCTCTGCGTCAGGCGGTGATCGTCGATCTCAAGCATCGGCACGAAGCCCTGCGGATTGAGCGCGCGATAGGCGGCGTCTTTCTGCTCGCCCTCGGCCAGATTGACCGAATGGCGCTGATATTCGATGCCCTTCCAATTGAGCGCGATCCGCACGCGATAGGCCGCCGAGGAGCGGTAATAATCGTGGAGCAGGACGCCGGTCATGATGGCGCTAAGCTTAAGCGTCGCCCAGAAATGGCGCAATGACGTCCGGCGGAACGCGGATCGGGCGGCCGCTGGCCTTGTCGATGATCGCCCATTGAGTCCTCGCCCGCACGCGGACCTTTCCGTCACCGCCGAGGAATTCCATGTGCCGGTCGAAGCGCGCGCCCTTGGGCGCTTCGCCGACCCAGGTGCGCGCGATCATCTTATCGCCGGCGAAAGCCGCGCGGAGGTAATCAATCTCGTGGCGCACGATGACCCAGAAATAGGCGTCGACATGGGCGGCATCGGCCACCGCCTCCCAATGCGCCACCGCAACCTGCTGGATCCACTGGACCCACACCGCATTGTTGACGTGGCCGAGCTCGTCAATGTCGGTGTCGCCGGCGATGATGGGAAGCTCGAAGACTGGCCTCATGCCTGGCCCATTTGGGTCAGGATGAAGGCGTAGGCCTCGGCTCCCTCGCGCAGCGCGTTCCAGCGGCCCGACTTGCCGCCGTGCCCCGCCCCCATGTTGATCTTGAGCAGCAGCAGATTGCGGTCGGTCTTCACCTCGCGCAGCCTGGCCGCCCATTTGGCCGGTTCCCAATAGGTCACGCGCGGATCGTGGAGGCCGCCGGTGATCAGCATCGGCGGATAGGCCTGGCGCTTGACCTGGTCGTAGGGCGAATAGCTGCGAATCAGGTCGAACGCGGCCCTATCGGTGATCGGATTGCCCCACTCGGGCCATTCGCCCGGGGTTAGCGGCAGCGTGTCGTCGAGCATCGTGTTGAGGACATCCACGAATGGAACATCGGCGACCACTGCGCCCCACAATTCGGGATCGCTGTTGGCGACCGCGCCCATCAGCTCGCCGCCGGCCGACCCGCCCTGGATCGCGATCCGTCCCGGCCCAGTAAAGCCCTCGGCGATCAGTCCTCTCGCCGCATCCACGAAATCGTGGAAGGTATTCGTTCGCTTGGCCAGTTTGCCGTCGAGGAACCATTGGTAACCAAGGTCGTCGCCGCCGCGGATATGGGCGATGGCATAGGCATAGCCGCGGTCCAGCAGGCTTAGCCGCGCGGTCGCGAAGCTCGGCGGAACGGCGTAGCCGTATGCGCCATAGGCATAGAGAAACAGCGGGCCCTTGCCGTCCTTGTCGAAGCCCTTCTTGTAGACCACCGACACCGGCACGCTCTTGCCGTCCCGCGTCGGCAGCATCAGCCGCTCGGTGGCATATTGCGACGCGTCATAGCCCGACGGCACCTCCTGGACCTTCAGAACCTCGAGCCGGTCCTCGCCCGGATGATAATCGTAAACCGTCCCCGGCGTGACCATCGAGCTGTAGGACAAGCGATAGGCGGCGGGCGCGAATTCGGGATTGCTGCCGAACGCGGCGGTATAGCTAGCCTCGGCGAACGGAATTCGGGTCGTTGCGCCGTTGGCATAATCGCGCAGGACGAGCTGATCGAGGCCGTCGACCCGTGTAGTCAGCGCAAGATGATCGCGAAACGCAGACAGCCCGCGCAAGTAGGTCGCGTCCGACCCGGCGATCACCGTTTTCCAACTTCCAGGCTCATCAAGTGAGGCTTCGGCGACACGAAAATTGACGTGATCGTCGTTTGTCACGATCCACAATTTTCCGTGCGCCGCGTCGACCATATATTCGAGGTTGGGTTTGCGCGGGGCGATCAGCACCGGCTCCGCGTCGGGCCGGTCGGCCGGGACGAAGCGGATTTCGCTGGTGGTATTGTCGCCGGTAGCGAGGAAGATCAGGCTGCGGTCCTGCGAACGCACGACGCCAACCGAAAAGCCGATGTCGTCGACTTCCTCGTATAGCGTCGTCACTTCCGACAAAGGCTGGCCGACACGGTGGTAGCGAGCGCGATAACTGCGCCAATTGTCGTTGACCTCGGTGAATACCACGCCCTGGCTGTCGCTGGTCCACACCGGCTGGCCGATGCCGACGTCGGTCACCGTCTCCACATCCTTGCTGCTGGCGAGGTCGCGGATATTGAGCTTGAATCGCTCCGATCCGTCGTCGTCGACCAGTGTCGCGGCGAGGCGGCCGTCGGGACTGACCTCGAACGCGCCGAGGCGGAAATATTCCTTGCCCTCGGCCTCGGCTGGTTCGTCGAAGATCAGCTGGTCTTCACCGCCGTCGACTGGCTTGCGGTACCAGCTGCGATATTGCTCGCCCGGCTTGAACGCCCAACAATAGAGATAATCGCCATCCCTGACCGGAACGCTGGAGTCGTCCTCCTTGATGCGACCCTTCATCTCCTCGAACAAAGCTTCGACCAGCTCGGCGTGCGGCTCCATCGCGGCTTCGAAATAGGCGTTCTCGGCTTTGAGATAGCCAAGCACGTCCTCGTCTTCGACCTTGGGGTAGCCGGGATCGCGCAACCAGGCATAGTCATCCTCAATCGTAACGCCGTGGCGCTCGTAACGGTGGGGGCGCTTTTCGGCGCGCGGCGGTGTGGGGAGGGCGCTCATCTTGTTCATCACCGCGACCAAGCAATAAGCGGCGGGTGCGTCCAGCGTAAAATCACGTTAGAGGGGCGCGAACACATCAAATGAAGGCTTGCACATGTCCTCATATGCCGACCGCCTCGCCGCGCTTCGCGCCCAACTTGCCGCCGATCGCCTTGACGGCTTCGTCGTTCCTCTGACCGACGAGCACATGAGTGAATATGTCGGGAGCTACGCGCAACGGCTGCAATGGCTGACTGGATTCGAAGGCTCGGCGGGCTCAGCGGTGGTTCTTCCCGAAGAAGCCGCGATCTTCGTCGACGGGCGCTATACGCTCCAGGTTCGCAGCCAGGTCAGCGCCGACCATTGGAGCTATCAGTCGGTGCCTGAAACCAGCATCGCTGACTGGCTCAAGGAACATGCTGCCGATGGGGCTCGAATCGGTTACGACCCGTGGCTGCACAGCCGCGACTGGGTCAAGAAGGCAACCGAAGCGCTCGCCGCCAAGGGCGCCGAATTGGTCGCGGTGCGCCGCAATCCGATCGACGCCGTGTGGGACGATCGCCCGGCCGCGTCCGTTGCCAAGCTCATCGTCCATCCCGAGAAGCTCGCCGGCCAGTCGGGTGCCGACAAGCGCCAGAAAATCGCCGAATGGCTCGGCAAGCAAGATGCGGATGCGGCCGTGCTGGCGGCGCTGGATTCAATCGCCTGGACCTTCAATGTGCGTGGCGCTGACGTCTCCCACACTCCGGTTGCGCTCGCTTACGCCTTGGTCAATTCGGACGGTACCGCCGACCTGTTCGTCGCCGGCGAGAAAGTCGACGCCGAGGTACGCCAGCATCTCGGCAATGGCGTCCGAGTCCATGAGCGTGCAGAGTTCGAGAATGCGCTTGCCGAGCTCAAGGGGAAGCGCGTCGCGGTCGATCCAGAGCGCTCGGTCGCGGCGATTTTCGACGCGCTCGACAAAGCCGGAGCGACGATCGTCCCGGTGCGCGATCCGACGGTGCTTCCGCGCGCGATCAAGAATGAGGTCGAGATCGCCGGCCAGCGCTCGGCGCAGGCGCGCGACGGCGCCGCTATCGCGCGCTTCCTAAAATGGATTGGCGAGGAGGCCCCAAAGGGCGGGCTCGACGAATTGAAGGCTTCCGATCATCTCGAAGCGCTCCGGCGCGAGAGTGGCATGCTCAAGGATTTGTCGTTCGACACGATCTCGGGATCGGGCCCTAATGGCGCGATCGTCCATTACCGTGCCAGCGAGGCGACTAACCGCCCGCTGGAGATGAATAGCATCTACCTCGTCGATTCGGGCGGGCAATATGCCGACGGCACGACCGACATCACCCGCACCGTGGCGATCGGCACCCCGAGCGATGAGATGCGCGACCGCTTCACCCGCGTGTTGAAGGGCCATATTGCCATCGCCACCGCGCGTTTCCCCAAGGGCACCCGTGGCAGCCAGCTCGACAGCTTCGCCCGCCGTCCCTTGTGGGATGCGGGTCTCGATTACGCCCATGGCACCGGTCACGGCGTCGGTAGCTTCCTGTCCGTCCACGAAGGGCCGCAGCGCATCTCGCCTGTGGGAAGCTCACAATCGGGCGGCGACGAACCGCTCGCGGCGGGCATGATCCTGTCCAACGAGCCCGGCTATTATAAGGCAGGCGAATACGGCATCCGCATCGAAAATCTGGTCCTTGTGGTCGAACGTGAGATCAAGGGGGCCGAGAAGGAAATGCTCGGCTTCGAAACCTTGACCTTCGCGCCAATCGACCGGCGGCTGATCGACCGCAATTTGCTGTCCGATTCCGAAATCGCCTGGCTCGACTCGTACCACGCCGACGTGGTCGAGAAGGTCGGCCCGGGGCTCGCGCCTGAAGACCGCGCGTGGATCGAGGCGGCCTGCGCCCCGCTTTAGTCCTTTGGGGGCGACAGGGGAGGCGGCGCGGCCAACTCGCGCGCCTGGGCTTTGCGCTTGCGCAAATTCTCGCGCAGCGCCGCGGCCAGCCGTTCTTCGCGCCTTTTGTCACTGTCGCTCATCGTCCGCGCTCCTTGCCTCGGTCGCGACGGAGCGGCAACCCGCCTTGACAGCGCCGAGTCGGAACGGTCATAGGCCCGCCGTCCCCGGACATGCTGCCGTAGCTCAGTGGTAGAGCGCATCCTTGGTAAGGCTGAGGTCGTGAGTTCAATCCTCACCGGCAGCACCATTTTTTCAATGACTTAGCGAGAACATCCGGGAAACAGGGAAATTTACCGCTTGGCTTCACCATTTCTTTACCCTGCCGGCCTATTCCAACCGGGTTAGACCGAGGGGATAGGACATGCGCAATTTTCTCAGGCTGATTCGCGACCATAAGGGCGCGACGGCCATCGAATACGGCCTGATCGCCGCCCTCATCGCCGTTGCGGCGATTGGCGCGATGCAGGGCATCGGCACCAAGCTGAGCACGACCTTCAACAACGTGTCGAACTCGCTCTAAAACAGAGCCTGTTTGAGTATTGGGCCCCGGCGTCATCCGACGCTGGGGCCCTTTTTATTGACCAACCGGCCTGCCGCCGCCATTCGCTCATTAGATGCGATTTTTCTCCGACAATGCCGCGCCCGCCTGCCCGGCGGTGATGGAAGCGATCGCCGCGGCCAATCGGCTGGATACCGCTTATGACGGCGACGCATGGAGCCGCCGGCTCGACGATGCTTTCTCTGACGTCTTCGAGACCCGCGTAACGGCGTTGTGGACATCGACCGGCACCGCCGCCAATTGCCTCGCCCTCGCGGCTCTTTGCCCGCCGTACGGCGCGATCGTCTGCCATCGCTACGCCCATATCGAAATTGACGAATGCGGCGCTCCAGCTTTCTACACCCATGGCGCCAAGCTAATGCTGGTAGATGGTGCCGGCGCCAAAGTGACGCCTGATGCTGTCGCCGAGGCCTGCGACCGGATTCGCGATGACGTCCACCAAGTTCAGCCGCATGCGCTGTCGATCACTAACGCTACCGAATATGGCCTGGTCTATCGCGCCGCCGAAGTCGCCGCGCTCGGCGAGCTGGCCCGTTCGCGCGGGCTCGGATTCCACATGGACGGCGCGCGGTTCGCGAATGCGCTGGCGACAACCGGCGAAGCCCCGGCCAATGTCACGTGGCGCGCGGGAGTCGACGCTCTGTCGTTCGGCTTCGTCAAGAATGGCGGAATGAGTGCTGAGGCCTTGATCTTCTTCAAGCCGGAACTGGCCGCCGACACCCTCTATCGGCGCAAGCGCGCCGGCCATCTGCTGTCGAAAGGCCGCTTTCTCGCAGCCCAGATACTAGCCCTGCTCGACGGCGACCTGTGGTTGGCCAATGCCCGAGCGGCCAACCGCGCTGCGACCGCGCTCTCCGAAGCGGCCGGGGAGCGCCTGATCTATCCGGTCGAAGCGAACGAATTGTTCCTCCGGGCCACCCCAGAGGAGGCCGCGGCACTTAGCGCGCAGGGCTTCGATTTCTACGATTGGGGGCCTGGGGAAATCCGATTGGTCACCAGCTGGGATCAGGATATGGGCGCGGTGAGCAAGCTGGCCGCCGCGATCGAGGCGTTGTGAACCAATCGTCGGATTCGCCGCTCAGCCGCGGCGCGATCATCGCTTCGTTCATTATATTCACCGGCATCTGGGGCTCGACCTGGATCGTGATTCGCGATCAATTGGGGTCCGCCGCCCCGCAATGGTCGGTCGCCTACCGCTTTCTAATCGCCACGGTTGCGATGGTCGCCGTCGCGCGCTGGCAAGGCGCGCCGCTTCGCCTTCCGCGCGGGGCGTGGAAAATCGCGCTACTGTTCGGGATCAGTCAATTCTCCATCAATTTCAACGCGGTCTATCTTGCGGAGCGGCACATTACGTCGGGTCTGGTGGCGACCGTGTTCGCGCTTCTGCTGATTCCCAATTCGCTGCTGGCCTGGGCGTGGCTCGGCGATCGCCCCAACCGCCGCTTCATCCTGTCGTCGATCCCCGCGATCGCCGGAATCGTCCTGCTGTTCGTTCATGAAATGCGCGCCCACCCGTCGGGGGCGGGGGACGTTCTCACC